>CAUVOD010000048.1:0-17043 GCA_963553525.1 uncultured Lachnospiraceae bacterium | reverse complement strand
GATCGTGCAACAGCCGAAAATAAAGATAGCGCTCCGCGCTCCTAGGCGGATTTAACATCAAGTTCCAACTAATCCGCAGCTATCCCGCTGCCTTTAGGTATAAGCCAATTCTGAGAAAGACTGCCCGTTATCAGATAGACTCTGTTTCCCCAGTCGTCATAGTAGGCTTTAAGCTCCGGATTTTTGTCAAGCTCCTTTGCAATTATTTTACGAAAAGCCTTTTTGTATTCAAGCGGATAATTATTCGAATAGCCGTCCAAGGTATAAAAGCCGTTATATGAAGCTATTGCCGGATACAGTCCCAAAGAAAGAGTTCTGTATTCGGTCTTTTGAAGCGACTCCTTTTCCTGTATATATTCATCTATTTCGGAAAATATATCAGAGGCGTAATATTCTTCAAAGCTTACGGCGGAATAATTTTCTTTCAAATACAGGGCGTGAATGCCTTTGTTAAGGTCGGAGCTCTTGAAAATAATAAGCGATATAAACACAATATATGTGAATACAAAGATCTTTATAAGCTTTCCTGCAAACCCGTTTTTTAATAATCCTTCCGCAAAATACAGCAGCAGATATATGCAAAGCCCGAATAAAATGTACCAAACGGGATCTGACAGCCAGTTTATTCTGTCAAATTGGAAGCTGTGAATAATCCCTCCCGTTCTGTTTCTGAAATCCGCCGTCGGATACCAATGAATAAAACCGTAAAGGATTGATGTAAAGACATTAAAGGCAAACAGCAATGCAAAAAATACAAAAGCCGTTTTTGCTTTTTTATCCTCAAATATTTCTTTTCGATATTTTATATACAGTACCGTCAAAGTCAGGATAAGCACACCGAAAACAGGGAACATATATTTCTGATGCGTCGGTAAATGTAAACTCGGAAAGTAAAAGCTTGATATAAAGCCTTCAGCAAACGGCATACCCTTTCTTACAATCTCAATTCTGTGGCTTTGAAAGCCGGTATCATTTGAAATTCCGAGCAGTTCCTTCAAAAGTGCGGTATTTTCCGATACATATACGACAAGCAGCAGCAGGACTCCCGATAAAAATTTAAAATTAAATTTCTTAGCAGCAATGCTGAATAAAATATATACAAACGCAATTCCTATAACGGCAAAGCCGACAAGCGGAAGCGAGGAAAATAAGCCGAAGAAAACAACGGCTGCATATGCGTATATTAAATCTGATTTAGTCGTACTTGTTTTTATTGAAATAAAAGCGTACAGAAGCAGGGGCAGCCCCGTTATACTTAGACCGTATACGCAAAGATGGGGAACAAAAGAAAAAAACACCGCACATAACGCACAGATGTACGCTTCAGGAATAAATACTCCGAGAAGCTTATACATTCCGACATAGGCTGTAACTGTGCCTAAGGCAAAACTGAAAATCAAAGCATAGAGATAAGGATACCTGCCGAACGAAAACAGCTTATAAAACAGTACAAGAGCCGGAGCCGCAGGGGTCAAGCCCGTAGAAGGTATTCCGTTAAAGAGCTCGGGATATATTTCAGCGCCGGATAAAAAATATTTAGCGCCCAAAATATAGGTCAGTATCTCACCGTCAAGCTGATCATGGTAGGAAAATATGGAGCCGGAGCCCAGATATATATCTATAAATACAGGGATAAGTACGATTACAAGCCCTATTATAAAGCTGTAATCATCTATTTTAGAAAAAAAAGCCTTAACCTTATTCACTGCAAATTCCACCACAAAATATCATGGTATTTTTATCAGCTTTATCTTTACACATACTCGCCGTCAGACTCCTGAACCGGATGCCATCTCTCGGGATCGTATTTCATGTCGAAAAGATCTATGACCTCAGGTCCCAATATCTGGTGCATATACATGTACATATTGTAATTATCAAGCTCGCTTTCCTGCTTTTTTATGAGCTGCTTCTTAAGCTCGATTCTGATATCGCTGATCCAATTATTTATAGCACCGATTTCCATGGAATTTTCCGCCATATATCTATAACAAAAATCCATGGTCTGGAGCATAAGCTTCAAATTGGAATCATAGATTTGCCTGGGAACTCCTATCTGCTCCTCTTCAAGCTGCTCAAGCTTGGCGTTGGCGTCGTCTATGAGAACGGTCTGCATCTGAATAAGTCCCTCGTTCTCAAGGGTCTGAGGCAGACTTCTTAAACGGATAATTTCATTTAAAAGATCTTTTTTTGTCCTCTTAAGTTCCTTTATCTTTTCTCGGGAAGCGGACTGCACCGCCATAAGTTTTTCAAGCTCTTTTGCGGTTTCACTTATTTCCGCAGGAGGTTCGTCGTCACCGAACAGCAATTTCCACTTCGGGTCGGAGGTTAATATGGGAATCTCCTTTCCCACCAAAGCTTCTATAAAATTTTCGTCACTTTTTTTCTTTTTCATTATTGTCGGCATTATATGACAGTATCATCAAACTGTCCTGTAAATGAACATTTTCAACCGTTACATCATCCGGAACATTCAGATCCACGGGCGAAAAATTCCAAATCGCCTTTATACCCGCCTTGACCAGCCTGCTGACCATGATTTCTGTAACCGACTTGGGTATGGTAATAACGGCTATATCGACTATATGATCTTCTATATACGATTCCAATTCCGAAACGGGGAAAAGGGGTATGGGCGTATTCTCCGCTTCGGCAACTCTCTCCTCGATATCAAAGCCGGCATCAAAGCTGAACCCGTTGCTGGAAAAATTGGAATTTCCGACAAGAGCCTTTGCAAGATTACCGTACCCTACCACTATCATGTGGCGGGCTTTGTCAAGACCGAGTATTTTATGAAGCTCGTCATACAAAAAATCTATATTATAACCGTATCCCTGCTGACCGAAGCCTCCGAAATTATTAAAATCCTGTCTTATCTGAGATGCTGTGACATTCATGATATCGGAAAGCTCTCTTGACGATATCCTGGATCTTCCCTCTTCCTTAAGCTCCTTTACATATCTGAAATATCTGGGCATACGCCCTATAACGGCTTGTGAAATTTCCTTTTCCGGCATTGTTTCATCTTCCTATAATTGTCTTTTTTCTAACAAAACTAAGGTTTATTATAATTTTTACGGCTGTATTTTGTCAAACTTTATTAATATTTTTTTTACAAATCAGGACAATTCTTCCCATTGTTCATACAAAACTTCAAGCCTGGCATTTATATCCTCCTGCTCCCTGGTGAGCTGTCTTAGCTTTGCGGAATTGGATGCAACCTCAGGCAAAAAGAACTGTAAATTTATCTCCTTATTCTTGTTTTCAAGAATTTCTATCATCTCCTCGCATTTTTTCAGCTCCGATTCTTTCTTGCGCTTTATAGCGGCAAGCTCCTTTTGCGCCTTCCAGTCAAGAGCTGCGGTACCGCTTTTCTCCAATGAGGCGACATAAGGTTCAATTGTCTTTTCCATGATTTTACCGGTATTACTGCCGTCTTTATCATAGCCTACATGCAGTATATGCTCCATGCGCTCCGGCTTATGCTCAATATAGTAATCATAATTTCCTATATAATTTATCAGTTTTTCGTCTACAAGATCCATTACCCTTGTTGCGGTTCTGTTAATAAAATAGCGATCATGACTTACATACAGAACAGTCCCCTCATAGCCGGATATCGCACTTTCCAATACTTCTCTTGAAGTGATATCTAAATGATTGGTAGGCTCATCCAGAAGAAGAAAGTTGGCTTCTGAAAGCATAAGCTTGGCAAGACACAGCTTGCCCCTTTCACCGCCGCTCAAATCCTTTACCTGCTTGTAAACATCCTCGCCTATAAAAAGAAATGCGGCAAGATGGCTCCTTATCAGGGTATTGCCTAGCATAGGATAGGCGTCCGATATTTCGTCAAAAAGAGTTTTATTATCATCAAGGAGCTGCTGCTCCTGATCGTAATATCCCACATGAACCTTGGTTCCGAATCTTATTCTTCCGGACTCCTTTATGATTTTCCCTATGATGATTTTCATCAGAGTGGATTTTCCGACTCCGTTGTCTCCTACTATGGCTACCTTTTCACCTCGCTTAATTTCAAAGGAAATATCCTTAAACAGTCTCCTTTCGCCGAACGACATGGACAGCCCCTCAACCTCCAGAACATCCTTTCCGCTTTCAACATTCGGACTTAGGACTATACGCATTTCATCGTTTATATCCGAAGGTTTCTCAAGCCGTTCAACCTTATCAAGCATTTTTTCTCTGCTTTCAGCCCTTTTTATAGACTTTTCTCTGTTAAAGCTTTTCAGCTTGCGTATTACCTCCTCCTGTCTTTTTATCTCCTTTTGCTGATTTACATAGGCATGCCACCTGACGGCTCTGTCAGCCGCCTTTTTTTCGGAGTAAACACTATAATTTCCGTTATATACGGCTGAACCCGTGTTTTCGATTTCTATTACCTTTCCTACAATCCTGTCAAGGAAATATCTGTCGTGAGAAACAATAAGCACCGCTCCCTGATAATTCCTGAGATACGTTTCAAGCCATTGAACCGATTTTATGTCCAAATGATTGGTAGGTTCGTCAAGTATTATTACATCCGGCTTTGTTAAAAGAAGCTTTCCGATGGCAACCCTCGTCTTTTCTCCTCCTGAAAGACAGCTTAGCTTACGGTCAAGCTCATCCTCGCTGAAGCCTAAGCCTCTGGCAACACCGATAATACCGCCTCTCCATTGATATCCGCCCTCTCTTTGGAAACGTGCAGTCATTTCCGCATATTTATCGCTTAGCTTAAGAAGCTCATTTCCGCTTAAAATCTTCATAAGCTCTTCCGCTCTTCTTATTTCAGCTTCAAGCTCTATGACATCCTTTTTTGCTTCTTTAAGTGTCTCAAAAACCGTTTTATCGCTGCTCAGATCCTGATTTTGCTTTACATAACCGAAGGATACGTCTCTTGAAAAAACGGCGCCGCCTTTATCCGCTTCAATTTCTCCGGTTATTATACGTAAAAGAGTGGTCTTTCCCGCACCGTTAGCCCCCACAACGGCAGCCTTTTCCATTGCTTCCAAATTAAACGAAACCGACTTTAAAACCGTTTTATCATCAAACGCTTTAGTTATATTGTGACAAGAAAGTACCATGACTTTTTAAGCTCTCCTACGTTTTATACGGAATATACAGGCATAATATGCCCGTCTTCTATACAGGTATATTATACAGGCGCTCCATGCCGAATATACCGCCGCTATTACATACTACATCCTGCAACTCGTTTACATCGGAAAAATAACGGTACAACATGTATATGCTTTTCGGATTATTTATCTTTGAAATAAAGATTAAGCTGTAACACAGGCGCACCTGATAAAAGTAATGCTATATAAAGAAATCGCCCAAATATCGGCAGATGCCGTATCTGTGCGATTATAATGTAGCTCGTAGGGGAATCGAACCCCTGTTTCCGCCGTGAGAGGGCGGCGTCTTAGCCGCTTGACCAACGAGCCGTATGAGCAATGACGAGTATATAACAGTCAAAAAGAAATTGCAAGAAAAAATTTTAATTATATGTTATTGACGGGTATTTTACTGCATAACAGTCCCCGCCAACGCCTCCAGGTATATGCTATTCTTCTTTATTTTTAGCTCTGTGCAAATGTGTTTTTCTCTCTTCACCCTTCAATAATCTGGAAATATTTTCTCTGTGTCTGAAAAATGCAAGGAATATCATCAGAGAAATTATTATATAAAATTCGGCTCTCTGTTCCGAAACTATAATTTCACCGCCTATTCCGCCTATCATGCCCACACTTATGAATATCGGCAGGAAGCCCGCTATAACGCCGCTGAGCGAGCCTAAAGACATATAGTGCGTCGAAAAAAATACCAGCATGAATGTTCCGAAGCCGAACAATGCAAGCCTCCAATCAAGCACAAGCATTATTCCGAAGCTTGTGGCTATGCCTTTTCCGCCCTTAAATCCCGTATAAAAAGGATAATTATGCCCCAATATACATCCAAGTCCGGTATATGCCTTTATCAGAACAATATTTAAAGCATACTGTTCCCTTAATACAAACACCATCAAAAGCATGGATAAAACCGCTTTAAGAGTATCTCCGATCAGAACTACAAGACCCGATCTGAAACCTGCAGTACGCAGCATATTGGCTGTACCCGTATTTCCGCTTCCGTGCTTACGGACATCGACACCGATTATTTTCCCGAACACCAACGATGTGTTGAACAGACCGAAAATATAACCTGCTATGATACAAATAATACGAAACATATCTATTTCTCCTTACGCTCACGAATAATAAAATTAATGGGTGTACCGACAAAGCCGAAAGCATCTCGTATTCGATTTTCGATATATCTGGTATATGAATAGTGCATAAGTTTTTTAGAATTTACAAATATCACAAATGTAGGCGGTCTTACTCCCACCTGGGTCATGTAATAAACTCTCAGAATTCTTCCCTTATCCGAAGGCGGCTGCTGCATTGCCACCGCCTTTGCAAGCACATCGTTAAGAATGCCGGTGGTAATCCTGAGTGTGCTCGAATCGTTAACCTTATCTATCACATCATATATTTTAGAAAGTCTCTGACCCGTTTTGGCTGAAACGAACATAAGCTCCGCATACGGCATGAAGGACAGAACCTGTCTTATATTTTCGGTATATCTCTTTACGGTCTTATTATCCTTTTCTATCAGATCCCATTTGTTGACAAGGATAATCATACCCTTGCCTCTTTCGTGGGCTATTCCCGCAATGTGAGCGTCCTGTTCCGCTATATCTTCGGATGCGTCTATCACCATTACGCAGACATCGGCTCTCTCAATTGCGCTCACAGCCCTTACTATCATATAGCGTTCAAGATCTTCCTTTATTCTTGACTTGCGTCTAAGACCTGCGGTATCGATAAAGGTATATTTTTTTCCGTTATGAACGACGTCCGTATCTACGGCGTCCCTTGTAGTGCCCGCAATATCCGATACGATAAGCCGCTCTTCACCCAAAAGCTTATTTATAAGAGAGCTTTTACCGGAGTTGGGTCTTCCTATTATTGCAATCTTCGTATAGGCTTCATCTTCATCTTCATCTTCACCGTTCTCCGGTATATGACTGCACACCGCTTCAAGCAGATCTCCAAGCCCCTGCTTTGCTTCAGCGCTTATAGGATAAGGATCTCCGAGTCCCAAATTATAAAATTCATAAACTTCCGGACTCTGCTGTATATGATTATCGACCTTGTTTACGGCAAGAACTATATTTTTTCCGGATTTTCTAAGCATTCCCGCTATGTCAAGATCCTGATCCGTAACCCCCGATCTTACATCGGTCAAAAAAATAATGACGTCGGCAGTATCTATTGCAAGCTGCGCCTGTTCCCTCATTTGTGAAAAAATAATATCCTTAGAATCGGGCTCGATTCCTCCGGTATCGGCAAGTAAAAAGGTTTTACCCGCCCACTCCACATCTCTGTAAAGTCTGTCTCTTGTTACTCCCGGAATATCTTTGACTATTGCAACTCTTTCACCCGCCAGAGCGTTAAAAAGCGTGGACTTTCCCACATTCGGTCTTCCTACAACCGCTACTATTCTTCTCCTCTTCATAAGAAGCTCTCTACTCCCGACTGAATATACATATCAATTCAATCTAATCTTTAATAATAAATGTCCCTTAGTATACACTATTTCGGTCACAAATAAAAACCCGTTGTGCCTACCCTTCCTTTTATCCGCATATCAGGTAAAATGCGGACTTTATCTCCTTGTCGGTATAGATTTGCTCCATGTCATGAGCAGATCCAGCATTTTACGGATCACATGATAGAATATTCCGCTGCTTACTCCCTCCGACCATTTAGCGCCCCTGCTCATACCTTCCATAACATAATTGGACAGTATCCCCCACAGATCGTCCATATCCTGAAGTCCTGCTTTTTCTATAAAGTCAAGCTCATCCTTTACACTGTTCATCCTGTGTCTTGTATACACATAAACACAATTTCTGTCCAAAATCCCCGTGCTTTGAGCCTGCTTGATGAATGCCATAAGAGTCGAATCATACACGGGAAACGGCATTACCGTATCCGAATCCGAGTATACGCTGTCGGCTCTGACATTCATATGCTCCTCAAGCCAGCTTAAATACGAGGATAACGCTCTTACAGGAGCCTCATATTTGTCCATATAATATTCAATAGAATTTTTTGCAATATTTCCCGCCATAGTATTCCTCACGCTGCTCTAAGACTATAATGTTCATGATGAATTTTATACTGCCGTTTTAATGATTTCTAACACTTATCCAGGAAAGCATTTCCTGCTTTTGCTTCCGTATCATCGCTTTCATCAAAGCCGTCATATGGCGCTTTACAATCATGAACTTTCGGTTTTCGCCTTAATGAATTGCAAATTTCATCCGTATGAGCAAAAGCAAAATCTATATCATCGGTCCAGCCGGTATGTCCTGTAATAATCTTTAATTTAAGGTTTCTTTTTCTAAGTATTTCTTCCAATCTTTTAAGTGATTTAATTTGCAGCTTTCTATCTTCCGCAAGAGTATTTAAAAATGCATAACCCCCATACGCTCCGAACCAAATCGTATCTCCTGTAAATAAATAAGCTTCATCAATCAAATATACAAGATGTCCCCAGGTATGTCCCGGCACAAGAAAAGCTTCTATCTTAATATTTCCGATATAAAATACTTGGCTGTCATCGATTAAAACCTTTTTATTATCAATATGCACTTGAGGTAATTTATATAATCCCCAAAAGACTTTACGCCGTTTACGGCCTTCTAAATACTCATTTTCAATTCTTCCGATATATATCGTTGATTCGCTGAATAATCCGTCACCGCCTTTTTCAACAGCTCCGACATGGTCCGTATCCTGATGGGTAATTAAAATCTCTTTTATATCCTTCGGATCGATATTAAGCCACCGCATCTTTTCTGCAAGCCTGTCATAGTTATATCCCGCATCAATCATAATGGTATGACCGTCTTTTGTATAAAAATAAATATTAGCTACATATTCCCTGATACAGCCTACTCTTTTATCAATAAAACCCGTATTTAAAGGTTTAAATATTTCTTTTCCACGAAATAAAAAAGACATAAACTTCACTTGAAATTTCGAATCTTTTTTTGACACAGCATATCACCTTTATCCTTTTCGATCGGATCTATACTAAATGAGCGGGCATTAACAGGATATAATTCATCACCTGTTTTACTGCCATATAAAATTAAAATATTGATATATTAAGCTATTTCGGATTATATCATGCTGCCGGACTCCGAGAAAGACGAAAGCTTAAAAGAAAAGACTTGCAGAAGAGGCATTTGCTTGTTATAATCGCTTTTGTCTTAATCAAAGGGGAATCATACAATGGCTAGTATCACGGTCTCCAAAACCGTTCATGCGGGTTCGAATCCTGCTTCCCCTGTAATTCTTTTATATCAGGTTCATTGCATCCGCAACGCTTCTTACCCCTATCACTTTCATTCCTTCAGGAATCTTCACTCTTTTGGCTGACGCCGACGGTAAAATACAGGTTGTAAATCCCAGCTTGAACGCTTCGGATACTCTTTGCTGCGCCATCGATACGGCTCTTACCTCACCGCTGAGTCCGACCTCTCCGAATGCCGCAACGTCCGGTTCAACCGCCCTGTTTCTGAAGCTTGATATGACTGCAAGGCAGATAGCAAGATCCAGAGCCGGTTCCTGCATTCTGACTCCGCCTGCAAGATTCACATATGCATCGCAATCCGACAGCTGAAGCCCCACTCTTTTTTCCAAAACAGCCATCAGCAAATTGACTCTGTTATAATCCGTTCCCGTCGCCTGTCTTTTGGGATATCCGAAGTTGGTTCTTGAAACGAGAGCCTGTATTTCAAATAATATAGGCCTTGTTCCCTCTATGCAGCATGTGACTATTGCTCCGGAAGCATTCATAGGTCTTCCGGAAAGCATAAATTCGGAGGGGTTTTCAACCTCAACAAGCCCCTCCTGCCTCATCTCGAAAACTCCTATCTCATTTGTAGAACCGAATCTGTTTTTTACGGCTCTTAAAATTCTGTATGAGGCATGCCTGTCTCCCTCGAAATAAAGAACAGTATCAACCATATGCTCCAAAACCCTGGGACCAGCTACGGTGCCTTCCTTTGTTACATGCCCCACTATAAATATTGATATATGCGATGTTTTGGCTATGCGCATAAGCGCTCCGGTTGCCTCTCTGACCTGGGACACGCTTCCTGCGGCGGAGCTTATCTCCTCATTGTACATGGTCTGAATGGAGTCGATTATTACAACATCCGGAGAAGCCTTATCAATGGCGACTTCTATATCCGACAGATTCGTTTCACACAAAAAAAGCAGCTTATCATTACAGCTTCCTATCCTGTCGGCTCTGAGCTTTATCTGTCTTAGAGACTCTTCTCCCGATATATAAAGAACCCGCTTACCGTTTTGAGAAAGCTCCCTTGCAACCTGTAACAATATGGTGGACTTACCGATTCCCGGATCGCCGCCGACCAATGTAAGAGATCCCTTTACGAGACCTCCTCCCAAAACACGGTTCAGTTCATTAAAGCCCGTACCCGATCTTTCTTCCGTATCAACCTCTATTTCGGATAGGGGCACGGGACTGTTCCCCGTCTTTACGCCTGCCTTTGAGGACACAGCCGCTTTAGACGCCCTGCCTTCCTGCTTTATTATTTCTTCCGTAAATGTATTCCACTCTCTGCATATCGGGCATTGTCCGATCCACTTTGCAGACTCGTGACCGCATTGTTGACAAAAAAATACGGTTTTAAGCTTTTTTGCAGCCAAATTCCTCTCCAATCCGCAGCTATCGAAGATGATTCTAAAAAATCACTTTTATTTTTTTACTCTCTTTTTAACGGAGCCCGCTGCCTTTGCAGTTCTTTTTGCCAAAGGCTTTTTCAGTTTTGTTTTTGCCTTATCCTTGTTTTTTTCAACCCTTTTAAAAGCTATTTTTCCGTTATCAAGCACCACGTCAACCGTATCGCCTCTTAAAATCTCAGCCTTGAGAAGCGCTTCAGACATTGCGTCCTCGACGGTAGTCTGCATAGCTCTTTTTAACGGTCTTGCCCCCATCTTACGGTCGGAATATTTTTCAACTATATGCCTTTTTACGGCTGTTGTAACATTCAATTTTATATCAAGCTGTTCCAGACATCTCTTTGCAAAGCTGTCGGTTAAAAGGGTCATTATACGAAGCATTTCATCATTTGTAAGAGGATGAAATACCATAATTTCATCAATACGATTTATAAATTCAGGCTTAAACAGACGTTTTACCTCTTCCATCACGGCGCCCTTCATACGCTCGTAATCCTTGGCTTCATTTTCATCAACGTCGAAACCCAGTTTTTTAGGCTCTATAATACGCTGAGCTCCCACATTCGAAGTCATAATAAGTATGGTGTTTTTAAAGCTTACCTTACGCCCCTTGGAATCCGTGATGTGTCCGTCGTCAAGAACCTGCAAAAGCACGTTGAATACGTCGGGATGTGCCTTTTCAATCTCGTCAAACAATATTACGCTGTACGGTCTTCTGCGCACCTTTTCGGAAAGCTGTCCCCCCTCTTCATAGCCTACATATCCGGGAGGCGAACCTATCATTTTGGATACGGAATGACCTTCCATATACTCCGACATATCCACACGTATAAGGGCATCCTCCTCTCCGAACACCGTTTCCGCAAGAGCCTTTGAAAGCTCTGTCTTACCCACTCCGGTAGGTCCGAGGAAAAGGAAGGAGCCTATGGGCTTATTGGGATCCTGAAGTCCTACTCTTCCTCTTCTTATCGCTCTGGTAACGGCTTCCACCGCGTCATTTTGACCTATTACCCTCTTATGAAGCTCCTTATCAAGCTTTAAAAGTCTTGCCGTTTCCTTTTCTGCTATCCTCGTAACGGGGATCTTTGTCCACATTGCGACTACGGCTTCAATTTCTCTTTCGGTAACCTTTATCGAGCGCTCTTCCTCCTGTTTGCTCAGGTTTTGCTTCATTTTGTCCAATTTTTTGGAAAGAACATTCTGCTCCTTATTTAATTCGGCAGCCCTTGCAAATTCCTGATCTCTAAGTGCCTGCTCAACCTGCAAATCAAGATTTTTGATCTTTTCTTCCATTTCCTTGATTTTAGGAGATACGATGAGGAAATTAAGTCTTGCCGCACTTGAAGCTTCATCAATTAAATCTATCGCCTTATCCGGAAGATTTCGGTCGTTTATATATCTTGCCGAAAGGTCTACTGCGGCAACCAAAGCGTCTTCGCTTATTGCAACATGATGGTGCTCTTCATATTTGTTAACTACACCTTTTAAAATTTCAATACTCTCTTCCCTTGAGGGCTCTTCAATCATAACAGGCTGAAAACGTCTCTCCCATGCGGCATCTTTTTCCACATACTTGCGATATTCCGCTATTGTGGTGGCTCCTATCATTTGAATTTCACCCCTTGAAAGAGATGGCTTCAAAATATTAGAAGCGTCTATCGAGCCCTCTGCGCCTCCCGCTCCTATAAGGGTATGCATTTCATCCACAAACAAAATAATTCCGGGATCTTCCTTTACCTCCTGAATTACTTTTTTTATTCTCTCTTCAAATTCGCCCCTGTATTTGGAGCCTGCCACCATGCCCGAAATATCCAGAGTAAGTATTCTGGAATTTTGTACCGTTGCCGGAACATCGCCGCTTGCAATTCTTTGTGCAAGCCCCTCTACAACCGCAGTTTTACCCACTCCGGGCTCTCCTATAAGACAGGGATTATTTTTTGTTCTTCTCGATAGAATTTGAATTGCTCTTTGTATCTCGGTTTCTCTACCTATGACCGGATCAAGTTTACCTTGTTCCGCAAGAGCAGTAAGATCTCTGCTGTATTTGGAAATAGTGGAATTTTTCTGTCTTGACTGCCTGGGCTGACGAAGATCCTCTTTAACCAAATTGGGATCTTCTCCCATAGCCGACAAGGTTTCCGCATATATTTTCTGTACGGAAACATTCATGGTGATGAGAAGACGAAGAGCTACATTTTCTCCGTCCTTTATAAGTGAAAGCAGTATATGCTCCGTTCCCGTGTGATCCGCTTTGAACCTCTTCGCCTGTATATGAGCTTCTTTGATTATGCCCTCCGCTCTGGGTGAAAAGCCGTCCTTATCAACAGTTGCGAGCGTACCGTCCTGTACTATCAGATCGCGTATCATACTCATCATACGATCCTCGTCCACTCCGTTGTCTATAAGTATTCTTGACGCGACCGAGCCTTTTGTTTTTATAAGCCCTATAAGCAAATGCTCCGAACCCACATAATTGAGCTTAAGCTCCGATGCGATTTTTGAAGCATGTGCCAACGCTTCTTTCGCTTTTACCGTAAATTGATCACTCATGTATCGTCTACCTTTCTTTAATCAACTTCCCACTCATCACAGATATTGTCAATTAATTCATGAATTTCATCCCTGCTTATATTTTTAGTTAAGGCTCTCGCCAAAATTATTCCGAGACCTCTCTTTGTCTCGTCAAGCGCCCTTATCTTGTCTATATCTATGGCAATAATAGCGCCCCGCCTTCGGTCGATTTTAACAAAGCCCTCTCTTTGCAGTATACTGTAAGCTTTATTAACCGTGTGCATATTTACTCCGATCACCTCAGCAAGCTGTCTCACACTGGGAAGCTGCTCACCCTCCTGAATATCCGAAGTGGCAATACCCTTTATGATCTGATTGCACAACTGCATATATATGGCTTCATCGGATTGAAAATTAATATCTATCAGTACCATAAAATTTCCCCTCTGTTATACGCACTATATAACAGAGGGGTTTTAATGTCAATCTTTAAGTGTTTGCAAGGTAATCACTCATCTTCATCAAGGAAGCCGTATTCAAAATCGTCATCCTCTTCCATAAAATTACGGGGACGCTTTGAAGCCCTTGACGGAGTAACAACCCTTCCCGATGATCTCCTTGACGAATGTACTTCCTCTTTATCGTCATAAGCCGACGACCTTGATGTTTTTTCCGGAGAATATACTCTCTTTATAGCTTTGGGACGCTCTTCATAGTCGTCATCATCCTCGTCATCAAAATCATCGTCATAATCATCATAATCGTCATCACGCATTTTTTCGGACTTTTTATTTCTTGAGAAAAATCCTCCTTTTTTAACCGGCTTTTTTACTTCTTCCTCCTCGAAATCGTCATCGTAGTCATCATAATCGTCTTCATCGTCATCATAATCACTATCGCTGTACCCGCCGTTATCTCCGTCCAGATATTTTCTGAATTTCAATGCGACAATAATCAAAACGACTGTAAGCGCTATTGAAATTATTATAAAGATCACGGAAAGAACTCTCCATATATTGTTGGTTCTTATCTTTCCGTTCAGCACATTTACATCTTCCAGACTCTTTATAAGCTGACCCACATCATAACGTGCGCTGGAATTATTATCTACAAGGTAAGGTACGCTCTCGCCGCTTTCATTCATATCATAAGCAACGGTATACTGCTGTCCCATCATTCCGGGATCCTTTGTAGATGCGGGATCCTCCGTAACGGGAGCTTCAGCAACCGGATCCTCCTTAGGCTCTTCCTCGACAACCTCCTCAACCTTGATGAAATCATTTCTTACAAAGCCTTCATTTGTACCGTTATATCTTATTTTGTACCAAAGAGTTCCGTCGGCTTCTTTGTCTTCGCCGATAACGGTAACTTCAGTTCCTCCGGCTATAGTTCCTACCGTAGCGTTAAGAGTGCCCGCACCACTTCTTACGTTTACATTGCCGTCCGAAACTATCGCTCCTTTTCTTTCCTTATAATTGGATGAGCTTGCGGTATCCGAAGAAGCTGCGGCTGCCGCATTATTTCCGCCTCCCTCTACAAAATCCGCTCGGATATAGCCTGAAACTCCGTTAATTGAAATCTGATACCAGGTATTTCCGTCCGTTCCCTTCGTTTCCGATTGTATATCAATAGCGGTACCCGAGTTAACGCTTGTAACAACATCGGCTTTTTCATCAGCGGAAGCCCTTACATTAACCCCGTCCTGATTAACCTTCGCTTCATATGCAAAAGCTGTTGTCTTTGTACACATAAGCAGCAAAGCCACAAACAGCAGGGCAAATATCCGCTTACAGTTGACAATGATACCTTTTTTCATAATATTACGCTCCTTTTAGCTTTGTTTATCGCTTTTTCAGGCAGCTGACACAAGCCTTATAAAATCAATCCGCAGCATATCAAGCGGCGGATACACAAATACAACTCGAACCTTGTAAAATAAAAGCTCAGCCTCTTATACAGGCTATATAATACTTCAACATTCAATCTTTTGCAAATATACTAAACCGATCTCAGTCCCAAATATAATACAAAGCAAAAGCATACAAAAGACGCCGCATTCAAAATAATACCCGTTCTGGGAAAAAAAATATAAATATCCTTCTCCCTTGATGAAAGTATGCCCGTTATAAGCCCCGCCAATGACAAAATAAAGCCCCAAACAAGCCCTATGGAATAATTGCCTTCAGCTTCCGCTTTGCTCATAAGAGTAAAGATAAGCGACAAAACCAAAAACGCCGCAGAAAATACGCCTAATAAGGTAGAAAGAATTCCTCTCCAGGGATGCTTTTTATCTGTAAAAATATATCTTCCGCGTCTGCGATTGCGAAGCTGTCTTTCCGATAAAGATAATCCCTTTAGAGACTCCGTAACTACCTGAAGCCATGTCTGTTTATTCTCATTTCCCGCTTCCATGCGTCAATATTCTAAGGACTGCCTGTGAGCAAGCAGCTTAGCTCCGCTTACTATAAGCGTTACTCCCGCCGCAATTCCTAAAATGATAAAGACTATTCCGAACACAAGGCTCGTAGCGCCTCCTCTTCCCATTGCTTTATAAAGTCTTTCCTGCATTTTTTATTCCTCCGAATTATTTTTACATATATTAAATTTTACCACATACCGAATTTTTCGTCACTATAAGCGGCAACATCAGACATTTTTGTCAGGCATTCCGCCATCCCGACTTGTCTTGAGTTTTACTTCCGTCATTCAGCATACATTCTGTTCCTTTGCAAATAAAAAGACCGTATTCTTTGGGAAGTCTGAGAACTCCGTTTATTGTAACGGGCAGCAGTTTATTTATAATCTCATTATCCGACAACTTACATATATCACTCATCCCCTTAAGCGAATGAATATACTCGATTAAGTCATTCATATCAGTCACCTCCAAAGAGTCGTCATAAATAAGCTTTTCTACATAATTAAAGTGATTATCAAGCTTTTTTGCTCCGTTTTGAAGCGTAAAAGTATGGCTTGACTCATTAGAGGCAGCCTCCGTTCCCAGCATTTTTGCTAAACCTTCATCCAGACCGTTTTCTCCGAACGTAGCGCAATAAAATGTTCCGTCCTTTTTTAATACTCTCTTAACCTCACAAAAAGCCTTATCCAAATTCGGTACGTGATAAAGCATCATATTAGCGATTACTATGTCAAAGCTGTTGTCTTCGTAAGGGATATTTTGAATATCTACAACATCAAATCTGAATTTTTCAAAAGAAGCTAACAGTGATTTTGCCTTTTCAAGCATTCCTTCCGAATAATCCGTAAGCGTTATTTCAACAGAATTATCTATTTTATTCAAATTATCTTTCCATGTGATACCGCTGCCGCAGCCCAGCTCTAAAATATGCATTCCGTATTTTATAGAATAATTGGAGAATATCCAGTTATTAAACCCCTGCTTGTTCGTAGAATATTTTTGATGAAATGCTATACGTATATCCAATTTGGATGAATCGTTATACTGCGACAAATTAACATCTTTATCCCTAATATCAGCCATAATAAAATCCTCTATGCGTCTCTATATTATGTTTCCCTATACTTTCTGATTTCAAAATTCATTCCGTCTAATGCTTAATACTCAATTAAAAATTATAATTGACCTGTAAGCTGTCTGTATTTTCTATGAAATTGTAGTAAATTTCAATTGTATTGGAAGATATTTTTATCTGCTTCTCCGACAAAAATCTTCTTGACAGTTTAGTCG
>CAUVOD010000047.1:0-17772 GCA_963553525.1 uncultured Lachnospiraceae bacterium | reverse complement strand
GGGCATTTATTAGCAATAGTGGTTAGCTTGGAAACCAACGAAATGGAGTATGACGGGATGAACGGATAGGAGGTTTCTCATGGCAATAGACGGTGTAAAAATTATAGATAGTGATGACGGATATGATATTTACAACTGTGTTGTAGAAAATTATAAAGATGGAGTAAGTGTCGACAAAATTATAGCGGATATGCTGGCAGATGAAAAAAATTATTGTACCGATGATTTTTATGCAGAGATTTATTGGACTTCTTTTGCCTATTCTTTATGGAAAATAGGACATTTACCTGATGAGATAAAAAATAAATCCTTAGAAATAATTGCAAAAGGAGCTAACGAATTTTGGCTTGAAATCGACAGTAAAGCATTGAAACAAAGACAAAAGGTTCTAGATAAATTAGCTGTACAATTACAGAGCAAAAATCTCAAACCTGTTAAAGTTCCAAAAGAAAAGATAAAACGAGTACCGTATTTTAATAAGGGAGATGTTCTTGTAATAAAGTTTGATAATGAATATGGAGTTTGTTTTGTTTCATCAGTAGATGAAAGACCGAGAAAGTTAGAATACAATTTAGCTTGCACTCGTTTATTACAAAAAGAGAAACCCAATATTGATGATTTCCTAAACAGTCAAATTGCGTGTACTAAACAGAACACATCATATTGCCTTAGTACAGATTGTTGGTTCAATCATAAAGATTTGGGAGTTCTATTAGATAAAATAGAAAAAATAGGGCAAGTTGAATTGGAAGATTATATTTTAGGAACACTATCACCGGCTTCTACACTGGAAGATATTTATAATGAAATCACAAGAAATAAAACAACCTGGAGTCTTAGCTTCAAGGATACTTACTATCTAATAAGAAATTTTGAAACTTATGTAAATTGAACAACAAATCCCGCAGATATAGGGTTTTGCATTAAAAATATAAAAAAGTTCGTTAAACAATCTCGCCGGCTCTTTTTCTTGCCGCCTCACAGGCTTCTATGAGAGCGGATCTGAAGCCCTTTTCCTCAAGAACTTTAAGGGCTTCTATTGCAGTTCCGGAAGGAGAGCAGACCATATCCTTTAAGTCTGCAGGATGTCTGCCTGTTGCAAGTACAAGTCCTGCGCTTCCTGATACGGTTTGAGCGATAAAGCGATAAGCCTTGTCACGAGGCATGCCGCCTGCGACAGCCGCATCCGCCATAGCTTCTATCATCATGAAAACATATGCGGGAGAAGAAGCGCTTATAGAGGTAACGGTATCAAAAATACTCTCCGGTACAATTTCCGCATCACCGAAGGTTCCTATAAGTCCGAGGACAGCGTTTAAATCATTTTCGCTTACAAGGGAATTTGCGCATACGGCGCTCATGCCCATCCCGATAAGTGAGGGCATGTTGGGCATAAGCCTTACGATTTTTATATGATTGTCAAATCCCAAATGCCGTTCATAAAAGGACAGAGGCTTGCCGGCAACCACGGTAATCAGAAGCTGATGATCCTCCAAAACCTCTCCGATCTCATCAAGCACTTCTTCCAGAACCTGAGGCTTTACACATATAAAAATGATTTCGGCTTGGGATGCAACATACGAATTTGAATCGGTAACATGAATCGCATAAGAGCTCTTTGCCCGTTCCCTTGCCTCCTCATACGGTTCAGCCGCAATTATTTCGTCGGCACTCGCATATCCCGAAGCAAGACAGGCATTGATAATGGCACCCGCTATATTTCCGCAGCCTATAAATCCGAGTTTCATCTCAAACCTCCGTTAAAAAATCAGCACTCTTCGTTTTCAGCCTCAGTGACCTCTATATGCAGCTCCTTCAGCTGATGCACGCTTGCTTCACTCGGAGCTCCCATCATGATATCCTGTGCGTTTTTATTCATGGGGAAAGGAATTACCTCACGAATGGAGTCCTCGCCTGACAGGAGCATGAGTATACGGTCTATTCCGGGAGCCGCTCCCGCATGAGGGGGAGCGCCGTAGGTAAATGCGTTGTACATTGCACCGAAGCGCTCCTTTACGTCCTTTTCCGTGAGTCTTACAAGCTCAAACGCCTTTACCATGATTTCCGGATTGTGATTTCTGACTGCACCCGAAGCAGATTCATAACCGTTGATTACAAGATCATACTGCTGCGCCATTATGGTCAGAGGGTCTATTTCTTTATTTTTAGCCTTTTCCAAAATCTCAAGTCCGCCGGACGGCATTGAGAAGGGATTATGGCAAAATTCCAGCTCTCCCGATTCCTCGCCGATTTCATACATCGGGAAATCCACTATCCAGCAGCAGACATATTGCTCTTTGTCAAAATGGTTAGGAAGATCATGACCGAATATTCTGAGTGCATATCCCGCCGTTGAAAGAGCCTTGTTTTTTTCTCCCGCACTTACAACCACAAGGTCGTTTGTCTTCAGCGAAAGAGCCGATATAACGGAGTCCTTTACGGGCTGTACAAACTTTGAAATACCTCCGACAATTTCGTTATTTTCATCAAGTCTGAACCAATAGACCTTTTCTCCGCTCTGAACCTCGGTATCCGTGATATGCTTGTCTATGAATTTGCGGCTTTCCTTGAAATCGGAAATAACAACCGCCTTTACTTCCTTTCCGGCAAAGGGCTCGAATCCGCAGTTTGAAAGAACCTTTGTGGCGTCGCTTATGGAAAGATCTATTCTGAGATCGGGCTTGTCGGAGCCGTATTTTTCCATTGCTTCGGTATAAGGAATATGTATAAACGGAGCTTTCGACACTCTCTTATAAAGGCCGTGAGTTTCAAATACGGGTCTGAGCACGCTTTCAAGAATGCTGAAAACATCCTCCTGAGTCGCAAAGGACATTTCCATGTCAAGCTGATAAAATTCTCCGGGAGTACGATCGCCTCTTGCATCCTCGTCTCTGAAGCAGGGAGCGATCTGGAAATAGCGGTCTATTCCGGACACCATAAGAAGCTGCTTGAACTGCTGAGGAGCCTGAGGGAGTGCATAGAACTTTCCGGGATGCTTTCTTGCGGGCACAAGATAGTCCCTTGCTCCCTCGGGAGAAGAAGCCGTAAGTATGGGCGTCGTGATTTCAAGGAAATTATTTTCTATCATGCGCCTTCTGATATCGGCTATAACGTTTGATCTTCTTATTATATTGTCGCGCATAACGGAATTTCTGAGATCAAGATAGCGGTATTTTAAGCGGGTCTGTTCGTCTGCTTCTCTGCTCCTGTTTATCTCAAAGGGAAGCTCATTGAAATTGCAGTTTCCGAGAACCGTTATTCCGTCACTGTCAGGAACCACCTCTATATCTCCGGTCGGGAGCTTGGGGTTTTTGGACGAACGCTCTCTTACAACTCCTTTTATCTGTATGGTAGTTTCTTTGTTGAGAGCCTTTAATTTTTTAACCGTGCTTTCATCTTCCGCAACTATCTGGGTTGTACCGTAAAAATCTCTCAGAACAAGAAATCCCAGACCTGCGCCCACTTCTCTGAAATTTTCCATCCAACCGTTTAATTGGACTTCTTTTCCTGCGTCCTCTATTCGCAGCTCTCCGCAATTATGTGTTCTTGACTGCATGTACTGCCTCCCTTATCAAAGCGTATATTTACTGTTAAAATCAAGCCGTTTATAATATCATTAAGCTGACTTGTTTCCGAAATTTAAAAGCATACAGGATTATAACATGTTTTAATATGCAGTATTAAATATTTTGTAAGTTACTGTTTTTATAAAAAATAAAAAATGTGCAAATTTTATTTACATACCGAAATACACTTTAATTTAAGCGGGTTTTGCCGTTATATATAACACGGTATATATGCAATAGTATGTATGCAATAGCATGTATGCTATATAGGCATGGAACTGCCGCATTAAGGATAATATATACAAAATATACTTATTACCGAAATGCGGCGCTGCTATATCTTTCGGCATGTTTAATGGGACAGCCTCGGAGGGGTTGAAATGAATAAGCTTATAGAGTTGCATTTGCATTTGGACGGCTCGCTCAGACCTGAAACGGTATGGGATATTGCCAATAAAGATCATATAGAGATACCTGCAAAAAGCCTTGAAGAGGTACGCTTTATGATGGAAGTGCCCGAGGACTGCAGATCGCTTAATGAATACCTTGAAAGGTTTGAGCTTCCGTTAAAGGTTTTGCAGAAGGCAGAGCATATAGAAAGAGTAAGCTTTGAGCTGGTAGAGGACCTTGCAAAGGAGGGAATCGAATACGCCGAAATCAGATACGCCCCCCTGCAGTCTATGAGAGAGGGACTGACGCAGGACGAGGTGACGGAAGCGTCAATACGGGGTGTTAAAAGAGCTATGAATAAATATCCCGGTATCAGAGCAGGCATAATATTATGCTGTATGAGAGGAAATGATATAGAAGAGCTTAATATGCAGACGATTGAAACTGCGGCAAAATATCTCGGAGACACGGTTTGTGCCGTAGATCTTGCGGGAGCCGAAGCCCTGTTTCCTACCGAAAATTTTGAAAAGCTCTTTGCAAGAGCCGCAGAACTGGGTATCCCTTTTACCATACACGCCGGAGAAGCGGCTGGAGTGGACAGTATTAAGTGCGCGGTAAAATTCGGAGCAAGGCGGATCGGACACGGAGTCGCCGCTATAAAGGACGAAGCCTTTATAAAGGAGCTCATAGAAAAAAACATCTGCCTTGAGGTGTGCGTAAAGAGCAATTACCAGACAAAGGTAGTAAGGTCAATACGTGAACATCCCATACATAAGCTTTTTTCAAAGGGAGTAAGGGTCACCGTAAATTCCGACAACCGCACCTGCTCAAAAACATCGCTCTCAAATGAAATCAATATCTTAAAAAACAGTCTTGGATTCAGCGACGAAGAAATCGACAAGATGAAAGAGTACGCATGGGAAGCGAGATTTTTGAAGTGATATTTGTGCAAACAAAAACTTCATAAATCTGCAATTCGTTATTTCGATGCTTTCGTCTCAGGAGGCGGAACAGGTTAAATTATACGGAAAAACCCCATTTATGTTTTATTAAGGGAGACGATACTTATTTTGAATTTAAAAACGCAAATTACGTTGATAAGTTTTGTAGTTAATAATATTAGGAACTCTTTTATGAACGGGTTCTAAACCGAAAAGAACATCTAAGAGCCGCTTTTTATAATCTCCGTCCGCTTTCCTGATTTAAGAGGTAAAGCGGACGGAGATCAATGTATATTCAGATATTTTTATTTCTTATATCTTAAACCTGTACCCCACTCCCCATATCGTTTCTATATACTGAGGATTGGAGGTGTCATATTCGATTTTTTCACGGATCTTCTTTATATGAACCGTAACCGTAGCCACATCACCGTTCGAGTCCATGTTCCAGATTTCTCTGAACAGATCCTCCTTGGAGTAAACGCGATTAGGATTTTCTGCAAGGAAGGTGAGCAGGTCGAATTCCTTGGTTGTAAAATTCTTTTCTTCTCCGTCCGTAAATACTCTGCGTGCGGTCTTATCTATGGTAAGCCCCCTTATTTCGATGACGTCGTTTTTGGAAGGAGAGTTTGTTCCCACCAGCCTTGAGTATCTTGCAATATGCGCTTTTACTCTGGCAACAAGCTCGGACGGAGAAAAGGGCTTTGTGATATAATCGTCGGCGCCGAGTCCGAGCCCCCTTATTTTGTCGATATCGTCCTTTTTGGCTGATACCATCAAAATCGGAACATCCTTTTTTTCACGGATTTTTTTGCAGACCTCGAAGCCGTCCATTTCGGGCAGCATAAGATCCAAAATAATAAGCTCGTAGTCGTTTTTTAAAGCGTTTTTCAGACCGCTTTCGCCGTCATTTTCGATAGTTACCTCAAAATCGCTGAGTTCAAGATAATCTTTTTCAAGATCGGCGATAGTTTCTTCATCTTCGATTATCAATATTTTACTCATTATGAAGCCTCCTTGGTTTTCGAGTTATTTTATTTCAATTTCCGACACTTCGCTGTCGGATGTTGCAGCTCTGTATTTTCTTAGGACAATATGTATGCAGGTTCCCTCGTTTTCATGACTGGTTGCCCATATATATCCGCTGTGATCCTCCACTATTTTTTTAACTATGGAAAGACCTATTCCGCTTCCGCCTGTCTTGGTGGTTCTGGCTGCGTCGGCTCTGTAAAAACGGTCAAATATATAAGGAAGGTCCTTTTGAGGAATACCCTTTCCGTTATCTTCTATTTCTACACGTATAGAGTCCACTTCGTCAAGGATTCTTATTTCCACTATACCGCTTTCGTCTTCTCTGCCGAGGTATTTTATACTGTTTCCGATTATATTGTTAATAACCCGCCTCAGCTGTTCGGCATCTGCAATTATTTCGGTATTTTCATCGGTAATATTAGTGTAATTTACACGAATACCTCTTGTTTCCAAGTCCGTGCCTATTTCCTCCACGCAGGAGGCGAAGTATTCCGCAACATTTATAATTCTGAAATCGTAGGGAATACGGTCGGAATTTATCGACGAGTATAAAGTCAGCTCGTTTATGAGCGTATTCATTTCGTTAGCCTTGTTAAATATGGTACGTATGTATTTTTGTCTTTTTTCGGGGGTATCGGCGACTCCCTCCATCAACCCCTCCGCATAGCCTCTTATAGTGGTTATCGGGGTCTTAAGATCGTGAGAAATATTTGAAATCAGCTCACGATTTTGCTGCTCATGAAGCAGCTTTTCATCCGCGGATTCCTTTAAACGCAGCCTCATGTCCTCATATGATCTGTAAAGCTCCGCTATTTCAACATCATTTTTATCTGAAAAATTTATCAGATAGTCAAGCTCTCCGTCGCGTATATGTCTAAGCCCCTCGTGAAGCTCCTTTATAGGCTCGAAAAATCCCGCTTTTATCCATATGGTGAGCGCCGTGGCTGTTATTACGAGGGCAAGGACGACTATGGTGAGCATAGTCATGAGCATGGGTTCTCCGTTGTCGTTTACTATAAGATCGTTGACCCAGTTAAGTTCCAAATGCGTCACTATATAGTACAGCCCGCAAATAAGAATTACGGGTACCGTCACTATTATTATTGCCGTTAAAATCAGCTTGGTTCTCAGTCTCATAGCCGAATTATAACACAAAATCCGCTTATTAATAAACATTGTCAATATATCTTTAAGCGTATATAATCAGAAAATATATTTTTCGATTTAAGGATTTAAGGCATTCAGAGAGGGGTTTGGAATGTATAAAAAAGTAACGGCAGACATGAATTTTGCCACTCGTGAGAAAGAGGTTGAAAATTTTTGGAAGGAAAAAGACATTTTCAACAGATCTGTTTCCGAAAGAGAAGGATCTCCCATCTATATGTTTTATGACGGACCGCCTACCGCAAACGGCAAGCCCCATATAGGGCATGTTCTCACAAGGGCTATTAAGGACATGATTCCGCGTTACCGCAGCATGAAGGGATATCAGGTTCCGAGAAAGGCGGGTTGGGACACGCACGGACTTCCTGTTGAAATAGAAGTGGAAAAAGCTATCGGTATAAGCGGAAAGGCTCAGATTGAGGAGTACGGTCTGGAGCCTTTTGTAAAAAAATGCCGTGAAAGCGTTTGGAAATATAAGGAAATGTGGGAAGAGTTTTCCGGGGTCGTAGGCTTTTGGGCGGACATGGACAACCCTTATATCACATATGAAGACGATTATATAGAGTCGGAGTGGTGGGCTCTTAATGAAATATGGAAAAAGGGACTTCTTTATAAGGGCTTTAAGGTTGTCCCTTACTGCCCCAGGTGCGGAACTCCTCTTTCATCGCATGAGGTCGCTCAGGGCTACAAGTCTTTAAAGGAAAAGAGTGCCGTAGTCAGATTTAAGGCAAAGGGAGAGGACGCATATTTTCTGGCATGGACGACTACTCCGTGGACCCTGCTTTCAAATGTCGCTCTCTGTGTAAATCCTGAAGAAACCTATGCAAAGGTAAAGGCTGCGGACGGCAAGACCTACTATATGGCAAAGGCTCTCCTTGACAACATACTCGGGGGGCTTGCCGAAAAGGACGAGGATGGAAAAGTCGTAAAGGCGGCATACGAGATCCTTGAAGAGATGACGGGTAAGGAGCTTGAATATAAGGAATACGAGCCCCTTTATGAATGTACGGTTGAAGCCGCCGCAAAGAGAAAGGGCGAAAGAGCCTTTTTGGTAATGTGCGACGATTATGTAACCATGTCGGACGGCACAGGCATCGTACATACAGCTCCCGCCTTCGGTGAAGATGATGCGAGAGTCGGAAGAAGATACAACATAGCTTTCGTCCAGATGGTCGATCAGCAGGGCAGATTATCGGAGGACACCCCGTTTTCGGGAATGCGCTGCAAGCCTAATCCCAAGGAAGTGGAGGAAGGTGCTGTAAGTGCGGACGGTGAGATACTTAAGGATCTTGCAAAAAGGGATATTCTGTTTTCGTCTCCCGTTCTTGAGCATGATTATCCTCATTGCTGGAGATGTAATACGCCGCTTCTTTATTATGCCAGAGAGTCGTGGTTTGTCCGTATGACCGAGGTTAAAGATGACCTTGTCCGCAATAATAAGGAAATCAACTGGGTTCCCGCAACGATAGGAACCGGGCGCTTCGGGGACTGGCTGGAAAATATTCAGGACTGGAGCATTTCGCGCGACAGATATTGGGGAACGCCTCTTAATATCTGGGAATGTGAGGGCTGCGGACACAAGATAAGCGTAGGTTCAAGAAAGGAGCTTGCCGAGCTTTCGGGAGATGACAGCGCTCTGGGAGTTGAGCTTCACAGACCTTATATAGATAAGTATCTTATCAAATGTCCGGAATGCGGAAAGGACTGCCGCAGAGTACCGGAGGTTATTGACTGCTGGTTCGATTCGGGAGCCATGCCGTTTGCGGAGCTTCACTATCCTTTTGAAAACAAAGAGCTTTTTGAAGAGCAGTTTCCCGCAAGCTTCATATCGGAAGCGGTGGATCAGACAAGGGGCTGGTTTTATTCTCTGCATGCGCTCGGAACGGTTCTTTTAAATAAGCCGGCATTCAAAAATGTTGTTGTTCTCGGTCTTGTTCTTGATGAAAACGGCGAGAAGATGTCCAAGTCCAAGGGTAATGCGGTAGATCCCATGGAGGCTCTTAAGGAGTACGGAGCGGATGCTATAAGATGGTATTTCTATACGGCTTCTGCACCCTGGCTTCCGTCGAGATTTTCAGGAAGAGCCGTATCGGAAGGAGCCAGAAAATACCTTTCAACACTATGGAATACTTACTCGTTTTTTGTGCTTTATGCGAATATCGACGGCTTTGACGCTTCAAACTATATAAAATATGACGGTTCGGCTGAAAAAGACGCCTTCGGAAAGGCTCTTTTATCCGCACTTAAGGCAAATACAAGCCTTACGGTTATGGATAAATGGATACTTTCACGCATGAATACCATGATTAAAAATACCGATGAAGCTCTTGACCAGTACAGGATACCGGATGCGGGGAAGGCTCTTTATTCGTTTGTCGAGGATCTTTCCAACTGGTATGTAAGGAGGAGCCGCGAACGCTTCTGGGCTTCGGGTCTTGATGATGATAAGGTTTCGGCATATCTTACGCTTTATGCCTGTCTTGTAAGCGTTGCGAGAGCTACCGCTCCCATGACGCCGTTTATGGCGGAAGCCATATATCGAAATCTGGTATGCACGAGCTATGAAGCGGCTCCCGTATCGGTGCATTTGAGCGATTATCCCGTATATGATGAGACTATGATAGATGAAGAGCTTGAAAAGGCTATGGAAAAGGTTCTTGACATAGTGGTTCTCGGACGAGCCGCAAGAAATGCGGGAAACATAAAAAATCGTCAGCCCATAGCCAAAATGTACGCAAGGATTTCGGCTAAAAATACGGATGATAAGAGGCGGGATACCGCTCTTGATGAATTTTATGTCGATATAATAAGGGATGAGCTTAATATAAAAGAGGTTGTCTTTACGGATGACATAAGAGAATTTACAAGCTATACGTTCAAGCCCCAGCTTAAGACCGTAGGTCCCAAGTACGGAAAACAGCTTGGCGGTATAAAGGCGAAGCTGTCTTCTCTTGACGGAAATGCCGCTATGGATGAGCTTAACGAAAAAGGAAGCCTTGTATTCGATGTGGACGGAGTAAGGGTTGAGCTTGGAAAAGACGATCTGCTTATTGAGGTAACTCAAAAAGAGGGCTTTATTTCACAGGACGACAGGGGAACTACCGTTGTTCTCGACGGCAATCTCACAAAAGAGCTTTTGGACGAAGGCTTTGCAAACGAGGTCGTGTCCAAGGTTCAGACCACTCGTAAGGACTCCGGTCTTGAGGTCATGGACAGAATAAGATTATCGGTAACGGGTTCAGCCAGGATCATAGAGGTGGTAAAGGAAAAGGCGGACTTTATAGGAACCAAGGTTCTTGCTGATGAAATACTCTATGACAGGGATGTTCCGGGTGCAAAGGAATGGAACATCAACGGGGAAACGGCTAAAATAGGCGTACAGAAGATATGATTTTGCGCCGCAGGCAGAGGTTTTAAAATGCATTATGACAGGTGTTTTGCGGAAATAGACCTGGAAGCGATAAAATTCAATATGGACGGCATGCATAAAATCATCTCGAAAGATACAAAGATGGTTGCCGTTATCAAAGCGAACGGCTACGGTCACGGAGCCGTTGCCGTAGCAAAAAAGCTGGAGCCCCTGGAATATCTCTGGGGCTTTGCTGTTGCAAGCTATGAGGAAGCTCACGAGCTCAGAGAAAATGAAATTAAAAAACCTATACTCATTTTGGGATATTCCTTTCCATACTGCTATGAGGATCTTATAAAAGAGAATATAAGACCTGCGGTGTTCAGATCCGACAGCCTTAAAGAACTTTCCTCCGCTGCCAAAAAGATCGGCAGATGCGTAAAAATTCATATAGCGGTAGATACCGCAATGTCAAGGATAGGCGTTTTCTGCGATAAAAATGGAGAAGAATTTTTTGAAGAAGCCTATAAAACGGAAGGTATAGAGATAGAGGGAGTTTTTACGCATTTTTCTAAAGCTGATGAGGACGATCCGTCAAATACTTACGCTCAGATAAAAAGCTTTAATGACTTTGTTTCGAGGGTTGAAAAAAGGCTTGATATCACAATTCCCATAAAACATTCGTCAAACAGCGCGGGAATTCTTTTTTTCAGGGAAGCGAATATGAATATGGTAAGAGCCGGTATTACCATGTACGGACTGCTGCCGTCCGAAAAAGCCTCTCATGCGGATATTAAATTAAAACCGGCAATGTCGCTGTATTCGCATGTCATATATGTAAAGGAGGTTCCGGAGGGAACTCCCGTAAGCTACGGAGGCGGCTTTGTAACCGATAAGCCCACACGTATAGCCACCGTTCCCATAGGCTATGCCGACGGCTATGCCAGGAGCCTGTCAAATAAAGGCTATGTTCTTATAAGAGGACAAAAGGCTAAGATACTCGGCAGAGTATGTATGGATCAGCTTATGACTGACGTTACGGATATAGAGGGAATATGCGAGGGAGACAAGGTAACGGTTATAGGACGTGACGGAGATAATGCGATCAGCATGGAAGAGCTCGGGAGACTGTCGGGCAGATTTAATTATGAATTTGTATGCTGCATAGGGCAAAGAGTTCCCAGGGTCTATATTTGAGCTTATATTAAAGCGGTAAAAATCACAGAAGGAAAAGTTCCAGAATAAATACCGCAATGCAGCAGCCGGCGGATACGCTAAGCAGTCCTCCGCCTATCCAGGCAAGTATAACGCCTGCAGCCAGAGCGAAAAGCCCTGACCAGACGGATCTTGTGGAATACAATATATCCGGAAATATCATCACGGAAAGAGTCACATAGGGCACATAGTAGAGAAAGGATAAAAAGGTTCGGTTTTTTATCTCTTTTCTGAAAAAAGTGAACGGCAGAACTCTTATCACATAGGTTATGACAGCCATTACAATTATGTACATCCAATAATGCGGCATTTCAAATACCCACCTTATTCTGCATTTTCTTTTGTATATGAAGTTTCAACATCCACGGGAAACAAAACGGCTGCAAGAAAAGATAAAACCACCGTTAAAATTATGACCCTTAGGCTTTTGGGTACATTTGAAACTAAAGGGACAACTGTAAACATCAGGCTTGAAAGCATGGATATAAAAATTATTGTGAGCAGCGTCTTGCTGTGTCTTGCGGGAGGGATTATCAGAGCAAGAAACATTCCGAACAGACCCACGCTCAGCGCTGAAATAACGGGTACGGGCAATATATTTCCCAAAGCCGATCCTATGCCTGAGCCTATTATCCAGCAGGGAGATGTTATCGACGCAATTCCTAACACATAAAACGGATTAAGAGTTCCCGGAGAGCTTGCCGCCATTGCGAAAATTTCATCGGTAACATAATTTGCCGTTAAAAGCCTCTGCCACAGAGGAACATTTTTTTCCATTTTTTGCACAAGCGAAAAAGACATTATCATATATCTCGCATTTGTGACAAATATTATGAGGGCTTCCTGAAGATATGACGCTCCGGAAGCCGCCATAAGGATTCCGGCATACTGACCTGCGCCTGAGCATACCAGAGCGCTCATTGCGGTCGTCTGCAAAAGAGAAAAGCCGGAATTTCCGGCTGCGATCCCTATGGTAAAGGCTCCGGCAAAGTATCCTATGCCTATCGGAAATCCGTGGTGCATACCCTTAAGAAAAGCCTGTTTATTTGAAATAGTTGGATTACGTAAGCCCATAACGAAATACATTATAGTCTTATATTTGCAATATGCAATGTTATAAATTAAAAAAATGGAGTATTATGAATTAGCTGAAATTTTAAATCTTATATAGGGGAAAAATATGTCTGAAAAAATAAATGCGGGACTGCCCGAGATTTTCGGAAGCAGGGTATTTAATGAAAACACCATGAAGGAAAGACTTTCAGGAGCCGTCTTTAAAAAGTGGAAGAACTGTGTGACCACGGGAAGTCATTTGGACAGCGATACGGCTGATGAAGTTGCGGAAGCCATGAAGCAATGGGCGATAGAAAAAGGCGCAACCCACTATACGCATTGGTTTCAGCCGATGACCGGAGTTACAGCCGAAAAGCATGACAGCTTCGTGTCTCCCTGCGGCGGCGGAAGGGTTATAATGGAGTTTTCCGGAAAAGAACTGATAAAAGGAGAGCCGGACGCCTCGTCTTTTCCGTCGGGAGGTCTTAGAGCCACCTTCGAGGCAAGAGGCTATACCGCATGGGATCCGGCTTCCTTCGCCTTTGTAAATGAAGATTCTTTATATATTCCCACCATTTTTTGTTCATACGGCGGACATTCGCTTGATAAGAAAATGCCGCTTTTAAAATCCATGGACGCCCTTAACAAGCAGGCTCTCAGAATACTTAAACTTTTCGGAGATACGGCAACCAAAAGGGTAATAGCACAATGCGGACCCGAACAGGAATATTTTCTTGTGGATCAGGAGTTGTACAATAAACGTGAAGACCTTAAGCTTTGCGGACGGACTCTCTTCGGAAACAAGCCGCCAAGAGGACAGGAGCTGGACGATCATTATTACGGTCAGCTTAAGCCCAGAGTTGCGGAGTATATGAGGGATCTTGACAATGAGCTTTGGAAAATGGGAGTTATTTCAAAGACCAAGCACAATGAAGTTGCACCGTCTCAGCATGAAATTGCCCCCGTATATCTTGATGTCAATCAGGCTTCCGATCAGAACCAGCTTACAATGGCTACTATGAAAAAGGTTGCCAAAAAGCACGGTTTTCATTGCCTTCTTAATGAAAAGCCCTATAAGGGCATAAACGGATCGGGTAAGCATGATAACTGGTCGCTTGCAACCGATACGGGCATAAATCTGCTTAAGCCCGGCTCCACACCCAGTCAAAACGCACAATTTCTGGTGTTTCTTGCGGCGTTTATAAAAGGGGTTGACGAATATCCGGAAACCTTGAGGGCTGCGGTTGCCCATGCCGGAAACGATCACAGACTGGGAGCTCAGGAAGCTCCTCCTGCCGTAATATCAATTTTCCTCGGAGATGAGCTTGAAGAAGTGGTCGAGGCAATTATAAACGACAAAAATTATAAGGATAAAACAAAAAAAGCTCTTAAGATAGGAGTGGATATGCTGCCTACTATAAGGCAGGACAATACGGACAGAAACAGAACATCACCCATGGCGTTCACCGGAAATAAATTCGAGTTTCGTATGCTCGGAAGCTCTCAATCCGTATCGGGTCCCAATATCGCAATCAATACCATAATGGCGCAGGAGCTTAAAGAGATAGCGGATAAGCTTGAAGAAAGCAGGGATTTCCAAAATGATCTTCATAAGCTCATAAAGAAAATGCTCATCGACCATCAGAGAATAATATTTAACGGAAACGGCTATGATGAAAGCTGGATAAAGGAAGCCGAAAAAAGAGGACTTGTCAATCTTAAATATACGGCGGATGCCCTTGAGATATACGACTGTGAAAAAAACATAAAGCTGTATGAAGATAATGCCGTATTTACAGCGGAAGAGCTTCATGCAAGAGCAAACATACATATTCTAAACTACAACAACACGATTTCCATTGAAGCCAATACTATGGTTGACATGATACGGAGGCAGATACTTCCGGCTGTTTCAAGCTTTGCATCGGAGCTTTGTAAAAGGCTTGCCGCCATGGAAGGCGTAGGGGTAAAAACATCCTATGAAAAGAAAACCGCCATCAGGCTCGCCTCTCTTACGGATGAGCTTATGGACTGTGTTGAAAAGCTGGAGTCTCATCTTTTGAAGGTTCCGGACTCTCCGCTTAAGGCGATGAGGTATTATCATAAGACTATTACGGAAGATATGAAAAAGGCTAGAAACGCAGCCGATCAGCTTGAGCTTATAACGGACGCAAGGTACTGGCCTTTCCCTGTATACTCGGATCTTTTGTTCTCGGAATGAAGCAAGAGCAGTAATCGGTGTTAAAAGTCGATGTATGGCTCGTTAACTTGGAGAAATCATACAAATATAGTAGAATACATTGATCTGCAATAAATAGTGATATTTTTGAGGAGGATCCGATGGCAAAGAAAGAGATTACGTTTGATAAAGAGCTTTTTAAGCGTTCCATAGAATTTAATGTAAAGACCCTGTACAGGCTTAAGATGGAGGAGGCTACTCCGATGCAGCTTTATAATGCGGCTGCATATGCGCTTAAGGATGCGATAATCGACCATTGGATGACTACTCAAAGGGCTGCCGACGAGCAGGATCCCAAGACCGTTTATTACATGTCCATGGAGTTTTTAGTGGGCAGGGCTATGGGTAATGATCTTATCAACTTAGGAGCCTATGAGCCTATAAGCAAGGCGCTTGAAGAACTAGGGATCGATATAAATGTAATAGAGGATCAGGAGAGAGATCCGGCACTCGGAAACGGCGGTCTCGGAAGACTTGCCGCCTGCTTTTTGGATTCCCTTGCCACTCTTAATTATTATGCATACGGCTGCGGCATAAGATATAAATACGGAATGTTCAGGCAGGAAATCAAGGACGGATATCAGGTTGAAAAACCCGATAACTGGCTGGAACATGGAGATCCGCTTGAGCTTCGCCGCCCCGAATATGCAAGAGAAATCAAATTCGGCGGATATATAAACAGCTATACGAATGAAAACGGACGTGTGCATTTTCGTCATGAAGGCTATAAAAGTGTAAAGGCGGTTCCGTACGATATGCCCATCGTCGGATATGGAAACGGAATTGTTGATACGCTGCGCATTTGGGATTCCGAGCCCATGGAGTCTTTTTCTTTGGACTCGTTCGACAAGGGGGATTACCAAAGAGCTGTGGAGGAAGAAAATCTCGCTTCACAGATTTGCGAGGTTCTTTATCCCAATGACAACCATTACGCAGGAAAAGAGTTGAGACTTAAACAGCAGTATTTCTTTATTTCCGCTTCGGTACAGACTGCGGTTGAAAGATATCTTAAAAAGCACAGTGATATAAGAAAATTTTATGAAAAGACGGTATTTCAGCTTAACGACACGCATCCTACCGTAGCGGTTCCCGAGCTTATGCGTATTCTTCTCGACGAGCACGGTCTCAGCTGGGACGAGGCTTGGGAGGTAACGACCAAAACCTGCTGCTACACGAATCATACGATTATGTCCGAAGCACTTGAAAAATGGCCGGTTGAGCTGTTCAGATCGCTTCTTCCCCGTATTTATCAGATTGTTGAGGAGATAAACAGACGCTTTATAGATCAGATTCAAAGGCAATACAACAATCTGCCTACCATGGACATACAGGAAAAGATAAGAAGCATGGCTATTCTGTATGACAATCAGGTCAAGATGGCTAATCTAGCAATTGTTGGAGGACACAGCGTAAACGGAGTTGCAAGGCTTCATACCGAGATACTTAAGAAGAGAGAGCTTAAAGAATTTTACGAGATGATGCCGGAGAAGTTTAACAATAAGACTAACGGCATAACTCAAAGAAGGTTCCTCGTTCATGCAAACCCCCTTCTTTCCGACTGGATTACCGGGAAGATCGGAACGGACGAATGGATAACAGATTTGTCCAAAATATCCACTCTTTCCCAATTTACGTCGAACGTAAAAGCGGGTCAGGAATTTATGGAGATAAAGAAAAAAAATAAGGAAAGGCTTGCAAAATATATTCTTGATCATAACGGGATTGTGGTCGATCCCGACTCGATCTTTGATGTGCAGGTAAAGAGGCTGCACGAGTACAAGAGACAGCTGCTTAACGTATTACATATCATGTATTTGTACAATACACTTAAGGCTCATCCGAATATGGATTTTTATCCCGTCACCTTTATATTCGGAGCAAAGGCGGCTGCCGGATACATGAATGCAAAGCTTACAATCAAGCTTATAAACTGTGTTGCCGATGTGATCAATAATGACAAGGACATAAACGGCAGAATAAAGGTTGTATTTATTGAGGACTATCGTGTGTCCAATGCGGAGATAATATTTGCTGCAGCCGATGTTTCAGAGCAGATATCGACGGCTTCAAGAGAAGCCTCGGGAACGGGCTGCATGAAGATGATGCTGAACGGAGCCGTTACTGTCGGAACCATGGATGGAGCCAATGTGGAGATCGTGGAAGAGGTAGGCAGGGAGAATGCTTTTATATTCGGACTCAGCGCCGATGAGGTCATAAAATACGAGCGTGACGGCGGCTATGATCCTGTTCGGATTTACAACAGCGACCCCAATGTAAAGCGTGTTGTGGATCAGCTTGTGGACGGCACTTATTCGCAGGACAGGGAATTGTTCAGACCTCTGTACAATTCGCTGCTCAATACACACGGCACATCAAAACCCGACATGTATTTCATATTAAAGGACTTCGAGCCTTACGTGGAGGCTCAGCAGCATGTCAGAGAGACCTATCAGGACAAGAAAAAATGGGCTGAAATGGCTATGAAGCAGACTGCGGCTTCCGGAAAATTCTCTTCGGACAGGACAATAGAAGAATATGTTAATGAAATCTGGCATTTGGATAAGCTGGTGCTCAAATAAGGTATGGCATGACAATAAAACTGAAAAAGAAAAGGTGTAGGCAAACGCCGTCAAAGATCCTGTCAATATTGGGAATATCAATAGCTTTGCTCATAACCGCCGCCTGTTCCTCTTGGGAACGGGCGGTTTCGAGCGATATGGAGGGCGAAGGCTCATCAAGCGAAAAAAAATATGATTTTGAGCTTCCGCAGTACATTCCGTCGTCGTTGGTGGATATGGAAGGCTATGAAACGGGATCGGATAA
>CAUVOD010000046.1:0-17803 GCA_963553525.1 uncultured Lachnospiraceae bacterium | reverse complement strand
TATCTGCTACTCTCACGGCTTCCCCGCCGCAACAGCGTAGATTAATATATCACTTGCTTTTTTCCGTGTCAAGCACTTTTTTCAAATATTTTTAAAAAGTTTTTTACATTCTTTTTAAATAATAATTTGAGCGGAGAAAGCGGGATTTGAACCCGCGCGCCGCGTTAGCGACCTACACCCTTAGCAGGGGCGCCTCTTCAGCCTCTTGAGTATTTCTCCGGATCTGAACTTAACACTTCTATTAAGCTAAATGCGCTGCACTCCGCAACGCATTTGGTATATTAGCTCAATAGTATTTTTTTGTCAACGGCATGTTTTGCAGATATTCGGCACATATATTTCAAATATACACTATGTCGTTATAATAGTAGATACTCGCTGCAACATATTGTAAAAATTTTTTTATTCTATGCATCGAACACCTGAGTTTTTTACTTTCAGACTTCAGGCGGACATGCCCTCCATTATTTTCTCCGCACTGACGATCTTTACACACAGGGCAAAAAGGGAAGCCGCCGTTTTTAAATCTTCAACAGGCGGATATGTAGGCGCTATCCTTATATTCGTATCCCGGGGATCCTTTCCGTAGGGCCAGGTGGCTCCGGCTCCCGTCATTTCAACTCCCGCCTTTTTAGCCTTTTCAACTATCTTACCGGCGCAGCCCTCCAACGCCTCAAAGCTTATAAAATATCCGCCGTAGGGCTTTGTCCAGCTTCCTATTCCCAATCCGCCGAGTTCTTTTTCCAAAATCTCCTGAACCATTTCAAACTTGGGTCTTATTATCTCGGCATGTTTTTCCATATGCTTTTTAATCCCGTTCATATCGCCGAAAAATCTGACATGTCTGAGCTGATTAACCTTGTCATGCCCTATTGTCTGGATTTTAAGCTGCTTTTTTATATCCTTTAAATTATTCTGAGATGCTGCAAGCGAAGCTATTCCGCTTCCCGGGAAAGTGATTTTGGACGTGGAGGCAAACTTATATACCATATCGGGATTACCCGCTTTTCTGCACTCCGCAAGAATCTCTATCAGATTAAAGCGGTCGTGATCATAAAGATGGTGAACTCCGTAAGCATTGTCCCAAAAAATCCTGAAATCCTTTGCCTTGGGCTTAAGTCTTGCAAATCTTCTTACGGTGTCGTCCGAATATGAGTAGCCTTGAGGATTTGAATATTTAGGCACGCACCATATTCCTTTTACGGCTTCGTCCTGCGATACGAGCTCCTCGACAATATCCATGTCGGGACCGGTTTCAAGCATGGGCACGGGGATCATTTCAAAACCGAAATACTCGGTTATCAAAAAATGCCTGTCATATCCCGGTGCAGGGCAAAGAAATTTTATCTTCCCCTGCTTACACCAAGGCTCCGATCCCATTACTCCGTGAGTATATGCTCTTGATATTGTGTCATACATTACATTGAGCGATGAATTGCCGTAGATTATGATGTCCTCCGGATCATTTTCCATCATTTCGCCTATAAGCCTTTTTGCTTCCGCTATTCCCTCCGGAAGTCCGTAATTTCTGCAATCCGTTCCGTCCTCGCAGCTGAGATCGGCTTCGGAATTAAGGCTGTCCATCATACCCATGGATATATCAAGCTGTTCGGCACAGGGCTTTCCCCTTGACATATTAAGGCTAAGAGACATTGCCTGATATTTTTTATATTCCTCTCTAAGCGACCCGATCTCCGATTCAAGCTCCTCTTTTGTCATGTCAAGATATGCTTTCATCGCCTATCTCCTTTCTGAATACCGCCGTAAGCGCAAAATAATTTTTTGTTATTATATGACTTTATTTTTTATTATGCCATTTATTTTTTACTCCGACTATTATTTATGCCCCCATTCCAATCTGTGTAAATTACCCTCGGCAGTCAAACCCTTAAATTCGTTTTGCCTGAGCGCCTCATATAATACTATGGCTGCCGAGCTTGCCAGATTAAGAGATCTTATCCCTTCAAGCATAGGTATTCTTATACAGAATTCTTCATTGTCGACCAATATTTCTTCAGGTATTCCCGCACTTTCTTTTCCGAACATTATAAAGTCGTCCTCCCCGAACTTTGCTTCGGTATAAAGCCTATGCGCCTTGGTGGTTGCCATCCATATTCTTACAGGCTTATTTTTTTCTTTAAATTGTTCAAAATTTATATAACGCTTAGGTGACAGCTTCTCCCAATAGTCCATTCCGCTTCTTGCAAGCTGCTTCTCATTTATTTTGAATCCCAGCGGCTCTATCAAATGCAGCTTTGTCCCCGTAGCCGCGCAGCTGCGTCCGATATTTCCGGTGTTTTGAGGTATTTCGGGTTGATGAAGTACAATGTGCATATACTGTCCTCTCTCGCTCATTTATCTTATAAAAACAGACTTCCGCTTTAAAATATTACGTACATACAGTCCTATTACCCAAAATTACATATATATTCCGCTCCTGCAAAGCGGCATATATCTTTTTAAAAACAGCGGTCTGTCGGATAAATTATATTCAACGGCAATTTTTTGTTAAATAACAAAAAGTCCCTGCAATCCGGAAAAGGAATTACAGAGACTTTTGACAATACGTATCTTTTACTTGATTTTTATTCCGTTCCAATAATCGCTGGGAATGAGTCCGATATAAGTCTTACCCGTATTTATGGTGATTTCCTTAAGGTTTCCGTTTTCATCTTTTGTGTAATAACGCGTATGATCGAACCATGCGGTTTTTCTCCACTCGATCTCAATCATCTTTCCGCCCGTTATATAATATCCGTTGGTAACGTGCGAAGCTCCGGTTGCAGCAACCGCCTTGTCCACACTTCCCACACTGTACTGCATATATCCGTGCTCATCAAGCTCATGAAGATCCGCATTTTGAAGAATTACATTGTCAAAGGTAAGAACCTCTTTATCCTCTCCGTCTACGTGTATATCGCCGTATTCGTAATAATCATAGGTCTGAGTCTTTTCATTATATTTAAGCATTGAAGAATTGTGCTTGAATGCTGCGCTGAGATCTATATCGACGGCATTCTTCGCAGATCTGTAATCCTCTGAAAGATCTACTTTGCTGCCGTATTCGGCAAATTTAAAGTGACTTTCGTCCGCAGGACGATATTCATCATAGTCTCTGCTTATATTCCTTCCGAATACCTTTGCATAATCGGAGTCAAGAACATATTCGGTAAATTCCGTGGGCTTTCCGTTATTTACACGGCTGAATTCACCGCTTATATGAGGCGTACCCTCCTGCTTAAAATAGTCATCTACATAAAAAGGTCCGCCGTCATGGCAAAGAACCGCATTCCATTCGGGGTACAGCAGAATATTGGTAACACGGGTACTTCTTATGCTTCCGATCTGAGGCACCGATTCCCAATCCTTATATATTGCCATAAGACGGGTTACGCGGTCATTCGCCGTTGAATTAACCATTTCATAAACAACATCGGCTTCGGCGGTACCGTAATGATCAAGAGCTGTAAGCTCGTTATCTATCATTACCGCTATGGGTCTTTGGTTCATAAGCTTCTTTGATATGGGCTCTCCCGTAGTTTCGCTAAGGTACATATCATCGGTAAGCACGGGATCTTCTTTGTCTCCGGGAAGCGATTCCGTTCCCTTATCCAATGTTATCTGAGATGATGCGGTATCCGACGGGGATTCATTTTTACACCCGACAGCAGCCACAGCCACAATTCCTACAGCTATTATACCTAAAACACGACTTTTTAACTTCATATATCAGATCCTCCTTGCGATCTTAAACAACGCCAAAAATAATATCACACTTATTTTCGTTTGCCAATTACCAACTTTTTCCGCTGAATCCGTAGCCTTCAGAGTCTCCCGCATATCCTTTTTGCCATTCTCTGCTTCTCATAGCGGCTTCCTGCTCTTCTTTTGCCCTGGACATTTCATCTCTTATTTTGTCTTCTATGCCCTTATCCTCGGAACTGTCTTTATTTTCATCTTCATCACTTCCCTCGTCGGGATTTTGATTATCGTCCTCATCTCCTCCCTGCCCCGGAGGGGTTTTGTTCAGCTTTTTAAGCAGCTCATCAATCTCCTTTTTTAGACGCTCTGCGTCCGCATTATGACCGTTCGGATCGTCAAAATGCGCACAGCTTCCCGCAGTAAGTGCGCTTCTTGCAAGCAGCAGCTTTTCCGCCGCCGCGTCAACCTCTTCTCTGTCACTCAAATGCACATTTTCGAAATCTATCTGATACAGTATCGATAACGCCAGGTTTATACGGACATTACATTCTATATCGTCCACTTTTTCCTTTTCCTTGGTACTCTCCGCATGATTACCCTTACTGTGAGGAGGATTAAGCTCTATAGCCTCCAAATAACAGTTCATAGCGTCTTCATATCTGCCGTTTCTGAAATAATTATTTGCGGTATTATAAAACTGCACATAGGCTTCAGGATCCTTGGGCGTCATGCTCAAAGTTGCGCTCCTGTCAAAGAAATAGCCTTTTCTGTACGCCAGATTATAAGCTTCATTTACCGCATATCTGGCTGTAAACAAAAGCCCCAGAAGAAAAGGTATTCCCATTAGAATACTTACCGCTATTATAAAAAAGACTCCGATTTTTCCCTTCATATTTCTCTCACAAACACACAAACCGCAATTCCGATCAATGATACGCAAAGCACGGTAAAAGGAAGCTTGGGTTGATCGACCCTTTTACTGATAACAACCTCATCGACAAGCATTGCCGGCTGTTTTTTTATGTCGGCGACTATATCCGCTACGCTCATCACTCCGTATTCGTAAACCTTACCTCCCGTCATCGAAACATTCGCTTCCAGATCCGCCTTGGCGCTTTCATAGTCGGTATCGGTATACATAGACGTCAAAAAAACGTTATTGGGCGTAAGAGATGAGCTGAACGCTTTTTCTCCCCTGAACAAGCCGAATACCGTAACATCATTTTTGTCACAAAGTCTTGCCGCCTCATCCAGAGTGAGTATGGGATCGGAGCCTATCTCTATGGTGTTTTCGGTAGAAAGAAGCACTATTCTGGATCTGTCCTCGGCTCCGAATTTGGGAAAAGAATACATACAGCTCGCAAGTCCGTCCCCCACAAGAAAATGCCCCTTAATATATGAATTGAGATACGTTGCGGGGATCATTTCCTGATAAAGATCCATGTATCTTTCATAATCCTTTGAAAAATCCTCCCGCATTTCAGCCGGCAGCGCGTCGGGAAGATCAGCCCCGTAAGCACCATAAACCTGATCGAGTCTGACGACCAGCTCAAAATATTCCTTAAGCTCTTCAAGCTTTTGCACTATATACCCATAGTCGTCCGTCATAGGAACATAAAGAAGCGACGCCGAGCAAAAAATCGAAACGCCGAATCTGTCTCCGTCAAGACTTTTTACAAGCTCTATCATCTCATCTATAAGCTCGGAATTAAGATTATCCAGGTATACCCCGTTGTCCATACACAAAAAGATATCCCTCTTCCTTACTCCCTGATTGAGCCTCTCCTGCTTATGCGGTCTTGCAAGAAGGACAAAGGAGCTTAATACGCTTACCACCAGCAGCAGCTCTATTATTATTGAAGTGATCTTATGTACGAGCATGCGTCTTTTAAATAAAGGGTTTTCCCTGATTATAGCTGAATTTGCAGCCTTTACACCGCCTATAAAACCCTTTTTTTTGACAATAAAACGAAGCAGCAGATAGAACGCTGCAAACGAAGGGATGCCTATATATAAAATACCCGGATAATAAAATTGCATGTTTACAACTTCCTTAAATAAGCCATTTTCACAAGACTTATCAACAGCAGCACAAGGAGAGGCAGGCAAAACAGATAATATCTGTCGTCCAGGGTTTCAATCTTTCCTTTGCTCACGGTAGAACGTGCAAGCATTTTTATGTAAGCGATATTGGGATTGATATCCTCTTTTTTTAGCGGATGTATATATTCAACGTCAAGATCGGAGGCTATCTTTTTTAAATTGTTTTCGTCTATTACGGATACGGCGTCATTTCCTGTTTCCGGATCATAGATATACCCCCCGTAATCGCTGTATCTCATCCTGCCGCCTTTGCCGGTCCCGTATCCGAGAACCGCACCGTAATCAATAAGACCGGCGAGAGCTTCATAAGAAACCAGATCCGCCTCATTGGTTATCTCTCCGTCGCTTATAAAATAAACTATGGTCTTTCTGTCCTCTTTCGCCTCAGAGGACTTAAGCAGCTCCTGCATCTTTACTATCGGCACGGAAAGATCGCTTCCCCTTGCATAATACTCATCAGGAGCCTTGATCGTGTCAAAGGCATCCTTTACATTCCTTGAATCCTGTGTAAAAGGAGCCAGTATCTGCGCATTATTGTCAAATCTGATCAGACCGAAATTGGCTCCGCTAAGTTCATCCATTATATGCTCGCAATCCTCGATCACTGCTTCCATTCTTTTATGATTTCCGTCATAATCCTCCGCCCACATACTTATGGTGGTATCCACTACAAACAGTATATCCAGATTTCTGGTTTCAAGATCGGCTTTATCTCCGAGAAGCATGGGTCTTAAATTTATTATAAATACAAGCGCAAGAACAAGAAAAAGCCTTACTCCCGAAGATATAAGCTCCTTAATCCCCGCTTTTTTTATAAGCAGCAAAAAAATAAATACCAAAAAAACGACCGCCAGAACTATTCCGACCGGAAGTACGGGATATATAGGGTTCAAAAACACTTCATTCAGCGCCATGTCTGTATTGCCCTCTTGGTATCCGAAATATCCCTGCTCAGATCCCCCCTGCCGTAACGGGAAAATTCCGGAGCCGAATAAACCTCCATCAAGCTTATCAAGTCACTTCTTCTCAAAGCCTTGATTTCAGCAAGAGTATAATTTTCTATAGAAAGTCCGGTCGCATCCTTGGCAAACATTCTGATTATGCGGGAGAGCTCCTGATAAGACTCCCTTTCTCCAACCTCGTTATTGTACAAAGCCTTTTCAAGCCTGCCAAGCTGAGCGACATATTTAAGCTTCGATCTTGCGAGAATTATTCCGGGTGTACGCTTTGCCTTTACCAGGCCGTTCTCGTCCCGCTGTACTTTCCACAGCCTAAAAAAAGCTATATATATTACAGCGGAAATAAGCATAAGAGCTACGCCCGTTATAAGTATATAAAAGCTGTATGATATCGGATCCTGTAAATCAACGCTGAAGGTTACATTTCCCACTTTATAAAAAAATCACTTTCTTAAATTGTCTCTTCTGAAAAGAGCAAGCGTTTTATCTATTATTTCTTCCTCTCTGGAAACGGTAACAAAGCCTACTCTATATGTGTCAAAAAGCTTCTTTGCCTTATCCAGTATCTGCTGCCGTATGTTTTTTTCAAGCTTTTCAAGCTCTCTGCTGTCGGGTATAAATGTGCTTGCATACCTGCGAAGACTCACATCGAAGCTGTTCTTATCCGTCAAATACGCATCATCTATATTCATAACCAATAAATCATTCTTTATATTGACTTCGGAAATAAGCTGCTGCGTCATTTGCCTTATACCTTCAATATCGGTAATTAAAACTATTATTTGCCTTTTTTTAATATCGGACGCCGCATGTTCAAGAAGCGAAAGTACGGATGTCCCGCTCTCCTGCCCTATTTCAGCAGAATACCTCATGATTATGTTTTCCAGGTGATTTGTTCCCGACCTGAACAAATCAAGCTCATAGCCCGATTCAGAGGCCCTTAGACAGGAATAATCCGCTCCCGCCCTGTCGCAGAGATAAGCAGCCGTGCCTAAGCAAAGAACCGCAAGTCTTGACTTGGGCTCTCCTCCGGACGTGTCGGCAAGCATCTTTACTCCCCTGTCGCAGACAAAAAGAATATTGTGCTTCCTCTCGGCTGTATATCTTCTGACTAATATAGTATCAGCCTTTGACGAAGCCTTCCAATCTATATCCCTTACGTTATCGCCCTGTGTATACTCCCCGAGCTCGTCAAACTCCATGCTTCTTCCGCGATAAATACTCCTAAAATCTCCCTCAAGAATATTTGAGGTTTTTTTAGAAGTATTAAGTGAAAAGGCATATTTTATTCTAGCCAAATAATCAAAATCCGGATATGTCTTCACGGAGTTTTCACAGCCCCTATTATATTGTCGATCACGCTCTCTACTCCGACCTTGTCCGCAACGGCGGCATAGCTTAGCTGTATGCGGTGCCGCAGCACCTGATGCCTCAGTATTTTTACGTCGTCGGGAATGACATAAGTTCTTCCGTACAAAAGGGCAACCGCCTTGGCTATCTTCATGAATGCTATCGACGCTCTCGGCGAAGCCCCCATTCTGACGTAGCCCGCCATCTGCTCCGGCAAAACCTTTTCGGTGTTTCTTGTAGCGTCCACAATATTTGCTATATATCTTTTTATTGCATTGTCAACATATATTCTGTCGGTAATATCCTGCAGGCTGTTTATGTCGCTTATGCTAAGTACCGGCTGTGACTTTTTGCTTATCACTCCCGTTTCTATGCGTCTGAGTATTTCCACCTCTTCTTCGGCTGACGGATACGATACCTTTTCTTTAAGCATAAAACGGTCGGTCTGAGCCTCGGAGAGAAAATATGTACCCTCCTGCTCTATGGGGTTTTGGGTCGCTATGACGATAAAAACGTCCTCCGGCATCCTTTTAGTCTCTCCGCCTATGGTTACCTGACGTTCCTGCATGGCTTCAAGCATTGCCGACTGGGTTTTGGCACTGGATCTGTTAATCTCGTCAAGCAGTACGAAATTGGCAAAAACCGGACCTAAAATAGTATCAAATTCCTTGGTTGCCTGATTATAAATCTGCGTCCCGATTATATCGGTAGGAAGCAGATCCGGCGTACATTGTATCCTTGAAAATCTGGCTGCAACAGCGTCGGAAATGACCTTTGCCGCCGTAGTCTTTGCAAGTCCCGGAACGGACTCGAGCAAAATATGACCGTCCGCAAGTATGGACGTTGTCAAAACAAATTTTAAGTTCTGCTGCCCTACCATCCTCGCATCGTAATATTCGGACAGCCTTTTTATCATCTCCTGTGCTTTTTCAAATTCCTCCCGGCTTATTCCGCCGGCTTCTACATTACCGCTTATGCTTAATCCTTCGTTCATTTAAATCCTTCCCGCCTGCTTATTTATTTCTGTAAAATTCTTCCGTAAGGCTCTTTATGCTGCTTCTGAGATCGGCGGACATGGCGTCCTTTTTTAATCTCCATGTCCAGTTTCTTCCCGAGCCTCTTAAATCGTGAAACCTTGTATCCTCTCCCAAAACCAGATAGTCCTGCATTCTCACTATGCACAAATCGGCAGGCGATCTGTACGCTTCTCTTATAAAATCCCAAGTGAGCTTTCCCGTATCGCTGTCCATGGAGCGTATATATTTCCTAAGCCTGAACATATCATCAGGAGGCAGGCTCTCCAGATAGGATTTTAGAGGAGCTTCGTCCTGAGTGCCCGTGTACACGACGCAGTTTTTTGTATGATTATGCGTTAAATTGCGATTGTCCGCAGAGCCGTAAAACGCATTTTCAAGTATCCTCACATCGAAATAACCGCCTTCTTCCATGAGCTTTTTCTCCAGGGAGGCGTCTTTATTTATGTCTTCGGCTATTATACCCTCTATTCCCGCCAGCTCCGCAACCCTGTTTACGAAATCGGGAGACGAACCCCTTTCATAGATACCTCCGGTTGCGTCCTCCGCACCGCCGGAAACCTCGTAGCTCTCGGCAAATCTGCTGAAGTTGTCTATTACAAGCCTTCCTCCGGCTATGCTGTTATGCTTGATCCTTTCAAGCCACCATTTATAACCGTCCGACTCCAACGCCTCCCAATTATATGCGGGATCGAGGAATTTTATACCTTTGGGATAGATGTCGGAGGGATGTTCAGCCCCCACTCTTCCGGCATGTCCGCTCTCAAGCAGCCTGAAAAATTTTTGATTCGCCCACACGTCCGCCGAGTCGTGGCCTACAAAAAACGGCATGCTGTTTATTATATGCACGCCTCTGGAAAGCGCGTATTCGTTGAGTTTCCTTATCTGCTTCCAGAACATATACTGCTCAAAATAGAAGTATACTATAGCTTCCTGATTTTGAAGCTCCGCCTCGCATATAGCCTCTTCGTTTCTGTTTTTGAGCCCCTCTTCCCAGTCAGTCCACGGACTTGCATTGTGAATATCCTTAAGACTCATATACAGAGCATAATCCGGAAGCCAATATGAATTTCTTTTTACAAAGCCGGTATATTCGCTTTTTTGCTGTTCCTTCTGTTCAAAAAAACGTTTGCTGGCTTCTTTTAAAAGACGCGGATGCGTATCATAAACAGCGCCGTAATCTATTTTTTCTTCATTGTCCCCGTAATATGCCTGATTTACTTCGGTAGATGTCAGATAACCTTCCTCCACCAAATCTTCAAGGCATATATAATAAGGATTTCCCGCAAAGGCGGACAAGGGCTGATACGGGCTGTTGCTTACCCCCGTGGGACCTATGGGAAGAAGCTGCCACACCCTTTGACCCGAGTCGTTCAAAAAATCCACAAAATCGTAAGCTTCTTTTGAAAAACTGCCTATTCCGTACTTGGACGGAAGCGCAGAAATTGGAAGTAATACACCCGCAGCTCGCATTCGCACCTCCTTTAACCCTTTTATTTTGATTTTACCATATTTTCATTGTTTTGATTAGAAATTATTGTATACTACTTTATATTAACGAGGTAGATACAGATGTCGAAAAAACTCATCTCATGGAACGTAAACGGTCTCAGAGCCGTGGTATCAAAGGGCTTCTTTACCGAATTCATAGAAAACGAACAGCCCGACGCTCTCTGTGTGCAGGAAACCAAGCTCCAGGCGGGGCAGATATCTCTTGATCTTAAAGGATATAAAAGCTATTGGAACTATGCCGACAGAAAGGGCTATTCGGGAACCGCAATTTTTGTAAAAGAAGAGTTTACCCCCCTTTCCGCAGCCTACGGAATGGGAATAGACGAACACGATCATGAAGGAAGGGTCATAACTCTCGAATTCGACGATTATTATTTGGTAACCTGCTATACGCCGAACTCAAAGCAGGAGCTGCTCAGACTCGAATACCGCTGCAAATGGGAAGATGATTTCAGAGCGTATCTTAAAGCTCTTGAAAAAAATAAACCCGTTATCCTTTGCGGCGACTTAAATGTGGCCCACAATGAAATAGACCTTAAAAATCCCGCGTCAAATCACGAAAATCCGGGTTTTTCCGATGCGGAAAGACAAAAGTTCACCGAACTTCTGGACGCCGGCTTCATCGACACCTTCAGATATTTTTACAAGGATAAAAAAGACGCTTACAGCTGGTGGAGCTACCGGATGAAGGCAAGGGAGAAAAATGTGGGCTGGAGAATCGACTATTTCGTAGCCTCGCGTTCTCTTGAAGGAAGACTTAAGGACGCTCTTATTTACGACAAGATTTTCGGCAGCGACCACTGCCCCGTAGGTTTATTTATTGACTGATTTTATATGATTTAGGAGTCTTATGTATTCTCTGTTTAAAAAAACCGTATTTTTATTTACTTTCTTTTCAGTTGTCGCATACAGCCTTTCTTTCTCCGTAAATGCGCAGGAATATAAAAGAGAGGGGTATTGGTACTATGACTCCTTTAATCTGGAAAAGCTTCACGAAGAAGGCATAGACGGAAGCGAAGTAAAAATAGCGGATATAGATACTATGATAAATCCCGATGTAGAATGGCTTTCGGATGCGAATATCGTCATACGGGAAAAAAACATAACTCCCTTTTACGGCGACATATCTCCGGTTACGAAAGATTTCGAAAAGGCTTACCACGCAACCGACATGCTCGGCATATTACAGGGCAACGGCAGAGGAGCCTTGTCCGGCTCGGCTCAGATAGGAATAGCCCCCAAGGCAATCGTCTATCATTATGCGGCGGTGACAAGCGAGGATGACAGCATAACAGGAGGCGACGTATACGACGAGGCGGTTCGGCTTGCGCTTGAAGACAACGTAGACATAATAAGCATACCGGCGGGCGGACTCAGCTTTTTCGATAAACAATATCCTTATATTTTGGAAGCCTTAAGGCGGGGCATACCCGTAATAGCCGCTCATGCAAACAGCCCGGTCAGAATGAATCAGACGCTTGCACCGGACACATATTTTGACTCCGATAATAACAGACTTGAATACGATGTTCTGCCGACCTCAAGCATAAAGGACGAAATCTGCTATTGGCCCGGCATGGTAACGGTGCAGGCTCTTAATGAGGCGGGAGGGCTTCAATCCCACTCAAACATAGACGATCCCGGAACGGATATCTGTGCCCCCGGAGACGATATATGGATGCAGTTTAACGACTGGGGATATTTTGAAACCCGAGACGGCGGGTGCAGCACCGCAACAACGACGGTTGCCGGATATCTGGCTCTCGCAATGGATAAATGGCAGAACGCCACGGGAAATCAGATATTGCAGCTCATGGTTCATACTGCGGCAAATCAAACAAAAAATGCAGCGGGCAAAAATGACGGCTCTTCCGTAACCGGGCTTATCAGAGATAGGTATACCGGCTTCGGAATGATCGATGTAAATTCCATGCTGGATACGGATCCGTCAATTTATCCCGATGTTAATCCTCTTCTTTATATAGATCTTTATAGAGAGGTGACTTTTGCGAAAGCAAAGAACAGCTTAAACGAGCTTAAGGAAAATAAAAACATCCTGGAAATCGCCGAGGTTCTGGACTCTCAGCTTCAATCGGAAAATATAGACAGACCCGACTTTTTAATCGCCCTGCTGGGCGAAAGAGAAGCGCTTGACGAAAGCCCTTCGACAAATGCGGCGCAAAGTCCTCTTCCGGAGGTCAAGGCTCCCGAAGAAAACAAAGAAACCCCTCTTGAAAAAGCGGTTTCCGATTTTGTTTCGTCCAAAACGGGTATAATTGTAATTTTTTCACTCAGTGCAATACTTATCTCAGTAGTTTTAAAGCTGTTTTCATCGAACAGAAAATCATGACTCGGAGGCCGCATTTTCTATCAGCTTGATTATTGCGGCTATGGCGTCGGTCTGCTCGCTTTTATTCATTCGGTCTATATATTTGTCTTTTTCCCTATATACCTCATGAATTTTTTCTTCCAAAATATCTTCATCAAGATCTTCGTCTTGAATCACAACGGAAAAGCCCTGTTCTTCAAAGCTTCTCGCATTCAAGATCTGATCACCTCTTGAAGCCTTTGCTGAAAGCGGGATAAGTATATTAGGCTTTTTCAGGGCAAGCAGCTCGCAAATCGAATTTGCACCCGCCCTTGATACAACCAGATCCGCAAGGGCAAAGAGGTCTTTAAGCTCCGCCTTAACATATTCAAATTGCTTGTATCCGCTCATATTCAGCTTAAGATTATCCATTTTGTCATTGCCGCAAATATGAATTACATTGAAATACTCCAATACTGAATCAAGCGTTCCTCTAAGTGTGTCGTTAATAGATTTTGCCCCGAGGCTTCCGCCCAGAACCATTATGACAGGCTTATAATCGTTAAAGCCGCAAAGCTTTCTGCCCTCTTCCTTATCACCCCTTGCAAGCTCTTCTCTTATAGGTGTTCCCGTGAGGACGGTTTTTTCCGACGGAAGATATTTCAAGGTCTCGGGAAAATTACAGCATACCTTCCATACAACCTTGCTGCACAGTCTGTTTGCAAGTCCGGGGGTAAGATCGGATTCATGCAAGATCGAAGGTATATGATGGGCATGTGCGGCATGTATTACGGGAACGGAAACGAAGCCTCCTTTTGAAAAAATCACATCCGGCTTTTCCTTTTTTAAAATACTTGAAGCATCAAAATATCCCTTCATAACCCTGAAAGGATCGGAAAAATTTTTAGGATCAAAATAACGCCTCAGCTTGCCCGCCGATATGGGATAGTATTTCACATCCTTAAAATCGGCTATAAGCCTGCGTTCTATACCGTCCTTTGTCCCTACATATATTATCTCCCAGCCCTTTTTTCTAAGCTCCGGAATAAGAGCAAGATTGGGTGTGACATGACCTGCGGTTCCCCCTCCGGTCAGAAGTATTTTTTTATTCAACGGTATCTCCTCCGAAACATGGCTTTGACAGTCATATCAGCATACTATATTCTTGTTGATGAAACTGTTTACTTGAGTATACCACCAAGTGCGGACACACATAAAGGATAAATATGGACATAAAGGAAAAAAGAGAAATCAATATTGCACTTTTAATAGATGTGGACAACGTATCGTCAAGATATATCGAAAGAGTCCTGTCGGAACTTTCCAACTACGGGAAAATAACCATAAGAAGAATGTACGGCGACTGGTCGCAGCTCCGCCTTCGCAAATGGCTGAATGTTGCAAGCAGATATTCATTGACTCCGGTCATGCAGACAAATGCCACCCCCGGAAAGAACGCTTCAGATATCGGTCTCATAATCGATGCGATGGATATTCTGTACGGCGGACAGGTAGAGGGCTTCTGCATAGTCTCAAGCGACTCGGACTTCAATCACCTTGCGACAAGGATAAGGGAAGCGGGTATGATGGTCATAGGCATGGGAGAAAAAAAGACTCCCGAAGCCTTTATAGCGTCTTGTGAACGCTTTATATTCCTCGACGTTCTGGAAGACGCCTCCGACGAAAAGCTTGCAGACGATAATGAAGCTGCGGATACTTACTTTGAAGCGGAACCGGAATCACAGTCCCCTAACGGCGGCGTTGTGTCTAAGGAAGCCCTGGAAAACGCCATCGCAAATATGATAAACGACAATTCCGCACAGGGGCACGAGACGGGACTTGGAGAAATAGGAAGCAGACTGGTAAAGATATATCCGGAATTTGATATCAGAAATTACAACTATTCAAAGCTTTCAGCCTTTGTAAACGACTTTCCGTCGCTTAACGTCTATAAAGAAAACAACGCCACCTGGGTTGAGCTTAAGGTTTCAAGCCTGAAAGAAATCGAAGATCGGATCGAAAGCATTTACAGAGACAATAATTTTTCGGTTCTGAACATAGGAAGACTTAAGGACGAGCTTCAAAAGGCTATACCGTCGCTCAGTGCAACAATAAGGGCAAACGGCGTTACGAAATTTTCAAGCTTTTTGGAAAAAAAGCTTTCATGTATCAAAATAATAAACAATACGGAGGCCGAATACATACCCAAAAACAAGGCTTCTGACTCTAAAAAGTCAAAAACCTCCAAAAAAACAACCTCAAAAAATAAGAATTAGGAAAGTATCTCTTTTAATTTTTCAAGGGCTACGGGTTCGCTGAACAGGTAGCCCTGTCCCATTTTACAATCGGTATCCCTTAAAAAAACAAGCTTATCCACGGTTTCTACACCCTCAACAAGTACTTGCTTTTTCATCTTGCTTATCATTTCTATCAGATTCTCAAGCATTATTACGACATTGGACGAAGCCTCGACATTTCTCAAATACAGCATATCCAGCTTCACAATGTCGAATTCCGTATGCGCAAGAAGATTCAGAGAAGAATATCCGCTTCCGAAATCGTCCATCCACACCTCAAAACCGGCTCTGTGAAGCTCAGATACCGCAGAATTTATCATGTCTTCGTTCATGGACAGTGCACTTTCCGCTATCTCGATTTTAATATTTCGGGTAGGAACCGAATATTCGTCGGTTATTTTAATGATTTCCTTAACTATATCGCAAAGCTCAAAATCCACCCCAGACAAATTAAAGGATATGTCTATATCTCTTCCCAGCTCCTCTCTTAAGCTCCTATAATCCGAGCACAGCTTTCTCAATACATATATATCAAGATTATGTACTATCTTATGCTTCTCCAAAATCTCAACAAATTCCTTCGGCATAATCAAGCCGTATTTGGGATCATCCCATCTGGAAAGCGCTTCCGCTCCTACCGCAGCGCCGTTGTCTATACGTACAATAGGATGATACATTACCTTTATTCTGCCGTTTTTCATCGCCTCTTCGAAATGATTAAGAATGTAGGATCTTCTCTTGTTCTCCTCCTCCAGCTTGCTGTCGTATACTCTCAGGAACGCACTGTAATTATCCTTTACAAAATCACAGGCGCTTTTTGCTCTGTCCAAAACAGAATTTACACCGGGCTCGGTTCCGTCTATATAATATAAGCCGGCTCTCATTCTTACTGAAAGCTCTTTTTTGTACAGTTCAATCTGTTCGTTAATATTTTTTATAATATCTTCCACTTCACTTTTATCGGTAATAACCGCAAAATGAGCCGATCTCAGCCTCGCCATAAGATCTTCTTTAAATCTATCGCGCAAAATATCGCTGAAATTTTTCAGGAATTTATCCCCTTCATGAAAGCCGTATTCCTTATTAAGCGCTCCCAAATTATCCAGCTTGAAATATATGGCGGCGGGATTGCGTCCCTTGGAAAGACTGTTGGCTATATACGAATCGCTTTGATTTTTAAAAAAACCGCTGTTCGGAAGCAGAGTTGTTTTATCCGTATCGGAATCCGGAGCGTACACCCAAAGCCAGGGTCTGTCATACAGCTCATTTTCATCCGCAGCCATGCTGAGAATCGATTTATTTCCGTCCGTAATTTTTCCGCTGATTTTATTAGCGTAGAGAGCCCTGTCTGCGGCGCGTATAAGCTCTGACACCCTGGTATCGAAGTCATTACATACGGCATAGCCGTAGCTCACCGAAAACACTCCGACCTTGAGATCTATTTTCTTTGAGCTTTCTCTAAGGAGAATATCAAACAGCTCCATTATGGATTCCGGAGAATTGCTCTTCCTGGTTTCGCACACAAACAAAAAATCGTCTCCGCCGTACCTTGCACAAAAGCCCCCAAACCTTTCGGAGACATTTCTCAACGCCTCTCCTAATGCCTGCAAAAGCTTGTCCGACTCGTAGCTTCCGTATTTTGAATTGATTTTCTGGAAATTATCTATGTCTATGAGAATAAGATATATCCCTTTTTTCTCGGTACATTTTTTTATGGCTTCTTCTATGTACTTATCCGCACTTCTTCTGTTCTCCAAGCCCGTAAGCGAATCTATTGAAATACCGCTGTTCTGCATGTTTACACAAAGCATGATCGACGGAAACGCAATGCTCGTCAGAATGACAGGACTTCCGGGAATATATATCCGTATAATATCCGCAATAATAGGCAGTATAAAAAAGCTGAGCAATATAAGCTTTTCTTTTTTGCCCCTGTATTGGTCACCTTTTACAAAAACTATTATAAATTCGATAAGAAGAAGCACGTTGTAGATGTTCAGACAAATCGCATATACGTGGTACAAGGGACCCGTTGAATATACATTGGCTTCGTTTATATAAAATACCAGTCCGGTTCCGAAAGAACCTATGCAAAGCAGAGACGAAACGACAACCGGTATGACAAGCAGGACTTTGTACAGCCTGTTTTGAACATACTCGAAACGAAGCCTCCCCGTTATGAAAACGGTCCTGAAATATGCCGTCAGTGCAAAGGAAATAAGAAATGTCACGCTCAGTATGAAATTCAGATCTGCAGACATGCGAAAATATCCGTTGTCGCCGAAAAGACAAAGAATATCGGAAATCCCGTATATGATTGCCGAAGCGATCATATTATGGAACGTGTCCACCTCCGACAAAACAGCCAAAGAGCGATTGAAATAAATAATCAGTAACAAGAATATAATTATGCAAAATACATCTGTAAGAGCATGATTAAATACGTACATACAAATTCCCCCTGTCGGGAAATTGTACCATAAAAATAGAGTTATAGGACAAAACGTGTTGATGGCTAATCCCATTGATCATAGAATC
>CAUVOD010000045.1:0-18580 GCA_963553525.1 uncultured Lachnospiraceae bacterium | reverse complement strand
ACAGATTCTATGATCAATGGGATTAGCCATCAACACGTTTTGTCCTATAACTCCAATATTTTAGGAAAAAGGGAGCTGTTTTTTGAATAAAAAAGGATACGCTATGTAACGGAGTATGAAGAAGGCGTTACCAAATATGAAATGATAACGGAGATGAAAGAAGCCGATACGGCAATTTATCTTTACACCTCTCCGGCAACGGCAATTATGCTTCCGCTCAGAGCATTTGAGGGCGAAAAAGAAAAGAAGGAGTTTATACACTTTATCAATACAAGAATAAAACAATGATATCTTGTGCGGAGTGCTGAATAATAAAATCAAAAAATCTTTAAATGTAAATTTTATACCGTTTTACTCATGATCCAGACCGTCGTGTACAAGCTTTCCGTCGTCAAAGGCTAAAATTATATTGTCCAAATTTCTTTCATCAAGAAGATATAAGCTTATATGTCCGTTATCTATGCTGTGATCCTTAAGGCTGTCATAGTATTTTTGGCACAAAGCTCTTAAAGAGGTTTTTTGAGAATCCCAGATGGTATCTTTTGTCCCGTTTTCAAGTCCTTCATTTAATCGTTGAACCAGATTGCTTTCCCAAACGGCTATTATGATCCTGTCGTCCATATAAGCGATTTTTAAATTATAGCCGTATTCGGGCTTAAGCTCGGCTTCAATTACTTTCATGTATTCCGAATATTTTTTCGGAGCTTCCTCAGCAGTGACCGCTTTATCCAAATCGTATGCGGCAGGAGTTTCCTTAGTTTCGTCCGTCTTTGATGAAGTTTCATCGGAAGAACTTGCAGTATCGCTTGAAGAAGTGTTACCGTTGGAAGCGGCTTCATCAGAAGCGGTATCCGTTGCCTGCGAGTCCGCAGCTTCCGTTGTTGAGACCGCAACAGAAGTTGAAGAGACACCGCTCGGAGCGGTTAACCTGACCCATAATATAAGTCCCGCCAAAAATATAAAACATCCCAGTATTGCCGCTATAAAGCCCAGTATAAAAGATTTCATGATTTTTGTTTCTGTGCGAATTCAGCACGCTTGCGTTTGGTAGAGTCAAGTATACGTTTGCGGAGTCTCAGAGTTTCGGGGGTAACCTCCAAAAGCTCGTCGGTCTCCAAAAATTCTATGGATCTTTCAAGACTCATTTGTATGGGAGGTACAAGCCTTAAGGCTTCATCGGCGGAAGAGGATCTCGTGTTTGAAAGATGCTTCGTTTTGCATACATTCACCTCGATATCCTCCGCACGTCCGGTTTGTCCTATTATCATTCCGGCATAAACCTTTGTGCCTGCGCCTATGAAAAGATTTCCTCTTTCCTGAGCCGCAAAAAGTCCGTAGGTAACGGCTTCTCCCGTTTCAAAGGCGATAAGTGAGCCCTGCTTGCGATAGCTTATTGCTCCCTTGAAAGGAGTATACCCTTCAAAGATCGTATTCATAATACCATTTCCTTTGGTATCTGTCATGAATTCTCCTCTATAACCTATAAGTCCTCTTGAGGGTATGAGAAATTCAAGCCTTGTATATCCTCCGGAAGCTGCGTTCATATTGATAAGCTCGCCTTTACGCATGCCGAGCTTCTGTATTACGCTTCCGGAAAAGTCTTCGGGAACGTCTATATAGCAGCGTTCCATGGGCTCAAGCTTTTTTCCGTTTTCATCGGTTTTATAGATAACCTCCGCCTTGCTTACCGCAAACTCATAGCCTTCTCGTCTCATATTTTCTATGAGGACGCTTAAATGCAGCTCTCCCCGTCCCGATACCTTAAAGGTTTCCGTGGTATCCGTATCCTCGACACGGAGGGAGACGTCGGTATTAAGCTCTCTGTACAGGCGATCCCTGAGATGGCGGCTCGTTACATACTTCCCTTCCTGTCCCGCAAGAGGAGAGTCGTTTACGATAAAGTTCATTGAAATGGTAGGCTCTGAAATTTTCTGGAATTTGATAGCTTTGGGGCTGTCAAGCGAGCATATTGTATCTCCGATTTTAAGATCGGAGATACCGGAAATTGCAATTATAGATCCGATTCCCGATTCACTTACTTCAATCTTTTTAAGACCGTCAAACTCATAAAGCTTGTTGATTTTGGTGCGGATCATGCGATCCGGATCGTGGTGGTTTACAATTACCACCTCCTGATTTGCTTTTAAGGAGCCGTTATCAAGCTTGCCCACTCCGATTCTTCCCACATATTCGTTGTAATCGATGGTGGAAATAAGCATTTGAGCTCCGGCTTCGGGATCGCCTACCGGTGCGGGGATATAATTGATTATCGTATCGAGAAGAGGCTTAAGATCGGTTCCCGCCTTATCTATATCAAGCGAAGAAACACCGCTTCTTGCAGAAGCGAATACAAAGGGGCAGTCAAGCTGTTTATCATCCGCTCCCAGATCCATAAGAAGCTCGAGAACCTCGTCAATAACCTCCGTGGGGCGTGCTTCCGGTCTGTCTATTTTATTGATGCATACAATAACGGGATGTTTAAGCTCCATAGCCTTTTTCAGGACGAACTTCGTCTGAGGCATGGGTCCTTCAAAGGCGTCTACAACCAAAATAACGCCGTTGACCATTTTAAGTACGCGTTCAACCTCGCCTCCGAAATCGGCATGTCCCGGCGTATCTATTATATTTATACGTATATCCTTGTAGGAAATGGCTGTATTTTTGGCGAGTATGGTTATTCCACGCTCACGTTCTATATCACCGGAGTCCATAACTCTTTCGGCAACAGCCTCATTTTCTCTAAAAACACCGCTTTGCTTTAACAATCCGTCAACCAAAGTGGTTTTGCCGTGATCGACGTGAGCTATTATCGCAACATTGCGGACATCATTTCTTGTCTGTTTCATTAAAATACCTTTCCGAAAAAACAGTGACAACGTACTATATAATTAACCTTAGAAATTATACCCCAAAAGCCTTGACTGTCAATGCTTGCGGGGATATACAAATAACTTGTTTTTACATAAGAGTTAATGTAGAATTACGATGTTTTGAGTTTTTTAAGGAGGAAATTTAATGGATATAAAAAAGGTACTCAGAGAATCGGCAGAGGGGTTGGGATTCAGATATAATGAAGAAAATACGCTTGCGGTAGGTGAAAAAAACGGATTTTTCTTTATTGTATCTCATGTATATGCAAGCAGATATGAGCGTTATTTTAAGATACACACCTCGGTATGCAGAGGAGGGAGCTTTCCCGAAAAGAAAGAAATAAAAGGAATAACTCAGTTTTCAAAGCTGGTTAGGACTCCTAAGCTTGCGGGCTATTCGCTTGATATTCCCGTAAAAGAAGCTTTAATGGATGCAAAAAGGATTCAAAATATTATAGAAGCTGTAAATTACATATCGGAATTTCTTTCTCAAAATTCTTATGTTTCCTGCTGTGAAAAAACGGGAGCAATGGAAGATATTTCCACCTATGTACTTGAAGGAAGACCTATTATATTATCCGCCGCAAGCTATGCGAATGAGTCGGGAAAGCTTGCGCAAAAGCAGTTTGAGCTTGAGCAGAAACCTGAAAATATTATAGTGGGAACGATAGGAGCTTTATTGGGAGCTTTGATAGGAGCTGCGATATTGATCTTATTCAGCCAGCTGGGCTACTTTGTCTTCATTTCCGGAATAATAATGGCAGCATGTGCATTTTCAGGATACAGGCTTCTTTCCGGAAGGTCTTCAAAGATAGGCATAGTGGTGTCGATACTGGTGATCATGGTGGTTATTTATTTTGCAAACAGGCTGGATTGGGCTATCTTCGCCGCCCAATATTTCAAGGAACAGGGCTATGATTATCCGGTCACCTATTTATTCAGCGAAATTGAAGACGTAGTGGAGATGAGCGACTATTACGGACAGCTCGCAATGTACTATATTACCGGACTTGTAGGCGTTATTATAGCGTCGATTTCGGTAATTACACATTTAAAGGTAAAGAATACATCTTCAAAAATATAATAAATTACAGGAGCTTTAGATATGAGTGATAAAAAAATTCTTGTTACAGGCGGAACGGGCTTTATAGGAAGTCATACCTGTGTTGAGCTTATAAATGCGGGATATGAGGTAGTTATCGTTGACAATCTGTATAATTCAAGTGAGGAGGTTTTATCACGCATTGAAAGGATAACCGGCAAAAGACCTCTGTTTTACAAGGCGGACGTGCTTGACAGGACTGCTCTTACAAAGATTTTTGACGAGAATGAAATTGAAGCTGTGATACATTTTGCAGGCTACAAGGCTGTAGGAGAATCTGTAAGAAAGCCGCTTGAATATTATCACAACAACATCGGGAGCACCATCGCTCTCTGCGAGGTTATGCGTGATCACGGCTGCAAAAAAATAGTATTTTCATCGTCCGCAACGGTATACGGAGACCCCGCTCAAATTCCCATAACGGAAAGCTGCCCCTTGGGAGAAGCTACCAATCCCTACGGTGCGACAAAGGTCATGCAGGAGCGTATTTTAAAGGATCTTTATATAAGCGACAATGAGTGGAGAGCCGTTCTGCTTCGTTATTTTAATCCTATCGGCGCACACGAGTCGGGGCTTATGGGAGAGGATCCCAAGGGAATTCCCAATAATCTTCTTCCATATGTGGCACAAGTAGCCTCCGGAAAGCTGGAAAAGGTGCATATTTTCGGGGATGATTATGATACTCACGACGGAACAGGTGTGAGAGACTATATTCATGTTGTGGATCTTGCAAAGGGGCATGTAGCCGCTGTCAAGAGAATGGATAAAGTATCGGAGGTTGCCGTATTCAATCTCGGAACGGGTATAGGTTACAGTGTGCTTGAGATAGTTTACGCCTTCGAAAAAGCCTGCAGAAAAAAACTCCCTTATGTAATAGACGGAAGACGGGAGGGAGACATAGCCGTCTGCTATTCCGATCCGGCTAGAGCAAAAGAGCTGCTGGGATGGAGCGCCGAAAAGGATCTTGAAGACATGTGCAGGGACGCATGGAGATGGCAGTCAAATAATCCTGACGGCTATAAAAGCGCACATAGTTAAATGTGGAAAACCGGACGGCTTTATTACAAAACCAGGTACGCATGCTTTAATCCAAAAAACTGAAAAAGCGGATTGAAATTTTTTAAAAAACAAAAACCGGCTGAATTCAACAAAAAGATGTTGAAATTCAGCCGATTTGATTTTTCTTTAAAAAGATTACTTTAGAGTAAGCAGCTTATTTTCAGTCTATCTTAATACCCTCAAAAGAGATTTGATAAAAATAAGCAAATTATTTTAAGAAGAGCGTTTATTTTAATGAAGAAAATATCGCTTCGGACAGCTCTTCGATTTGCTGCAGGGAATCTTCCTTTACGGCGGACAGTATTTTGACAGTGGGCTCCAGAACGGTAATATTTTTAAGCTCGTCAAGCTTTTTTCTCATGAGGCTTCCCGCCGTTACAGCCCAGCTGCCGTTTTCCATAATGCCGACGGTTCTGTTCGACATATTGTGATTTTTGAGATCCGTAAGCAGGACTTCCATATTGTCGAAGATATTCGCATTGTATGTGGCGGCTGCAAAAATGAGATGAGAATATTCAAATGCTCTAGCCAACAGCTCGGATTTATCCGTTTTCGTAACGTCCAGAACCCTTACATTACGAACCCCTTTTTCCGCAAGCTTGACGGCTAAGATATCAGCCGCATTTGCGGTATTGTTGTAGACCGATCCGTAGTAAATGCAGACGGACCGCTTTTCGGGAGTATAGGTCATCCATTTTTTATATTTATCAATGATGATTTCAGGATTTTTTCTCCAAATATGGGCATGAAGAGGGCAGATCATATTTATGGATTTGGAATCGAGCTTTTTCATGAGAGCGCTTACCTGCGTCCCGTATTTGCCTATTATGTTGGCGTAGTATCTTCTCGCCTCGTCTGAAAATTCTTTTTCCCAATCTATCTCATCTGAAAATATATTTCCGCTCATAGCGCCGAATGCGCCGAAGGCGTCGGCGGAAAAAAGAGTGGAGGTTTTAGATTCATATGCAACCATTACTTCGGGCCAATGTACCATGGGAGCCATCATAAACGAAAGAGTGTGCTCACCGAGCTCAAGAGTGTCGTTTTCCTTTACCTTAACTGCAAAAGAATCGGTGTCAAGGTCATAAAACTGTTTCATCATCTTGAAAGCGGATTCCGTTGCCACTATTTTCATATCGGGATAGTCTTTTATAAGCTCGGGAATGACGGAGCAGTGATCTGGCTCCATATGGTTTACAACCATGTAATCGAGGGTTCTCCCGTTTAAACAGAAATTCAAATTTTCAAGAAACTGTCTCGAAACCGAGTCGTCGATACCGTCCATAAGACAGGTTTTTTCATCCAAAATAATATAATTGTTGTAGGACATGCCGCAGGGGGCACAGTAGGCGTTTTCAAAGTGAGCAAGGCGCCTGTCGGAAGAGCCGAGCCAAAAAATGTTATCAGATACTTTTCTTACGTTATGCATAACAATACCCTCCCATGAGTGATGAAGTAATCAATCATACCTATTATATCACCGCTTTTGCGTCCGGGATAATATATTACATGAAAATAAAAAAACAGATTCCGAAGCCTGAGCTGCGAAATCTGTTTTATCGGAGTGACTGGATTCGAACCAGCGGCCTCTTCGTCCCTAACGAAGCGCTCTACCATGCTGAGCCACACCCCGTAAAAATCCAACGAACGATATTATATATGACCGTATATTAAAAATCAATATATAAAAATAATAAAAATTAAATTTCAGAGACAGAGCGTACATTTTACCCCAAAGCTTTTATATATTGTTTACTAAAACGACATAAATAATGAAAAGCGGATATAAATATATGCTTATTTATGATAAAATTCCTACAAAGCGTACAGCTTATAATTTTAAGGATAAATTCAGGAGGATAGGTACGGTGGCAAATATTATGATAGTAGACGATTCAAGGGTTTCCAGAAAGGTACTTCGCAATTCTCTTGAGGTACTCGGGTATACCGTGGTAGCGGAAGCCGGAAGCGGAAATGAAGCGCTGAAGCTTTATGATGAGTGCAAACCGGATCTTGTAACCATGGATATTACCATGCCCGGCATGGACGGCTTTGAATGTCTTTCCCAAATCATGCAAAAAGATCCCTCAGCCAAGGTTATTATGATTACGGCTTCAGCCACGAGTGAAAAAATTGTAAGAGCCCTGAAATACGGTTCAGTAGACTATATCATAAAGCCCTTCGATGATGAGACTTTAAAATCTGCAATAGATAAGCATTTGAGTAAAGGCTGAGCTTGGCTGTATGCTGAGGTTCGTATTCGGAGCATCGGGCGCAGGCAAGTCGACATACATATACAAGGAAATCATAGGCAGAGCCGAAAAGAATCCCGACAGAAATTTTTTGATACTTGTGCCTGATCAGTTCACCATGCAGGTTCAAAGCGATGTTGTGAAGATGAGTTCATCAAAGGGCATCATGAATATTGATGTCCTTAGTTTTTCGCGTCTTGTTCACCGTATTTTTTCGGAAACGGGAAAGCCTAAAGAAAAGATACTTGATGATTTGGGAAAAAGTCTGCTGCTCAGAAGAGTTTCCCAGTTTATAAAAAAAGAGCTGCCGTCAATAGGCTCGGGAATGACGAGAGCGGGATTTGTCGATGAAGTAAAGTCCGTAATATCGGAATTTATGCAGTATGATCTGTCTTATGAGCAGATAGATGAAATGATAAAGGCTTCAAAGGACAAAAGAGCTCTTTGTGCAAAGCTCAAGGATTTAAACACCTTGTATAAAGCCTTTAACGACTACATTTCCGAAAAATATATGAGTGCAGAAAACAGTCTTTCCCTGTGTGCTCAAAAAATATATAAATCGGAATTTATAAAGAATTCGGTAATCGCATTTGACGGCTTCACAGGCTTTACTCCCATACAATACAGGGTTTTAAAGTCTCTTTACAATAAGTCTTCCGAGCTTATTTTTTCTGTGATTATAGGAGATGAAGTAAATCCTTATGAGCATAATTCCAATGTAAAGGGACTTTTTTCACTTAGTCAAAAAACCGTAGCCGATCTGTCAAGGAATATGTGGGAAACAGAAGCAAAGGACACAATGTCTTTTGCCGCCTGGGAGGAACAAAGAAAAAAAAGCGGAGTCGATGTATTTTTGGGAACAAAAAATGCTCCCGTTCACAGACTTAAAAACTCCCCATCTATATCGCATCTTGAAAAAAATCTTTTCAGGTATCCGTTAAAGGAATATGAGGGTGAGGATTGCGCAATAAGTATAAGCGTTGCGTCAACTCCTTATGAGGAGGTAAGGCAGAGCTTTATATTGATACATAAAAAGCTGGCTGAGGACAGGTCGCTTCAATATAGGGATTTTGCGATCGTTTCAGCCGTTCCTAAGGATTATACGGACGCCATAGACAGGCTGTCCGTTGATTTTGATATTCCCGTTTTTATGGATAAAACGGAAAATATAAGAAATAACCCCATTTTTGAATATTTGAGAAGCATAATTGAAATAGTCAAAACTTCGTATTCAAAAGATGCGGTTTTGCAGTATTTAAAAAGCGGTCTTGCCCCCTATGAGAGAAGAGACGTGGAGTTGCTTGAAGTGTATATCAATTCCTTAAATATTCAGGGCAGAAAGAAATGGGAGTCTCTCTTCATAAGACCGTTCAAGGATAATATTAAAAGAAGTGAAGAAGACGCTTTTACTATCCTCGAGAAAATAAATAAGTTAAGAGAGCAAATTGTAAATAGATTTAGGAATATTTTTGAAGTAAAGGAAAAAAAAGGCGGAGCGGGAGAGCTTACAATCGCTATTTACAAGATACTTATGGAGGACAAGGTTCCGGAAAAGTTAAGGAGCTATGAAGAAAAATTCGCTTCGGCTTCGGAGGAGGCGTTCGCCTCGGAATACAGGCAGATACTTTCCAAGATAAATACTCTTTTTGAGGAAACGGTCAATCTTCTTTCGGATGAAAAAATATCAGTAAAAGAATATGGCGACATACTTGAAGCCGGCTTTTCGGAGCTTTCGATAGGAACTATACCTGTAAATGTGGACAGGGTTCAGATAGGAGACATAGAAAGAACCAGACTTAAGGATATCAGATATCTTATTTTTTTGGGTGCTCATGACATGGCTGTACCGTCAAGGAACAGCGGAGCGGGTCTGATATCCGAGGTGGACAGGGAGTTTTTGAGAGCAAACTGTGCGGGAACGGAGCTTGCGCCGTCTCCCATAGAGCTCATGTACAGGCAGAGACTTTACCTTTACATGAGCATGACAAAGCCGTCTCAAGGCTTAAGTATTTTTTATCCGAGGCTTGATACGTCCAGAAAAAGTCTTCAGCCCTCGTATATAATAGGCAGGTTGAAAAAAATGTTTCCGAAGCTTGATATAAAGGAGCCGGAAAAGGACGATATCGTATCTCAGGCGGTATCGCTTAAGGATATGCAAAAAAAGAGCGCGGTTCTTGTGAGGGACTATGCGGGAGGTTATCTCGAAAGCTCTCTTACCGGGGATTTTATGACGCTTACGGCAGCCCTTAATTCATATAAGGATACCGAAAATGATATATTGGGCAAAGAAATAAGGGCGGCATTTACTTCTTACAGCGAAAGCTCTCTTTCTGCGGATATCGCAAAAAGGCTGTATTCTCGGATAAAGCTGAACAGTATAAGCAGGCTTGAGCTTTTTGCAGGCTGCGCCTATGCTCAGTTTTTGAAATACGGTCTGGGACTTAAGGAAAACAGAACGGCGGATTTCAGCTTTGCGGATCTGGGGACAATATATCATTCGGTTATAGAGCTTTTTTCAGCTCAATTAAGAGAAAAGAACAAGACCTGGCTCACATTTACATATTCGGAAGCTGAGGAGTATATAGAGACCGCTCTTGGCAGATTTACCGCCGAAAATTCAGCCGTTTTATATGACAGCAAAAAGGGAAGATATGAAATATCAAGCATGAAGCGTATTCTTTTAAGAACGGTTGAAACGCTTAAATATCAACTCGGTAAGGGAGATTTTATGCCCGCCTATGCCGAGGAATATTTCAGGAGTGCAAATTCTTTACACGGCAGAATCGACCGTATAGATTTGGCGGAAGACGCTGACAATGTGTATGTAAAGATAATAGACTTTAAATCGGGGAGCAAGGATTTTGATTATGCTTTTCTTTTTAACGGACTTCAGATGCAGCTAATCACATATATGGATGCCGCGCTTGAAAGGATTAAAAATGAGTATAAGAAAAAAAACAAGTCTGTAGTTGCGTCCGCACTTCTTTATTACAGAATAATCGATCCTGTTATAAATGCCGATGATGAAGGGATCGGAATGGAGTCTTCCGCAGAAGAGATCGAAGGCAGCATAAGGAAGAGCCTTCATACCACAGGTATTGTAAATGCTGACGATAAGATCATAAAAAAATTGGACAGGGATATAGAATCGTCATCGGACGTCATACCGGTAGGCTATAAAAGGGACGGAAGCTTCACAGCCGCTTCAAGAGTGTTCGACAATGAAGAATATAAGCTTATATCCGAGCATGTAAGCGATATAGAGAATAAGTTCGGAGAGCTTATACTTGAGGGCAAAAAGTCTATACATCCCTACAATTACGAGGGTAAAATTAAAGCCTGCACATATTGCAGATATAAGAGTATTTGCAGATTTGACGAAGCGGTAAGCGGATATGAATATAGAAACATAAGCAGGATGAGCATGGAGGATATGCTTTGCGCCATAAAGGAGAAACACGCATGAAAAAAATATTGTTTTACGGAGATTCAATCACTTACGGTTTTGATCCCCGGGGATCTTTCGGAGGAAGATATCCGGATACCATACGCTGGACCGATCAGATAGCACAGAGGCTGTGCATGGATTATTCCATAGAAGTGGACGCTGAAAACGGAAGGGAAATTCCTTCCACGCCCAGAGAGCTTAATGATGTATCACAAATTATAAAAAGCTATCTTCCCTTTGATATTTTTGCAGTAATGCTCGGAACGAACGATTTTTTAAATATGTATCAGCCGAATATAGTGGAAGTAACCACCAGGATGAAAAAATTCCTTGAAACAATAAGATCAATTCCCGAAATACAGTCTTTAGAAACATTGTTTTTGCTTATGGCGCCGCCATATATATATACGGCGCATGATGACTTTTATGCCAAGTATGATACCACCAACGGGATTTTCGCAAAGGCATATCGTACCCTTGCTTCTCATTTGGGAATAGGTTTTATAGATACGGGCATATGGAAGGTGGAGCCCGCCTATGACGGCATACATCTTTCGGAGAAAGGGAACCTGATATTTGCGGACAGAATGGAAGAGACTCTGATAAGCTACATGATTGAGTCCAATGTGAAAAAGAATATCAGGCAGGAATTGAAAGACTGAATATCAGGGGCTTTGTATTTTGGATTTTACGAGTGAACAAAGAGCGGTAATAGATTTCAGAGGCGACGATCTTTTGGTATCTGCGGCTGCCGGAAGCGGAAAGACCGCCGTTTTGGTTGAACGTATTTTTAATCTGATAACCGGAGAAAACGCCGTTGACGTCGATAAGCTTTTGGTAGTTACTTTTACCAGAGCGGCGGCTTCCCAAATGAAGGACAGAATAAGAGCAAGACTCTATAAAGCTCTGGAGCTTATGCCTGAAAATGAAAATTTAAGAAGGCAGGAGACTCTCCTTTATAATGCTCAGATCACGACCATAGACTCTTTTTGCCAATATATAATCAAAGATAATTTTACGGAGCTTGACATTGATCCCGGATATCGTGTTGCGGATAACGGTGAAATAGCTCTTTTACAGGAGGATGCCTACACTGAGCTTATGTATGAGCTTTTTGAAATTCAGGATCCTTCCTTTCTGCATTGCTATAAATACTTTGATTCCGCTGTTCAGGCGGGAGGAATAAACAGCAGATTAAAGTCCTATATCATGGAGTTGTACAAAAAAGCCATGAGTATGCCCGATCCCGAGGAATGGCTCGGTAAAAGGGAATGGAAAAAACTTGATATAAGAGCTCTTGTACTTGAGGAAACAAAAAACACCCTGGAAGGCATTTTGTCGAGAATACAGGAACTGCTTATCATATGTGAAGAAAATGACGGTCCTTACGTTTATGCTGATAATATAGAGGCTGATCGGGATTTATTTGAAAAAGCCTTAAATAAGGTGAAAAATTCTTTATCCCCGGAATATGAAGAGATAAAGATGGAGCTTAATTCAATCAGCTTCGGAACCTTGAAGAGAATTTCAAAAAATGATGATTCAGTATCGGAGAGCAAGAAAAAAGCCGTATCTGAGGGAAGGCAGAAAATAAAGTCCGATTTAAAGGAGCTTATAAAAAAATATTTTGCCTATAACGAAGAAATATTTGAATTGCAGGACAAAGAAGCTCTTAAGGCTGTGGATGAGCTTTGTGATATCACGCTTTCGTATATAAAATTGCTTGAGGAAAAGAAAAGGGATAAAAATATTATAACCTTTTCGGATATGGAGCATCTTGCGCTTAAGATCCTTACCGAAAAAGAAATTGATGACGACGGGAATATAAGATACGTACCGGGAAGGTGCGCCCTTTCATACAGAGAGCACTTTGCCGAGGTCATGATAGACGAGTATCAGGACTCAAATATGATACAGGAGCTTATACTATCCGCCGTGGCGAGTGAAAAAACCCGTTTTATGGTGGGAGATGTTAAGCAATCGATTTACAAATTCAGGCTTGCCGATCCGGGTATTTTTATGGAAAAGCTTTATTCATACGAAAAGCCCGGGTCAATATCCGCAGGAGGCTCTTCATGCGGAACCAGGATAGACCTTCATAAAAATTTCAGATCAAGAGCTGAGATTTTGGACAGCACCAATGAAATATTTGAAAGAATAATGGCAAGAGATCTTGGCGGAGTTGAATATGATGAGGACGCCGTACTTGTGTGCGGAGCGGACTTTCCGGCAAGCCTTGAATACAATAATTACAGTACGGATATTCTGCTTTGCGACGAAGGAGATGACAAGACCGTATCCGAAGCGAGGATCGTTGCGTCTAAAATCAGAGAGCTTGTTTCGGGCAACAGCTTAGTTTTTGACGGAAATCAATATAGAAAAATACGATATTCCGATATAGTGATTTTAATGAGAGCAACCAACAAATATGATGATATATTTCGCAGAGCTCTTGAAGAATTGGACATCCCCGTATATCTTGAATCCAAAACGGGCTTTTTTGACACTGTTGAGGTTCAGATCATCTTGAATTTTCTTGATATTATCAATAACCCGCTTAACGATATAGCCTATGTAAGCGTATTAAGCTCGGATATTGGGGGCTTTAGCGATGAAGAGCTTGCTATGATAAGGATTTTTGATATTTCCGTTACGGAGCTTTACGGCAGGGAAAGGGGAGGATATTTTTCGGAAACGCTTGAGAGCTTTTATGAGGCTGATTTAAGCGAGTTTGATTTGGATGAGGAAAGCTATATTTTATTGCAAAAAAAAGCGGGAAAATTCCTTGAGCTTATAAAGAGATATAAGGAGATGAGCGTACACCTGCCCGTTCATATTTTGATACAGAAAATTCTTGATGAAACACAGTTCATGGAATATGTATCGGCGCTGCCCTTTGGAGAAAGGAGAAGTGCAAATCTCGATATGCTCACGGCAAAGGCTGTAAGCTATGAGGAAACCAGCTTTCACGGTCTGCACAGATTTATAAGCTATATAAATACGCTGAAAAAATATGAAGCTGATGAGGGAGAAGCCAATGTTCTTGATGAAAATGCCGATGTGGTCAGAATCATGAGCATACATAAAAGTAAAGGCTTGGAATTTCCCTATGTTTTTGTGAGCGGACTTTCAAGAAAATTTAATTTGAAGGATACGACCGGAGATATGATACTGGACTCCGATTACGGACCGGCTGCAGCTTATATAGATTTTAACAGACGGATAAAAATGTCTACCGTGCGAAAGAATGTTGTCGCTGCCAAAATGAAGGCGGATTCCATAGGCGAGGAGCTTAGGGTGCTTTATGTCGCAATGACGAGGGCAAAGGAAAAGCTGTTTTTAGTAGGGAGCGTAAAAAATCCGGAGAAGGAGCTTGTAGAAACGGCGCTGTTTTCAAACAAAAAGTCAAACGGACTTCTACCCTATGACAAGCGCTTTAATGCGGGAAGCTACATAAGTCTTATATTAAATGCTTTGTCAAGCCATCCGTCTTTTTTGAATATGATAGAAAAAGAATTCGGAGTAGATGCAGGCTATTTAAGAGATGATAAGAAGGAGAAGCTTTTTAAATTTGAATTTATAAGGCTTGAGGATATATATTTATCATCCGTAAATCAAAATATCGAGCAGAAGGACAGACTTGATACATTGACAAAGCTTATGTCGTCTTCGGAGGACGAATTAAGGGAAAATATCCTTGTGGATATGGACAGGGTTTTTGAGCTTAAGGATAAGTTTTCTTATTCTTATCCGCATGAAAATTACAAAAAGCTCTTTGCCAAGACAACGGTTACGGAATTGAAAGAGGCTCTTTATGATGAAGCACAATATGCTTCCCTAAAGCCCTTTGAGGAGAGAGAAGCCGTGTTCGAGCTGCCGGGCTTTATGAAATCCAAGGGAGACAGCAAAGCCTCAGGTGCGCTAAGAGGAACTCTTTATCATAGGGTAATGGAGCTTTTAAGCATGGATTACTCAGGAAATGAAGAGGATACAGAACTCGCTCGAGACCCTGACGAATATCCGGATAACGGGAAAAGCCCGCAAAGCGCATTTTCCTTAGTTCTTAATAATAAAAATATGACTTTGTCCGATAGAGAAGAGTTTATTGAGGAATTTTTGTCGGTTAAAGAAAAAGGCGGATATATAGATAGAGAATGGAGAAATCTGGTTAATCTTAAGGATATAAGTACCTTTTTATCAAACGATATTGCAGGCAGAATAGCAAATGCCTGTGAAAGAAAGTGTTTAAAAAGAGAAGCTCAATTCATGCTGGGAATAGCTGCAAACGAGTATGACGGCACTCTGCCGCAAAATGAAATAATGCTGGTTCAGGGCGTGATAGACTGTTATTTTGAAGACGAGGACGGCAGGCTCGTCCTTTTGGATTATAAAACCGATGCAGTAAAAGACGGTTCGGAACTTATCACAAAATATAAATCCCAGCTGGAGCTTTATTCAAGGGCTCTTTGCCGTATAACCGGAAAAGAAGTAAAGGAGAAGCTTATATATTCTTTTCATTTGGGACAACTCATAGAGTTGTAACCTATGATTAAACAAATAGTATATTTTAAAGAAAGCTTCTCTGTATAAACAGATCAACGCTTTAGCTTATCTGTTTACAATTATTCTTAATAAAATAACGGACTGATCGTAAAAGTAATGTTAATTACACTTCTTACAGCAGATGAATATCGTGCTCCCTGCATACTCTGATCATGTCACTCGGCCACAGTGACGACTGTACTTCTCCGATATGAGCCTTTCTGAGTACAAACATGCAGATGCGGGACTGCCCTAAACCTCCGCCGATTGTAAGAGGAAGCTCGTCGTTTAAAATTGCCTTTTGAAAAGGAAGAGAGGCTCTTTCTTCGCAGCCCGATTTTTTAAGCTGCTCCTTAAGAGCTTCAGCATCCACCCTTATTCCCATGGAAGATAGCTCCATAGCTATATCGAGAAGAGGATAGTATACCAGAATGTCCGCATTCATTGACCAGTCGTCATAGTCGGGAGCTCTGCCGTCGTGAGGCTCTCCGCTGTTTAATTTATCCCCGATCTGAGTTATGCAGACTGCCCCCTTTTCTTTGGTATACAGGTATTCTCTTTCCTTTGCATTTTTTTCGGGGTACATATCCTCAAGCTCCTGCGAGGAAATAAAGGAGATCTCCTTCGGCAGGATCGTTTCAATGTAGTCGTATTCTATTGCCAGATACTGCTCGGTTTTTCTGAGAGCCTTGTAGACCTTTCTCACTGTATCATAGAGAGTATCCATGGTTCTTTCCTGCCTTGTGATAACCTTTTCCCAGTCCCATTGATCCACATATATGGAATGAATGTTGTCGGTTTCTTCATCACGTCTTATGGCGTTCATATCCGTATAAAGACCTTTTCCGGGAAAAAAGTTATATGCCTTAAGAGCCTGCCTTTTCCATTTTGCAAGTGATTGAACAACCTCTCCCGTATGCTCCTTATCATTCAGAATGTCAAAGCCTACCGGTCTTTCCACGCCGCTCAGATTATCATTAAGACCGGTTTTCGGATCGACAAAAAGAGGAGCCGATACCCTTAAGAGATCAAGTCTTGCGGCAAGCATTCCCTGAAATGCGTCTTTGGTGGTCTTGATAGCGACCTGAGTTTCGTGTATGCTCAGCTCCGATTTATAGTTTTCGGGTAATATAAGTTTTGACATATTAGCTCCTTTTATTGTTGAAGTTTTTTATTTTGCAGGAATAACGAGATCCTTATAGTTATCTTTTATGTAGGCTGCCACGCTTTGACTTTCAGCCGCCTTCATAAGAGCCTGTGATTTTTCGTTGTTTTTACTTTCGTCTTTTACCGCTATTACTACCGTTTTTAATTCATAGTCATTTTCGGAAATTTCCTCTACGGTAACAGGGATTAACTCTGCCTTGGAGGAATTACCCGGGTCGGAAAGTGAATTTCCGCTATCCGCCGCATAGCCGCAGGGCATTACTACGGCATACATATCTTTTACAGAGCTTGGAAGTGCGGATATTCCAAGAGCCGAGATCACAAAGCCTCTGGGGTTTGAATCCGTATCATCATTCAGCGAAGTAAACGTATAATTCGGGTCATTTCCCAAATCTCCGGAGTCTGCAAGCAGATTAAGAGAAACCAAAAGCTCGACGGCACGCATTCCGTATTCGCTGTCGCTGGGGATTGCTATTGAAGCTCCGTCAGGAATATCGTCAACCAAAGTATAATCTTCCGAGTAGAGCCCCAGCTTTTCAATATGAACCTTTGAAATTGGACTGAGCAGAGAAGAGGAGCTTTCATTTATTACGTTTATGTACTCCAGGGTATGCGTATATATCGCATCCACGGAGCCTGAAGAGATGCTCTTATCAAGCTCGTTTACATCCGTAAATTCTTTTATATTCAGGCTGTATCCGGCGTTTTCAAGCTCCTGTTTTATGGCTTCCGTAAGTATCTTTTTGTAGATACCGTCTCCGACTCCCACGGTAATCGTTTTTTCGGACTGCTCCTCTACTGATGAATTTGCTCCGTCTTCATAAGTGGAGCCGCTGTCAGCTTCGTCGGATACAGAAGAGCCGTTTTCAGGATTTGAAGCTCCCGAGCATGCGCTGAGTGCTGTAAGAGCCGCAATCAATATAAAAGCGGGTATGGATTTGAATACATTTTTTTTCAAAAAAATCATTTTATTTACCCCGTCGTACAAAAATATCGTACAGAAATATTGTACAGAAATATTATACAGAAATATCGTAAATAAACCGGTTGTGCACAGATACATTAATATAGGTAATACATCAGGTTTTAATTTAAAAGTACACGGCTAAAATAATAACACATATATCCTATTATATTATACAATAAAAAAAGCTGTTTGATTTTAAAAGGTGAAATATATGCAAGGTCGGATTATTTCACATTAAAGGATTTTTCGGCAAGTATTGTAGGATGATATTGATAAAATTCCTATTACCGGGATGGGGACGGAGAAAATTAGACGCAGCTTAAAACTTGAAGAGCAGGATGCTGTTGATTATTGTGAAAATAAGATTTTAAGTCGGAATTGTAATATTAAGAAGGCATTTATGTTATATAAAGGACATTAGTAAAAATGTTAGATGAAATCAGAGCTTATTGGTATGAATTAAAAACGGAGTATGAAAATAGATATGATCAAGCTTTTTTAAGCGATTTTAAAAGTTCAAAAGAATATCTCGAAAGAATGAAAAGTTATCTTTTAGCAAAACGGAAAGAATATCCATCGGATGTTGATGTGGTTTGTACACTTACTTCTGTTGAGTTGGAGCTTAGAGATGATAAATTTGATTATATAGAATTTCTGGATGGCTTTTTAAATGAATTTGAAAATGCTTTAGAAGATATTGAAAAAGCAAGAATCTATACTAATATAGCTTTTTTGGATGATTTTTCTAAAAATAGTTTAAAGTATTTTAATAAGGCTAAAGATTTGAATTCGCCATTTGTAGAAACTTATACAGGTCTTGGCCTTTATTATTTTAGTGAATATGAATTCTCCGGAGATGAAAGAAACTTATCAATAAGTCATGATTACTTTAAGATAGCAGGAAAAATGGACGAAAACTATGTAACTTCTTTAAACTATGCAGTATCTTTATATGAACTTAAGGAATATGAAGAAGCAAAGGAAATATTCATAGACTTACTCAAAATTTATCCTGATAGAATGCGTCTGTTATTGTGTTTGGCTTATTGCGAGGTGTATCTTGGAAATAAAAACGAAGCAATTTCTTATGTAGGGAAAGTAAAGCACGGACAGGATCATAATTATAATTTAAATACGGATGATATTTCAGAAGACCAAATTATTGATGTCTAT
>CAUVOD010000044.1:0-18696 GCA_963553525.1 uncultured Lachnospiraceae bacterium | reverse complement strand
CCGATATGGAAAAAAGGCTTTCAGATCCCAAGATAGCGTCGGACTTCGTTCAGCTTAATAAGCTCGGAAAAGAAAAGGAAGATCTGGAAAATGAATTGGAAGAAAAAACAAATCGCTATTTTTATTTGGAAGAGCTTGCCGAAAAAATTGCAAATCAATAAATACAAAGCGGCGAAAGGAAGCGGCAAAGGTGAATAATACTGAGGATATGGAGAGAAAGGCTTTTTTAAAGCTTTTGGTAAATATGGGAGTTTTGCTGCTCGGAAGCGGCTCCGAAATAAGCAGGGTTGAGGATACTCTGTCAAGGATAGGTACGGCATACGGAGCGGAGCATATGAACGTATTCGTGATTACCTCCGGAATTATTGTTACCATGATTTTTCCGGATAAACGCGAATACACCGTTTCAAGGAGAATTACAGTCCCCGCATCAAATCATTTCAGACGGCTTGAAAGATTAAACGAGTTGAGCAGAAGGTATTGTAAAGAGCCTTTCGATATGGATCGGTTCGAAAATGAACTCGAAGAAATCGCACAGATAAAGCAGAAAAAATACATTTCACACATAGGAAGCATTATAGCCGCCGGAACGTTCGCATTGTTTTTCGGTGGAAATTTGCTGGACGGCTTTTCTGCCGCCTGCATAGGTCTGCTATTAAGTGTAAGCTCCGAATTTTTAGGAAAAATCGCTCCAAATCAGCTCATATTTCAGCTTATAAGTTCGTTTTTATCGGGGATGTTGATTCAGGCGCTGCATAGGATTTTCCCTATTTTAAATCCCGAAATGATAATGATAGGCGATATTATGCTTTTAGTTCCGGGAATAGCGCTGACTTATTCGATAAGAGATATTCTTGTCGGAAACACTATTTCCGGACTTTTGAAGATAACCGAAACCTGCATGTGGGCGGGTGCATTGGCGGCAGGCTTTATGCTCAGCATGGCTATTTTGTAAGTTGGAATTTATAAAGTGTGCTTTCCACAGCTTTTACGGACAATGAAACTGAAAAACCCGGCTGATTCCTAAGTAACGAGGAAAAATCGCAAAGTGTGTTTTACGTAAGTCTCAATCAAGGGGAAAATATGGATTATATTAAAGTTTTATATTCTTTGGCGCTGTCTTTTCTGGGTTCCGTTGGCTTCGGAATGATCTTTGAGGTCAGAAAAAACAGACTGCTGTGCGTGGGAATAGGCGGGGTTATCTGCTGGGGAATGTATCTATTTTCAAGAGATGTCATGGGCTGTGATATTTTAATTTCTTCGCTGATCTCTTCCGCATCCACCTTTACATATGTAGAAATAATGTCACGAATTTTGAGAATTCCGACCATAATACTCTTTACACCGTCCAGCGTTCCTCTTATTCCCGGCGGATCCCTCTATTACGCCATGAATGCGGCTGTTCAAAAAAACCTGGAAAAAACGGTAATGTACGGTATGCAGACTCTTCAATGCGCTTTAGGGATTGCGCTCGGGATAAGTCTTGTCTTTGCCGTCTGTGAGATGAGGGAGAAATTTAAGCATATAAAAAAGTAGTTATCTTGCTCAGCCCCATTTACCAGCCGGAAGGAAGTCCTGCTCCTGCCTTTTACAATCAAGATATTCTTCAAAAGAAAACGGGTAGATCATAAATTCTACATAGCGTCCTCCAAGATAAGCAGCAAGCAATATCACTTTTATATCTGACAATAAATAGTTAAAAATAATTTTTGTCAGATATAACTGACACAAATTCACGGCTTGATTTGCTTAGTTCTTTAATGATTTTATGCCTGACTTTAAAATAGGGTTTTACAAATATAAAAAAACAAGTGTAAATAAGAATAATAATCAGTGATTTTCGAGATACGAATGTTTCTATGAAAGATGCTAGACTACCGGATGGATATGTAAAGCTGTCAGTACTGTAAGGAGTACATAGGCACACTACTCTTTAAAAACCTGCTCCTTCAATTTCTGCCCCGTGGGACTTTTCGCAAGACCGCCCATTGCAGTTTCTTTTAAGGAAGCGGGCATAATATCCCCGACAGCCTTCATTGCTAAAATGCATTCATCTGCGGGTATTTTGGCTTCAAGACCTGCAAGAGCCATATCGGCGGAGGAGTAGGCGATTACTACGCCTGCCGCATTTCTCTTGGTACAGGGGATCTCCACAAGTCCCGCTACGGGGTCGCAAACAAGCCCCTCCTGATTGGCTATCGCTATTGCCAGAGCGTCGGCGCACATTTGGGGAGTTCCGCCCTGAATTTCAACAAGAGCCGCCGCCGCCATTCCCGCAGCACTTCCGCACTCCGCCTGACAGCCGCCTTCAGCTCCCGCAATGGAAGCCTTCAAAGCGACCACCATTCCGAAAGACGCAGCCGTTATCATAGACATCACTATATCTTTTTTATCAACATGTCTGTCTTCATATGCCGATATGAGGCAGCCCGGAAGTATTCCACAGCTTCCTGCGGTAGGTGTTGCGACTATTCTGCCCATGGCGGCGTTGCAGTTGGATACCGCAAGGGCTCTGGCAACAGCCTTTGAAAGCTCATTTCCCATAAGAGATCTTCCGCTTTGTGCATATTTCATCATGGAAAAGCCTTCTTCTCCGGTAAGACCCGACCTTGATCTTCTTCCTTCCTGAAGTCCCCAGTCGGCGGATTCAATCATAACATCAAAGAAGCCCTCCATTTTGGAAAAGACCTCTTCTTCGCTCATGCCCATCTGATCCGCCTGATCGCTTAGGCAAAGCTCGCTTATTTTGCAGCCCTTTTCGGAGGCGGCGTCCACAAGTTCTTTAATTGTATCGTATGTAAGCATATTTTATCCCTTAATTTTTATAGCGCTTTTATCAGGATGGCGTTATATATATTATCCAGGCTTTTTATGTCATGAATCAGCTCTTCCGGAGGACAGTCGTCTAGTTCTATCGTCATAAGAGCAACCCCTCCTTTTTCCTTTCTGCTGAGCTGAAAGGTGCATATATTGAGATTACTGTATTTCCAATACATAAGATTGGTAACTCCCGCAATGGCTCCGGGCTTGTCCTTATGAAGTATGAAAAGAGCGTTATTTTCTCCGCTGAATTTTACCGACATTCCGTCTATATTATCAACTCTGATATTCCCACCGCCTATGCTTGCACCTTCAACACAGCCGGTTTTACCGCTTTTGCACACATAGCTTATCTTAGCCGTATTCGGGTGAGCTCCGGGAATATCCTTTGGAATAAATTCATATTTCAAGCCCCTTTCGGCGGCTATTTCAAAGGCATTGCGTATCTCATCAGACCAGGTATTATAGCCCATTATTCCCGCAAGTATTGCAAGATCAGTTCCGTGACCTTTATAGGTTCTTGCGAATGATCCCGACAGTTGTATGGATACTTCCGAAAGCTCCTCTTCATCAACGACCTTATTTACCATGCGTCCCAATCTGCAGGCACCCGCCGTATGTGAGCTGGAAGGACCTATCATAACAGGACCTATGATATTGAAAATATTCATTGTATGCCTTTCAAAAAATGGCTTCTATAAAAATACCCTGTAACACATTTAATTCTTTATAAAATCCTACTTATCTTATGTATGAGCCATATCACAAGCATATTTTACAGCCGGATTATCCATTTGTTAATTTAATGATTTTTATTTGACTTATAAAAAAAACTAATAGTAAAATAAAAAATATAGGAGAGATAATATCAGAGCACGGACGCTCTATTTTTCTAACCGAAGCGTTTAAAGACGACAGGATGTCGGCTTTGCGAGGATAGAAAAATTAGCAACGACTATACATTTTTCCATCCTAAGCATTTAATCCGATAGATTATGGGTTCTGTGAGGATGGAAAAAAAGAGGAGATAATATTGGAGCATGGACGCTCTGAATATTAGCGACGACTGTATATTTTCCATCCTAAGCATTTAATCCGATAGATTATGGGTTCTGTGAGGATGGAAAAAAAGAGGAGATAATATTAGAGCATGGACGCTCTGAATATTAGCGACGACTGCACATCCGAACATGGATGTTCGGATAGGAGGAGATAATATTTGTGGAAATCCGCCAACTCATAACATTTCAAAAGGTTGCAGAGCTCGGAAGCTTTTCAAGGGCTGCCGAAAAACTGGGCTACTCCCAGTCTGCGGTTACACTTCAGATCAAGGCTCTTGAAGAAGAGTACGGTTTGCTTTTATTTGAAAGATTCAATAAAAAGGTAAAGATAACGTCAAAAGGTCAGATATTTCTAAGATATGCGGAAAACATACTGGGACAAATAAAGACCTTGGAAAATACGGTCACGGACAGCGATACCGACGATCATATACTTCATATAGGTACATTGGATTCTCTCTGTGCATTCAGCCTTTCTGAAATTTTGAAAATAATGAGAAAAAACAAGCCCGAATACCGTATAAAAATAAGCAAAGGTTCACCCTCGGAGCTTATTTCCTTAATGGAAAAAAATGAGGTCGATATCATATATATTCTTGACGTTTTAAGGTATGATACCAAGTGGAGAAGAGTTCTACAAAAGGAAGAGCCCTGTCTTTTTGTATGCGGACCGGATAATCCGGTTTTGAAAAATAAGAATATAAGCTTAACGGAGCTGTTGAAATATCCGTTTTATCTTACAGAAGCAAAGGATAATTACCAGTTTGCACTTGCACAGCGGCTTGCTTTCAACGATCTTTCCGTTGATCCGGTGCTTGAGGTCGGAGATACCGAAGTAATCTCACATATGCTTTATGAAGGGGATGCCGTGTCGTTTTTACCCCGCTTTGCGGTTGAAAAGCATTTAAAGGAGGGCGATCTGAAGCTTGTTCCCACAGATGATCTGAACATAAATATGTATCATCAGATCATCTATCACAAAAATAAATGGCTTACGGATGAAATGCTTGAATTTATAAAAACGGCAGAGGAGTATTTGAAGTAAGGTTTGTTATGAATATACTTCTTGGAAAGGGTTGATATGCTTCCAACACAAGAACATTTAATAGAACTTTCAAAACCAGGACTAAGTCATGCCAACGACGGCTATATATTTATCCCGATAAAAGAGCTTAATAAAAAAGAAATAGAGAAACTAACAGCTTTTGATAGAACGCATTACGAATCAAAAGGCAGGCATATAAGAGGAATTGAAAAGCTTGCCGGACAAAGGTCGTGACAGGTAAAATGGATATAAATACTTTATGGAATGACATAATAAATCAAAACAGAGACGCATTACCGTCATATTTTTGTGACGATGCGGTTATACGCTGGCATTGCACAAATGAGCAATTTACGGTTGACGAATATATTAAAGTAAATTGTGACTATCCGGGAAAATGGCAGGGTGAAATCGAAAGAATAGAAGAGCTCGACTCAAAAATTATTCTCGTGGGCAGGGTGCAATCCTTTGATAAAACCGTTTCATGCCATGTAACAAGCTTTATACAGTTACTAAACGGTAAAATATGCAAAATGGACGAATATTGGGCTGATGACGGCGAAGTGCCGAATTGGCGGAAAGAGCTTGGAATAGGAAAAGCAATCAAATAATTATAGGTTATCAAGCTTGTAAAATAATAAGGTCGGTAAAGAAAATATGAAAAAACTGTTATTGTTTGATTTGGACGGCACTTTATTAAATTCCGAAAAAAGCATATCTGAAGCTAATCTTACAGCGCTTAACAAATGTAAAAAAAGCGGATATGCAATAGGAGTATCTACCTCGAGAAGTGAACAGAACTGTCTGTCTTTTCTGGGAGAGTTGAAGCCGGATATTCTGATAACAAGTGCCGGCGCTCTGGTAAAGAAAAATAATGAATATATTTACAAAGCTCTTTTTTCAAAAGAAAGAACTAATGAAATGATAGCTGCCGCCAGAAAGATATGTGGTATTAATTGTGAAATTACCATAGATACCGTAGATAGGCATTATTGGAATTATAGGGTTGATCCGTCAAAGTCGGATGAAACATGGGGTGAAAGTATTTGGACGGATTATTCAAATTTTAAGGAAGAAGCTTTAAAGATGTGTGTGGAGATTTTTGATGATAATATCGCTGTAAAGCTTAAAGACGTTTTGGCTGACTGCGATTGCATCAGATTTTCCGACGGTAATTGGTACAAGTTTACTAAAAAAGGTGTAACAAAAGAAGATGCCGTTCGTTTAGTATGTGACTCACTGGATATATCTACTGATGACGTAACAGCTTTTGGTGATGACTACGCTGATATAGGCATGCTACAAATATCGGGAATCGGAGTCGCAATGGGAAATGCTATCGACGATGTTAAAAAAATATCAGATATTGTAATCGGAAGTAACGATGAAAACGGAATAGCACTATATCTTAATCATTTGCTGGAAAAGCATTAAATATTATTATTTGAATATGCCGACATTATACTAATTTATTAAGCCTGATTTTATTTGGAGGAAAAATAATGAAACCTACTGAAGCATATGAGCTGTGGCTTGAAAAACTGGAAAAAGACGATCCCATGAGATCGGAGCTTTTGGCTATAAGAGACAATGAAACGGAAATCACCGACCGCTTCTATCAGACTATAAGCTTCGGTACGGCGGGGCTTAGAGGCATTTGCGGAGCGGGCAGCAACAGGATGAATGAACTGACCGTCGGTAGAGCGACTGCGGGAATAGGAGATTATATTCTTTCATCCGGAGAGGATATCCAAAGAGGAGTTGTTTTTGCCTATGATTGCAGGTATAACTCAAAGGAATTTTCCGAGCTTGCCGCACAGATTTTAGCCGCAAAGGGGATCAAAGTGTATCTTTTCCCGTCGCTTCGCCCGACTCCGGAGCTTTCCTATGCGATAAGAAAGCTCGGTGCAGTTTCAGGAGTAAATATGACGGCGTCTCACAATCCCAAGGAATATAACGGATATAAGGTTTACTGGAAGGACGGAGCCCAGATATCGGGAGAGGTTTCGGATAAGATGAGCGAAAAAATAAATGCTCTGGATCTTTTTTCAAAGCCTGAAAAAATCTCTTTAAAGGAAGCGGAAGAAAAAGGGCTGTTGGTATGGCTTGGCGAAGATATGGACAATGACTATCTGGATTATGTAAAGTCGATGTCAGTTCTGCCCGATGAAGAACTCGACAAGAGCGTTCCCTTCGTATATACGCCCTTAAACGGAGCGGGTAGTATCCCGATAAAAAAGCTTTTTTTCGACTTGGGATATACCGGCTTTAATATTGTAGAAGAGCAGGAAGATCCTGACCCCGAATTTACAACCGTAGGCTATCCCAATCCCGAAGATACAAAGGCGTTTGCTCTTTCCGAAAAGCTCGGTAAAAAAGTCGGAGCGGAGGTTCTGATTGCAACAGATCCCGATGCCGACAGGATGGCACTCGAAGTAAGAGATGAAAACGGCGAATATGCTGCATTAAACGGAAATCAGACAGGAGCGCTTTTAATAGCCTACATGGCTGAAAATCTGAAAAAAACCGGACGTCTTAAAGAGAAATCCGCTCTTATCAAATCCATTGTTACGGGCGATATGGGAAGGGCTGTTTGTGAGGCTTACGGCATAAGCACCTTTGAAGCGCTTACGGGCTTTAAAAATATCTGCGGAAAAATTCCAGAACTTGAGAAAAAAGGATATTCATATTTTTTTGCTTATGAGGAGTCGATAGGCTCAGCCCCCGGAGAAGAGGTAAGAGATAAAGACGGGATAACCGCCGCCATGCTTATTGCGGAGCTTGCCGCAAATCTTAGAAAAAAAGGAAGCGGTATTCTTAAATGGCTTGATGAGCTTTATGAGAAGTACGGATATTTTGCGGAAAGCCAGTATTCGCTTGTCCTAAAGGGAGAAGAGGGCTCAAGAAAAATAGCTTACATCATGGAAGAGTTCAGAAACAATGCTCCGAAAAAATTCGGGGAGTTTGAAGTCGAAAAAACTGTTGACTATATCAGCGGTTACGAAGATATTCCTGCGTCAAATGTGCTCAAGTTTATTTTAAAAGACGGAAGCTGGTTTGCCTGCCGACCGTCAGGAACCGAGCCTAAGCTCAAGTTTTACTTTTACACTAAAAAGAACGATAAAAAAGCTAGTGAAGATGCGATAACCGGGCTTAGGGAGGCTGTTTTAAATTTTATCGGGAAGGTTTAAATATTGTTTCTTAGCCTTTTCAGGTACTGTTAAGACTTTTTTTAAGTTCCTGAATTATTGATCTGACTTATGTAGAATGGCTTTGAACTATAGAATGCTTTGAACTATATCAAGTAAATTTAAACAGTTTCCCTTAATTTTTTTCTGATACGGTTCAGCCTTTTTTCGAAATGCCCCTGATTTATATATTCGGCAAGAATGTATTGATCCAGAGAGGGTACGGTGCATGAATAAAAGCCCAGCTTTTTTTGATACAAAGCCAGCAGCTTTTCGGGTAAAATCATGTACCCCACCCTCATGGAAGGCGCAATGCTTTTGGTAAAGGTGTTAAGATATATTACGCTGTCGCAATCATCCATTGAAAAAATAGTTTCTATCGGCTTTTTGGGAAGGGCAAATTCCGACTCGTAATCATCCTCAACTATAAAAGCCTTTTTTTCTTTCGCCCATGAGAGATATTCGTATCTTTTGGATGCCGACGCCGTAATACCGGTGGGAAAGCTGTGAAAAGGAGTCACATGCAAAAGCCTTGCATTTGTTTCCTTAAGGGCATTTGAGCTTACGCCCTCATCGTCCATGGGAAGAAGCTCCACAGATCTTGCAAACGAGCTGTATACCAGACGGATTTTTTCATAGGATCTGAACTCTATACCGTAAATTATATCACGATCAAAAAGCTGTGCGACGAAGCCGTATAAATATTCGGAGCCTGAACCGATAATGATTTGATCGGGTTTTACGCTCATGCCTCTGTATCTTTTTAAAAAAGAGGCTATTGCAGATCTAAGCTCAAAAATTCCCGCATTCGGCGATCTCTCCATAAGCATATCCTTATATTCGGATAAAACATCTCTTACTATATGGGTAAAGGCATTTATGGGAAAATCCACGACATATTCAGCTAAAACATCGAAAGAGGAATTTTTATCATTTACCGAAACCGAGTTTTTGGAGAGAGGAGATTTATATACAGACTCCGTTGTGAGACTGTCGGTGCCGGATTTTTCCGTGTTTGCTCTATTCGCTTCGGTATCTTCTTTTAGTATTTCTATTTTATGTTTATTAGCACATATTTTGTTCGTTTCAGTATCTTTTTCTTTTAAACTTTCGACTTCATTTTTATCTGACCTTGTTTTATCGGTTTCGCTACTCTTGCCTTTTATATTGTCAGCTTCACAGTTATTGATTCTTACATTATCCGCTTTGGTATTTTTGATTTTGATACTGTCGTTTCCATATTTATCAGAATTTGTTTTATAAAGTTCGGTATCTTTGTACTTCATGCTGACAATATGCTTATTTACATAAAAGCCGCTTCTGTCCTTTGTAAAGATATAGCCTTCGTCAAACAGCTGTCCGTAGGCGCTTTCCACGGTTATTACGCTGATTCCGAGGTGCTCCGCAAGAGATCGCTTGGACGGAAGCTTTTCGCCCGCCTTTATAGTACCGTTTTGTATATCCGCTTTTATTTGCCGATAAAGATATTCATACTTTGAAAGTCCGCCTCTGTTATCCATATGATATGTGAGCATTGTTTTTTTCCTCTGTATTAAATTTCTGTTCAGTTGAATTTTAAAAGTTGAATTTTTAAAATAGTTTCTTTTTTAAGTTTCTGTATCTGATTTTCCAAGTTTATGTATCTAAGCATCTAAGCGTTGTAAGATATTTTTATGTATTTAAAAGCAAATGTACAACGGTCTATCCGCCTGCAACAGTCTGTCGTCTGTAGCAGTTTATCGTCAGCAACAATCTATCGTATGTAACAGTCTATTATCTGCAACAGTCTATTGTCTCCTATAATATATGCCATAATTAAGGTCAGATATTATTTGTCTTCAAGTTTTGTAAATTCCGCCACATCCCGCAGTTAAGCCCTAAGAAGTTTTATCAAGTTGATAGCATATGCATAGAAAATATTGTAAGCAGTATTTAAAGCCCTCAATCTGACCTTATAAAATATATTAAATTTGATAATTTTAATAATATCAAATTTCTATATAATAAACCATATTAAAAGTAAAAAATTAAGCTTTTAAAAACAAAAAAGTTTTTATGGAGGATATTAAAAATGAGTAATGAAGCTGCAACCGTTAAGACGCAGGGAGCAGGTATTGCATCAAGCGTCACCACCAAAAAGTGGGTGCTTGCCGGACTTATGGCGGCACTGTGCTATGTTTTGTTCACTTTTTTAAAAATTCCTATTCCCCTTCCGGGAGGCGGTGCAACCGCACTGCATTTAGGTAATGCTTTCTGTGTGCTTGCAGCGCTTATGCTGGGCGGATTTTACGGCGGTCTTGCAGGATCGGTGGGAATGACGATAGCCGATCTCATGGATCCCGTTTATGTGGTTTCCGCACCTAAGACCTTTGTTTTAAAGCTTATTATAGGGCTTATTTCCGGTTTTGTAGCACATAAAATTGCGCATATTACAAAGGAGCATGATAAGGCTTATATAATTAAGTGGAGTATTATTTCCGGTGCGTCGGGTCTTATCTTTAACGTTATTGCAGATCCCATAGTCGGATATCTGTACAAAACCTATTTACTTGGAATACCTCAAGATGTAGCCAAAATCATGGCAACCTGGGCTGCCGGCGCAACCGCTGTAAATGCAGTTGCCGGAACGATAGTTGCCGCCATTACATATGCGGCTCTAAGACCCATACTTAAGAAAACGGGACAGTTCTTTGAGATATAATTTTTTACAATAAAACAATTTATAACTTAACGCTTAAGCGGCTCCTGTTTGTTCAATTATTTTGAACGGACAGGAGCTTTTTCAGTATACGGCTTTTGCATTTCCGCCTTAAATATTAAAAAAATAAGCTTCCACAAAGTAGAAATTACCTTTTTTGATATTGTGATTTTTATGCCGGGAACGATTCCAACAGATTCAGCATTCAGAAAATATTTTAGAAACGGAAACCTTTACAGCGTTTTAGACTCATAAACGGGCTTATTACATCATTTTATGACGGTGATTTAAGAGGTAATATTAAGCTGTCGGAAAAATATATAACTACTGAAGTAGTATTGACATTCTCAAAAGACTGTGGTAGTGTGAACTTGAAACTACTACAGTCTTTTATAGGGAGATTACAAAAATGCTTGTAAAATTATTCGATTCCGAGCTTAAGGTGATGAATGTTCTTTGGAATGAGGGAGACTGCACAGCCAAGCATATTTCAAATGTATTAAAAGAAGAAACAGGCTGGAATATGAATACAACCTACACTTTGATAAAGAGGTGTATTAAAAAGGGAGCCATAGAGCGCTCGGAACCCAATTTTATGTGTCATGCTCTTATTCCCAGAGAAAAGGTACAGCTTGCGGAGACCGAAGAATTTCTTGAAAGAATGTTTGACGGCTCTATCGATAAAATGTTTGCCGCATTGATCGGAAATAAGAAACTTTCCGAGAAACAAATTCAGAAGCTTAAAGATCTTGTGAAAAATTTAGAATGAGGTATAAAAAATGACTCTGCTGCAAATGAGTATGTCAGCCGCAGTGCTGATAGCGGTTATTACTGTACTGCGCGCCGTATCAATACATAAATTACCCAAAAAAACCTTTATGCTTTTATGGGGAATCGTTTTATTCCGCCTGCTTATTCCGATTTCCGTTCCGTCCGTTTTCAGTATTTACTCATGGATACCGCAAAATAGTACTCCTTATGTGTCGGATAGCACAAATCGCTTTAATATACAAGGATTTTCTTACGTTTCCGATACGGTCGGCGAAAATATTACAATGACTTTGGATGAGCAACTTTTTTTCCATTCATCCGTTTCAGTATGGACAATCGTATGGATAACCGGCTTCACGATCTGTGCTTTATATTTTGTAATTGCATATCACAAAGGGATAAAAAAATTCAAAAATTCTCTACCGATGGAAAACGCTTTTATAAAGAGCTGGAGAGAAAAGCATCCGCTTAAAAGAGCTCTTTCCATACATTGTTCAGATCAGGTTTCAACTCCGCTAAGCTACGGGATATTTAATCCGGTTATTCTGCTGCCCGATAACTTGGATTTCAATAATACGAAAACTTTGGATTATATCCTGACACATGAATATGTTCATATCAGGCACTTTGATATTTTGACGAAGCTGCTTATGCTGTCGGCATTAAGCATACACTGGTTCAACCCAATGGTATGGGTAATGTTTTTACTTCTTAACAGAGACATTGAGTTGGTCTGTGATGAAACGGTTGTTAAGTTGTTTGGAGAAAAAAGCAAAAGTGCGTATGCCCATACACTTATAGATATGGAAATACAAAAGTCGGGGATTATGCCTCTTTGTAACAATTTCAGTAAAAATGTGATTGAAGAAAGGATAGGTGCGATTATGAAAATGAAAAAAACATCCGTAAGTATGATTATTGCCGCAATAGTATTGATTTTAGTAATTGCGGGCAGCTTTGCAACATCAGCAAAAGAAGATGACGGTTCAAAAGAAGCTTATGCCCATGAAGGTTATTCCGGAGAAGCTTTTTCCGCTGAAAATGAAGAAGACCTTAAAAAAGAAACGGAAGAAGCTTTTTCCGTATATCTCTCCTATGGACTTATTTATGATAAAGAAAGCGATTGCTTTTATTATCAAGGTAAAAAGGTCAGATATTTTAAAGATGATCATAAGGATGGCGGTAAAGGATTTTTTTATAAAGACGGAGAGGTCGATTTAAAAGCGGTGTACGATTCGCAAAACAAGCTGACGGGTATTGAAGAATTTTCAAAAGAAGAATTTGACGCCCGAACCGAAAGCTTTAATAATACCTACAAGGATACCTCCGGCTCATTTGAAGAAGGCTATTCCGGTTTGGAAGACGATACATTAAACGCTTATAAAGCCTTCGGCGTCGTCTATGATCAAAAAACTGATGTATGGAAATATCAAAATAAAAAAATATACGCTCTTTATGACAAGGATGTACTCACATTTCAAGAGCCCCGTTTAAAGAATGACGAAGGGAGGATAATTTTACAGGTTATCAGAAATGCTAAGGGAGAAATTCAGGAATTGCGTGAAATGGAAGAGAAGGACTTTGATAAAGCTTTTAATGATTGAAAATCAAACGGACGCCGACCACTTTGGCTGTTCTTAAAATTTATAAAAAAACTGAACTGAAAACCTGTGAAGTAGAACAAAATCAGCTGTAATTTATTATATCAAGTCAATATAAAACTTATAAAATTGCAAAAAGCTAAATTGTAGGGTTTGTTTTTTTGAACTATAAAGTGGAACAATGATGAATGGAAGAGCTACATAGGCTATATTATTGCTCCAAGAGAAAGATAACTGCATATTTATCAAAAGCTGAACCCGAAATGTCGTATGATCATTTCGGGTTCAGTTCTTTTAGAAAGCGTATTTAATTGATATAAGCGTTTTTAAGCTTTATCTGCTCAATCTCCCATAAGAAGCTGTGAAAGCATCCAGATGTTTTTGCTGTATGCTCCGATAAAATCGTCTATCTTGTAGGATACGAGATAGTCGGAAGCTTCGTCGGCGGAAGCCTTGATTGCCTTAACGCTGTCGAGAAGATATCTGTAGTCTGCAAGAACGGCTTCATAAATAGCTTTTGAACCGATATAGTCCGAAACTCCCTCATTGATCTTTGCAGTCTTTAAGAAAGCTTCCATGGTTGAGAGGGGCTTTTTGCCGTCCTGAAGAAGCATTTCAGCGATCTCATCGATCTGTCCGTTGATTTCATTGTAGTATTCTTCAAGCTTTGCATGTGTGCCGAAGAAGGTATGTCCCTTTGCATACCAATGATATGATTGAAGCTTATGGTAGAAGACTACCAAGTCAGATAAAAGTTGGTTTAATTTTGTTTCCATAATATTTTCTCCTTACAAGCTTATTGCTGTTATTTATTACTGTTATAAACAAGCGCTTCTTCAAAGTGGAACTTTCCAAGCCCGTTCCACCGGTTTGAGATGTGCTTGAACAAATATCCGGTTGTTTCAATATCGGATTCAGGCGATGGCTTTTGAATAGTTTTCGGCAACCTTTGCCCAGTCTACTACATTGAAGAACTCATCCACATATGAAGCACGGAGGTTTTTGTACTTGAGATAGTAAGCATGCTCCCAAACGTCGATTCCGAGGATGGGGGTTACACCTGCGCCTTCGATGATGGGATTGTCCTGGTTAGGGCTTGAGCTTACCTTAAGGCTTCCGTCCTTTGCTGCGCTGAGCCATGCCCAACCTGAACCGAAACGTGTGGTTGCAGCCTTTTTAAGCTCTTCTTTAAGTGCGTCAAGACTTCCGAAGTCTTTTTCAACACGTTCTTTAAGCGCTCCGCCAAGTGCCGAAGGATTGGGCGACATGGTCGTAAAGTAAAGATTGTGATTATAAAAACCGCCGCCGTTGTTGCGGATCGTGTTGCGGAGAGCTGCGTCGCTTATACTGTCGAGTGAGGAAAGAAGCTCTTCAATAGATTTATCTGAAACACCCGCCTTCTCGGAAGCATCATTAAGTGCATTGGTGTAAGCCGCATGGTGCTTTGAATAATGCGTCTCCATGGTGAGAGCGTCGATGTGAGGCTCAAGTGCGTCGTAACCGTAGGCTAAAGTTGCTTGTGTAAACATAATTTTTCCTCCTTAAATGTGAAAAACATTACTATCAGCTTTTATGCTGTAACTATATCACCAATTTAGATTTTGCACAACTAAATTTTTCGCGATTAGTGTAAATTTTATATAAACTATATGAATTTTTTTATAAACTATATTTATTACGGCATTCGACAAGATCTCAATCAAGTAAACTCGAGCAAGCCCGGTATTATCCTCATTGCCCGCCTGATACAAAGAAATAAGCGGCTACAAATCCCGTAACCGCCTATTTTTCTTAGGTTTTATAGAAAGCAAATTTTAATCGGCATTATTTTTTGGCTTTCTTGGAGGCTAAAGCCTTTTCTCTTTCCTTTATAGATTCTACGATGGCATCAGCCATGGCTTCAAGCTCGCTCAATTTATCGGGATGGAGGTTTGAAGCTACTGTAAGACGCTCGTTCAGTACGGTCATATTCTTAAGCTCTTCCTCAACGAATTTTTGCATGAGATCACCCGACTTTACAGCCCATGAGCCGTTTTCTATGATGGCGACGGTTCTGTTCTGCATATTGAGCATCTTCATCTCGTCAAGGAAAGACTGCATTACGGGATAAACACCGAGGTTATATGTGACCGAAGCAAGTACAAGGTGGCTGAGTCTGAAGGTATCGGCGATAAGATATGAAACATGGGTTGTTGAAACATCGCAGAGCTTTACGTTTGTAACACCCTTTTCACAGATCTTGCTTGCGAGGCATTGAGCGGCATTTTCCGTTCCGCCGTACATGGAAGCGTATGCGATAAGAACACCGCTTTCTTCTGCTTCATAGGTGGACCAGTGATTGTATTTATCGAGAATGTAATCAAAATTATTGTGCCATACCAGACCGTGAAGAGGAGCAATAATCTTTATTTTGTCGAGAACCTTTGCAGCCTTTCCGAGCAAAAGCTGAATGTGCGGACCGTATTTTCCGACTATATTACAAAGATAGCGTCTGTTTTCATCGATCCAGTCGCGATCATAATTAACGTCGTCGTTCCAAAGCTTTCCGTCGGGAGCCATGAACGAACCGAAGGCGTCCGCCGAAAAGAGCACTCCGTCGGTGAGATCGAGGGTAACCATAACCTCGGGCCAGTGAACCATGGGAGCTTCCACAAAGGTTACGGTATGCTTTCCGAAGCAGAAAGTATCGCCTTCCTTTACCTTGATCTGCTCGTGTCCTTCGATATGATAGCCGAACTGGTGCATAAGCATGAAAGCTTTTTCGGTTGAAATAACTCCGCACTTGGGATAACGATAGAGAATTTCAATCATGCTCGAGCAGTGATCGGGCTCAAGGTGGTTTATAACGATATAATCAAGCTCTTTTCCGTCCAATACATATTCAAGGTTTTCGAGCATGTCTCTGGTAACGGACCAGTCCACACAGTCGAAAACAACATTTTTTTCATCAAGAAGAACATAAGAGTTGTAGGATACTCCATACGGGATAGGATGAATATTTTCAAAAAGATGAGTTCTGTGGTCATTTACACCGATGAATGTTATATCATCGGTAATCTTTCTAACATTATACATGCGGTTTACCTCCATCAGTCCGGAAATGAAAAGTCTTTAGATGTATATCATTATATTAAATAAAATTTATATGGCTAGTGACATTTGCAACAGGAAAATAGACAAAAACATAAGGAATTGAAAAATTTTTATAAACGTTAGTTGTATTTAACTATTATGAAGGTATATGATTTAGACAACAGTGTTGCTTCATGCAAATGTATATCAATGTTATTCGGAAAGGAGACAGCACTATGTTAAATGCACAAACAACAATAATATGTGCCATACTTCCGCTAATAACAAAGGGTGATGTTATATTTGCCGACAAGCCCTTTATAACTGAAGGCAAAATAGGAAGTGCAATAGGCTGGATAATAGGAGGCTGTATAGCTATTTTACTATATAAAATAGTACTCTTCATATTCAAGGATGATAAAAAAGACGGCGGTAAATAGCCTCCACATAAGTAATACATTTGATTGAAGATAACATCGCAAAAGAGCTGCTGTATGAGGAAGAATTTCCTTGTGAGCAGCTCTTTTTTATATCAAAAATCCAAGTAAACTATCGTTATCACGGCATTCGCCAAGGTCTCAATAATCAAGTGAACTCGATCAAGCAAACTCTAGCGCACTCGGGCAAGCTCGGACTTCTTCTCATTGCTTATGTAAATAGGATATAATAAAAGAAAGTATGGTGATTGAAAATTGGATATATTTTTATAATGGTGCGAAGAAGGGATAATAATGAAAAACACTTATTTTTTCTTAGCGGCGTGTATTATTTTTCTGTCTATAAATTTAGCAGGATGTGAAAGAAAGCTTACACCGGATTTTTCAACACAAGACATTGAGGTTGGAATAATAGAAACGAGAGGCAATAGGTCAAAAAGCCGAATTATATTTTATAATGACGAAATAGAGGAAATAGGTGATTTACCTTTACAATTTGCGACCGTAGGAGGTATTTTTTATATACCGTTAGTTTCAGATAACAAATTGTATGTTATTCCTCAAGGCTATGCAAATAAAAAAGACGAAAGAAAAGCGTTGGAAATCAATTTACAGGATTTGGCGGTTAACGAGTATAAAATTGAACAGATCGCCATGAACGCCATAGCTGCAGACAGCGATTCTATTTATACTTGTAATAACCTAAATGGAATTTCATACATCAACAAATGCTATAAAGAAAATAATGTTGTAAAAACAATAGAAATTCCGAAAATTTATATCAGCAATATATTATATGCAAATAATAAACTATATGCTTTTGGAACGGGAGGAGCAAAAAATGGAATAATGCCGGCTTACCTTTATTTATATAGCAGTGATTTGGAGCTGATTGACAAAATAGATATAAGCCCATATGGAACCAGTCAATACAGAGCGACAGAATATCATGGCGATATATATTTTACAAGCCTTAGCGATACCGAAGATAAACCTACGAATATAGTCAGCAAATTCAATGATGAAAGTAGATCGATTGAAACTATACAATTAAATGAAATACGCCCTTTAGATGTAGCTGTATATGACGGACGTCTATTTGTTACTCATTTTAATCTGGTTCAAAAAATCGGCGGCGGATTAAGTATTTACAATTTGAAAACCGGGGAATTAAATTATTATAAATTAGAGCATGGAGCTGAACAAATGGCGGTCGCAAATAATAAAATTTATATTTTATCCGACTGGAAAATTTATATCTATGACATAGATAAGATAGAGCTCATTAAAAGTATAGAAGTTAATCCTATGGATAACGATTTCAGTTATTTATCCGGAATGTTTGTGCTGGAAAAGTACTTATACACTTGCTTGAATTGAAAGTGTAGTTGCAGCCGGACTTAAAGCACCTGAATTCATTGATTGGCGATACTGATTATTGAAAATAATCCGTCCGTAACACAGACAAGGCTGACAGAAGCTTTTGGAGTTACAACCGGAACGACGTCGGCAATAATAAGGAGACCGAACATAAAAAATAACTATTAAAATTTTGGAGATATGAGATTATGGCAAAAAAGAAGAGAATTACGTTACCTAAAAACTTCAACGAGCTCATCGAAGCCGGTGATATGGAGAAGCTCAAGGCTGTTTATGAGCTCTGCGAGCTTCATGCTTACGACGGTCGTTACGGTATGAATACGGCTCTTCACCACTACGATGTTCCGGACGCTCTTGTATACTGGCTTGTAGAGCAGGGACTGGATGTCAATATTGAGAATTATTATGGAAGAACGCCGTTATATGTGCATGCTACCATAGGGAGTAACACTGTAAAACTGCTTTTTGAGCTTGGTGGTGATATTGAAAAGTCAGATCGGTATGGAAATACGCCTTTACATACCTCAGCAGACTTTTTTCATGCGGATACAGTTCGCTTTTTGGTGGAAAAAGGGGCGAATATTCATGCGAAAAACGATATGCGGAAAACACCGCTTGCCATG
>CAUVOD010000043.1:0-19323 GCA_963553525.1 uncultured Lachnospiraceae bacterium | reverse complement strand
TTTTTAGCGAAAAATTTCATACAATATTTATAATGGCAGTTTTATGGAAGCTCCTCACAAACCGCATTATACACCGTTCGGATTGAGGATTGCCTGATTTAATAGTATCAATTAAGCTTTTACTTTATCATCATATACGGTTATTGACAAATCAGGGCTTTAATTCCGCAAACTTCCGTATCAAATTTTTTTAAGAAACCTTAATATCTTAATATCTTAATATACGCTAACAAAATTTCCGATATTCTTACGGACTATGCGACAATATCTTTCCGCTGTGTTTATTTATAGAGGCTCTTAAATCCGTTCAAACACAATCTTCTTTAATAAAAGTATTCTCTTGCATATTGACTACATAAAAATCCCCGGGCGGATATTTATTGTACAGATCTGCAAACATCAGTTTTTTACCTGACTTTTGTAAGTTGTACAACATATAAATCCGCTCGGGGATATCTATCGTTACCCGGGCACTTGCCAAGATTTTCCGGCTTCATTGCCCGCATAAAATAATAGACTATAAAATTTTTTTCTATTTTTATAATTCGAAATCCGGATTTTCTGCCGTTCACGGCGTCATTGTGCATAACCCTGATTTCAACTTATCGAAGCATCCGTATTTTCTGCCGGATCTGTCTTTTTCTCCAAATGCTTTCTAAGAATGAAATAGCCTATGTATACTCCGATAAATGCCAGTATAAAGGTTATTACGGTAGATAATACTCCCATGGCTCCCGCAGTATATTTTATCATGGCGTCCATTGCTTCGGGCGTTTGTCCTCTTGCTATCCAGTCGGCTCTGTATTTTTCCAAAAACAACCATGAGGGAACTATCGATCCCCAGGCTTGACCTACGTGCATGAGTCCCGAGGCAATCGCAACCTTAAGAACGGGAGCTTCCTTATTACCCCCCCACAATTAAATCGGCTATAATTGCCATAACCATTGAAGTAAGCGTCCAGATCCAATAGCCCCCGCCCATAAGCGTAAAAGCAAGCATCATTATGGCGATCATTATGGTATATTGCCACATTTTTCCGACTTTTCGTGATGTAAAAAAGATAACAGCCCCCGACAAAAGCCCCGCAAATCCCGGACTTATCGCATGCGCAAAAGGACCGAAGGGCATAGTTATAGCCATGGTTAATGCATAAAATATAAAATACAGGGCTGTCAAAAGGGCAATACGAACAAAGTCTTTAATCTTAAGCTGTTTCATGAATTTTCTCCTTGTAATTTTATAAATATATTATTCAAGTCTTTTACGGACTCTTTTTCCAAATAAAAATCCTCCGATATTTCTCCGTCCTCAAGGTATATTATCCTGTCGGCTATATTTCTTATAAATTCATAATCATGCGACAAAACAAATACGGCGGCGTTTTCTTTAAGACTTTCGATTTTTTTCGCTACCGTAAGCATTGATGAAACATCAAGCCCGCTTGTAGGCTCGTCAAAAATAATAAATTCCCTGTCGCACAAAAGCGCCATCGCTATCTGAAGTCTCTGCTTCTGACCGCCGGATAAATCGAACGGATGCTTGCTTTTAAGCTCATACAGCCCAAGCTCTTTAAGAACCTGATCTATCCTTTTATTGTCATCCGTCACGAGCAGAAGCTCATTATATACGGAGGTTCCGAACAGCTGAAAATCGGGATCCTGCATTATAAAAAACGGGAGTTCTTCCTTCTCAATACGTCCCGAATAGCCCTTATAGCTTTCGCATAAAAGCTTTGCCAGGGTCGTTTTCCCCACGCCGTTTTTACCAACCACAACCGTAACCTCGTTCTTTTTTATATCAAGGTTCAAATTTTTTAAAATATTCTTAAATGAGACGTTCCTGATACCAGCAACCGTCTTCCCGGATGTAAGCCTTTTCGACGTTTCAATATCAAGGGAAAACAGATCAAAGCTTCTGGTGTCATAGCTTCCGCTTTTAAAGCTCTCTTCAGAGTCATATATGCTCAAATGACCCTTATCCATCAAAAATACTCTATCTACTATTCCGTTCAGATAATAAAAGCGATGATCGGCAACAATAACGGTAATACCCTGCTTTTTCATTTTTTCAATTATACGACCGAGCTTAATCGTATTGCCGTAATCAAGGTTTGCCGAGGGTTCGTCAAATAATACTACCGATTGATTCATAATAAGCGCAGATACAAGTGCTATCATCTGACGCTCTCCGCTGGAAAGCTCAAATATGTTCCTGTTCAGCAGATCTTTTATATCGAAGCGCTCAACCGACTTTTCAAGCTGCGAGTCCATCTCCTCTTTGGAATACTCGTAATTTTCCATGGGAAAAACAAGCTCAGACGTTGTGTTGGTCGTAAAAAACTGACTTCTGGGATTTTGAAAAACCGAACCTATTTTTTTATTGAGCTGATACATTTTCAGATCTTTATATTTTTCGCCTTCAAAAAACAGATCACCCGACAGCTCCCCGTCGGTAATTTCCGGAATAAGTCCGTTAAAGCACCTCATGAGAGTAGATTTTCCGCTGCCGGAATCACCGGTAAGCAAAATCATCTCCCCCTGCTTTATGTCAAAATTTATATCATTTAAGCCGTCAGGAGAAGTTTCATATTTAAAACTTAAATTTCGGGAGGAAATTGCATCTACCATAAAGCCGCTCCTATTACAGCCGCAAAAATCAGTATTATACACGCCAGATCGTAAAATTTAAGCTTCTGCTCATAGTAAGAGCTTCTTCTATTGGGATTATCTATCCCCTTTACCATGCCTGCCGCCGTCACCTCCTCGGAAAGAGCCATGCAGCGGAACAGTTGAGGCACAACAAAAAAGCGGAAGCTTCTTATCGGATGCAGAAAGCTGAATGAAAATCCTCTGAGCCTCATCGACTCTTTTATGTAAGAAAATTCAGTCCTGAATGTGGGAATATAGCGAAGAGTAATAGTCGAGGCAATTATTATAGATTTGGGAAGGCGCAACGATTCAAGCGCGGAAAGGATCTCCGCAGTTGTATAATCCTTAATAAGCGCAATCGCCATTACAAAGCAGGGCGAAAACGATGCCATTACGGCAAAAAACATCGAAATCCAGCCCAGCTGCTCAATTCCCGCCATAATGTATATAAGCCCCCATACGAAGGCGGCAAACACGAGATATGTAAGCAGTCTTACGATTTTAAATGACAGAATCATAAAAAAACAGGCTAACGCTATAGAAATTATATTTACCCTGATCGGACTTACAAACATAACCGACGTGGGAATAAGTACATTAAAACAAATCAATACCAACGGATTAAGTTTCATCAATTATACATCCTTTTAATGTTAGTCAAAACTAACCTGACACATGATACTACACCGTTGGTATAAATTCAATATAAAATATTTATAAATTTGTCCTTATGACCCGTTTAATTATCCGACTTTATTATAATCTTAACCACCGAAATAACTACGGCAAAAAGTACTCCGGATATAGGCCATATTATCCAGCTTGTATTCCATGAAAACTTTACAAAGGATACTGTAAGATAAAGTCCGACTGTCAAAAGCCAGTATATTCCGGATATTTTACTTATAATAGGAGCATTTTTCTTATTTCTTGACGTATAGTCGCCCTCCTGTATAAGCTGATCGTAGCTTCCGTTTATGATGGATACTCTCACTATCATATAAACCGCTATTGAAATTGCGGTCAGCATAAGAGCCACCATGGAGGTTAGTATATATGTAGCCAAATTCATGGTTCCGCATATAATTAAAGGAATGGCGGATACAATACATATAGCGGCTCCAAGTCCCACATTGATATGATATTCGGAAGAAAATTCCTTCTTTTTCTCCCTTACAAGACCTGAAACTCCATAAGCCGTTTCAATTTCATGCTTTTCTATAAAAGCATATTTTTCCAACCATTTCCCTGACAATATAAATATGAATACCGCCGTCGCTATCAGTAAAAGAATTACGGCAATGCCTATTCCTCCGGCAATATCCTCGGATATTCCTATTATGCCGTCCTCAGCCAGTCCCGAAAGCGCAAGCACGGGAGCGGGAGATATTACACACAAAAGAACAGCCAAAGCTATGATTGAAGACGATCTTTCTTTTATCCTGAGGAATTCTACGGCTTCTTCCATTGAAATTTTCCTACTGCCCGATGAAATATCGCAAGCCGTGACACTTTCAGCGGTATTGTATATTTCTTCTATTTCATCCTTTAAAAGATAATCCGTGCTTACTCCCAATATGTCGGCAAGCTGTATTATCCTGTTTAAGTCCGGCACGGACTGAGCGCTTTCCCATTTGGATACGGACTGCCTCGACACCGACAGCATCTGCGCCAGCTCCTCCTGACTCCAACCGTTTTTCTTTCTCGCTTCTATAATCTTATCAGCTAAAATCATAATCAGTTCCTTTCGTTTGAATAATTTAATTTTATCCGTTCCGATAGCAAAATTAAATCATTTTTATCGATTGCATTCTATAAAGTCCGCTTGGAAATCTGTCAACCTGCGGTTGCAAATAGCCAAAATATGAATTTTTACAAAATAAAAGCCGCCCTATGAGCTTTGTTCTCAGCTGTAAGACAAGCACCTGTCTCAAAACTGAAGATATAAGCACCGGGCAGCCGATCAAATTCAGAAATGACTTTCTATTAACTGAAAAAGGATTATGTCTGCATTGATATATACATTCTTAGCGGCTCGTCCGTGAAAGAAAGTAGTATCAAGTTCAGAGTAAACATAATCCTTTTTAATCGTAATCCTCAATTATAAGCTCATGCCTATAATTTACAGCTGCTTTTCAAGAGCCTCTTTTGCTTTTTCAAGAGCGGCTTTTATTCCCGACGGATTTTTACCTCCCGCCTGTGCCATATTGGGGCGTCCGCCTCCTCCTCCGCCTACCAGAGGTGCAATCTCTTTTACCAGATTTCCGGCATGCGCTCCGAGCTTTACGGCGTCATCGGTAGTCATTACTATCAGATTTACCTTTCCTTCGCTTTCACTGAGAAGTACAATAACAGCCGGAGCAAGCTTAGTCTTTAGCGAATCTCCAAGATCTCTAAGAGAGTTCATATCCGCTCCTTCAATCTTCTTTGCAACAAGCTTCACTCCCTTAACATCCACAGCCTCCGAAACGGCGTCCCCCGCCGCCTCCATCGCCTGCTTTGATTTTACTGACTCAAGCTCCGATTTAATATTCTTAAGCTCAAGCTGAAGGTGCTTAATATGCTCCACCAGCTTATCTGGATTTGTCTTAAGCAAATCCGATGCCGCTTTAAGCTTTTCTTCAAGTCCGGCATAATATTTTCGGACCCCCTCGCCGGAAATAGCCTCTATTCTTCTCACTCCTGCCGCAATACCGTTTTCCGAAAGTATTTTAAAGGAATTTATAGCTGAAGTATTTGAAACATGAGTGCCGCCGCAAAGCTCTATTGAATAGTCTCCCATATTTAATACACGAACCTTATCGCAGTATTTTTCTCCGAAAAGAGCCATGGCTCCCGTCTTTTTAGCGTCCTCAAGGCTCATGATATCGGTTATAACGGGATATGACGCCGCAATCGCCTCGTTGACCAATCTTTCAACCTCCGCAATCTCCTCCTTGGTCATGGCGGAAAAATGAGAAAAATCGAATCTGAGTCTGTCGCTTGCAACAAGCGATCCCGCCTGCTCGACATGTGTTCCGAGAACGGTTCTGAGCGCCTTATGAAGAAGATGGGTTGCGGAGTGATTTTTACAGATTTCTCTTCTGCCGGAGGCGTCCACCTTAAATTCGACGCTGTCTCCGACCTTGATCATTCCCCTGGTCATTTTACCTATATGACCTATTTTTCCTCCTTTAAGATGAACGGTATCCGTCACCTCAAACTCCGCATCTTTGCCTACTATAACGCCCTTATCGCCTACCTGTCCTCCCATGGTTCCGTAAAAGACGGTTTCATCGGAAATGACAGTTCCGAGCTGCCCGTCGGTAAGAGCCTCCACTACCGTTGAAGCCGTTCTGCCGCCGTCTTCTTCGTCAACAATGTCCTCCGTCATGGCTGAAATTCGGGACACGTTTTGAAGCCTGTCATATCCTATGAATACCGATGTAAGGCTTTTATCTATATCATCGTAAGCTGTATGCTCCGCTCCCATGTAATTGGTGCTTTTACGGCTTGACCTCGCCTTTTGTCTCTGTTCGGTCATCTCCTTTGCAAATCCCTCTTCATCCGCACTCAAGTTGTGCTCGGAAAGAATATCCGTTGTAAGGTCGATCGGGAAACCGAAGGTGTCATACAGCTTGAACGTATCCTCTCCGGACAGGATTTTTGAACCGCTCTTATTAAGCTCTTCAATCATTTCAGATAAAATCTTAAGTCCCTGATCCAAGGTGGACGCAAATTTTGTTTCCTCCTCGGAAAGAACTCTTATAATAAATTCGCTCTTTTCTTCAAGCTCGGTATAGCCGTCCTTTGAGCCTTCGATTACGACCTTTGCAACATCGCTGAGGAAGTCTCCATTTATTCCGAGCTTACGTCCGTGACGTACTGCTCGCCTTATAAGCCTTCTAAGCACGTAGCCCCTGCCCTCATTTGAAGGCATAATACCGTCGGAAATCATAAAAGTCGAGCTTCTCATATGGTCTACAATTATGCGTATGGATATGTCCTTTTGCTTATCTTCTTCATATTTTACATTTGCAAGAGAACAGATCTTGTTTCTGATCGCCCTCATGGTGTCGATGTCAAAAACGCTTTCAACGTCCTGAACTACAACAGCAAGCCTTTCCAAACCCATACCGGTATCAATGTTTTTATTCTTAAGCTGACTGTAATTTCCCTTGCCGTCGCCCTCAAATTGAGTAAAAACATCATTCCATACTTCCATATAACGCCCCGAGTCCTTACCGACAAGAAAACCCGTGGCATTTTCTATTTCTTCAAATTCTCCGGATTCAAATTTTTCTCCGCGGTCATAATAAACTTCCGAGCAGGGACCGCAGGGACCGGCGCCGTGCTCCCAGAAGTTGTCGCTTTTTCCGTCCTTATCCCTTCCGAACTTGGTGATTCTGTCCTCCGATATCCCTATAACCTTTGTCCATATATCAAAAGCTTCATCATCATCCATGAAGATAGAGGGATAAAGTCTGTCAGGATCAAGTCCGCAGTCTTTGGTAAGAAACTCCCATGTCCATACAAGAGCCTCTTTTTTGAAATAATCTCCGAAAGAGAAATTGCCGAGCATTTCAAAAAAGGTAAGATGTCTTGCGGTTTTTCCCACATTATCTATATCTCCGGTTCTTACACATTTCTGACAGGTGGCGACTCTGCTGCGGGGAGGAACTTCCTGACCTGTAAAGTATGGCTTTAAAGGCGCCATACCCGCATTTATTAAAAGAAGCGAATTGTCATTATGCGGAACGAGCGAAAAGCTTTTCATTACCAAATGTCCCTGTCTCTCAAAAAATTCGAGAAACATGCGTCTTAAATCATTTACACCGTAGCTCATTTATCGTTACCTCTGATCTTAGTTATAAGCCTGTAATAAATATCAAATTCAAAAGTCGAATTTATCCGCAAGATATGCCTCAAGCTCGTCAATGGCAACTCTTTCCTGCTTCATGGAATCTCTCTCTCTGACCGTTACCTTGTGATCCTCTTCCGAGTCGAAATCGTAGGTTATGCAGAAGGGCGTTCCTATTTCATCCTGTCTGCGGTATCTTTTACCTATATTGCCCGCAACATCATAATCGCAATTATATTTCTTTGACAGTCTTGAATAAATCTTTTCGGCAGGCTCGGAAAGCTTCTTTGACAAAGGAAGTATCGCAGCCTTAACAGGTGCAAGCGCCGGATGGAAACGCATAACCGTGCGCATGTCTCCGTCTCCGAGATCCTCTTCATCATAGGCGGCGCAAAGGAAAGCCAGAGTTACGCGATCGGCACCGAGAGACGGCTCTATTACAAAGGGGATATACCTTTCGTTTTTGGCATCATCAAAATATGTAAGATCTTCACCCGAAGTGTTTTGATGCTGGGTAAGATCATAATCGGTTCTGTCCGCTATCCCCCAAAGCTCTCCCCAGCCGAACGGGAATAAAAATTCTATATCGGTGGTCGCCCTTGAATAGAAGGAAAGCTCTTCTTTATCATGATCTCTGAGCCTGATCTGATCTTCCTTCATTCCAAGAGCCTTAAGCCAATTTACACAGTATGATCTCCAATAATCGAACCACTCAAGATCACTGCCGGGTTCGCAGAAAAATTCCAGCTCCATCTGCTCAAACTCCCTTGTGCGGAAGGTGAAGTTTCCGGGAGTTATTTCATTTCTGAAGCTCTTTCCGATTTGAGCGATTCCGAAGGGAAGCTTCTTTCTTGAGGTACGCTGTATATTTTTGAAGTTGACAAATATACCCTGAGCCGTTTCGGGTCTTAAATAAACGGTATTTTTGGCGTCCTCCGTTACCCCCTGGAAGGTTTTGAACATGAGATTGAACTGTCTGATATCCGTAAAATCATGCTTGCCGCAGGTGGGGCAGGCGATATTATTATCATCAATAAATTTTTTCATCTTCTCATGAGTCCAGCCGTCTACGGACGAATCAAGCTTTATCGAATTTTCATCTGCAAAATCCTCTATTATCTTATCCGCACGAAAACGCTCATGACATTCCTTACAATCCATGAGAGGATCGGAAAAGCTCTTAAGATGTCCGCTTGCGACCCAGGTCTGGGGATTCATAAGTATGGCGCAGTCCACACCCACATTGTAAGGGGATTCCTGCACAAACTTCTGCCACCATGCTTTTTTTACGTTGTTTTTAAATTCAACTCCCAGATTGCCGTAGTCCCAGGTATTTGCAAGACCTCCGTAAATCTCGCTTCCCGGAAAGACAAAGCCTCTGCTCTTACACAGCGCGATCACTTTTTCCATTGTCACATCTTCACGTTTCATAAGTCATCCCCTTATAATTTAATGCATACTTTTTGCATATTTATTAATTTGCCCTTATACAGACCGCAATATTATATCAGATATCGACAGGCGCTTCCAGCTTGAATATGCTTCTAAATTTCCTCATACATACCCAGCATTTCAATACTGTTAAGCTTTCTTTCAACAAATCTGTTTCTCAGCGTTTTTGTGACCCTTTTTAAATCCTTAAGCACCTCGTCCTCTACCTTAAACGACAATATTTTTCTGATATCGACACACGAAATATGCGAAATTGCGGCTTTGGTTCCGTCAAGCCTTGCTCCCACATTCAAGGATCCGGGAAAAGTACCGTCTATCACTATTGATCGTATTTCAAAAGCGCACCTTACAAGCTCGTATGAGAAACGCCCTTCTCCCGCATCTATCGCTTTCAGAGAAATATACAGCAAATTCAAATAGTCCGAAGCTTCAATATTTTCATGGTTATAATAATCGGCAAGCTCAAGAAAAAAAGACGCATAGGTCACTTTTTTCAAGTCTTTTTTGAGTCCTTCAAAATATTCACTTATTTTTACTTCGTTTATGGTATATGAATTCTTTCCCGCATATAAAAAAAACGAGCCGAGACTTAGCGGCTCTATGGAACCGCTGAGTCTTGCCCCCATACGCCTTACTCCTCTGGCAAAAGCGTTTATCTTTCCTTTTTCAGCTGTAAGAAGGGTCACAAGCTGATCATAATCTCCGACCGGATTATGCTTTATAACCATTCCGTGAACTTCCTGCCTTACGTCCAACATAAACCTATTGTTCTTTTTACACTGTTATTTTCTATCTCTATACCCCAAGCCTTTAAGCTGGAGCTCATCATTTCTCCAGTCCTTTCTCACCTTGACAAAAAGCTGCAAATTAGTTTTCATATCAAGAAGCTTCTCAATATCCGCTCTGGCGATCGAACCTATTTTCTTTATCATTCTGCCGCCTTTTCCGATAATAATGCCCTTGTGAGACTCCTTTTCGCATATTATGTCGGCTTCTATATCCGTTATCATGCCGCCGTCCGCAAGCCTTCGCTCACGCAGCTTGTTCACATTTACGGCTATTCCGTGCGGCACCTCCTCGTCAAGCAGGCGGAGAGCCTTTTCCCTGACAATTTCAGCCGCTATGTCCCTTATAGGCTGATCGGTAAGCTCATCATCGTCATACAGGGCTTCCGAAAGCGGAAGCATTTTTTTTATTCCGTCTATAAGCGCAGCCGTACCCTCGCCTCTTAGGGCGCTCACCGTATAGACCCTTGCGTTCGGGAGCAGTCTTGAATAATTTTTCCCGGCTTCTTCAATATCTTCCGCAGAATGTTCATCCGTCTTGTTAAGCACAAGCAGCGCATTATAAGCCGACTTTGAAATTTCCTCCAAAAGTTCGGTTTCAATATCATCGGGAGAGCCTCCCGCCTCCGTTACGAATATTACCGCATCCACGTCCTTAAGCGCCGATCTGGCGGCATTATCCATAAATGAACCGAGTCTGTTTTTGGCAAGGTGTACCCCGGGAGTGTCCACAAAAATAATCTGGGCTTCATCATCCGTGTATATTGTACGTATCTGATTTCTTGTTGTCTGAGGCTTGGCGCTGGTTATGGCAATCTTCTCGCCTATAAGTCTGTTCATAAGCGTGGATTTGCCGGAATTGGGTCTGCCTATAAGAGTTACGAAGCCGCATCTGAAATTGATTTTTTCCGTATCCACAATTTGTGTCCTCTCCTGAAATCACTTAAAGCTGTAATAATTGCATACATTACGTTTTTATTTGCCGATTTTTCATAGAAGCTTAAGCCGTAATCGGCGGACATTTCGGACTATTATATTTTTATCCGATATCCTTCTCATCATCATGAAACAGCTTGTCAATCTTATCAAACAGCTCTCTGTTTTCTTCAATAGCCTCGGCAGTTCCTATTACACAAAGCTGCTCGTCGGACATAAACGCATCAATATATTTGGAAAGATCCTTTAACTGCTCCGCCGTTATATCCAAAATTTCATTTCTTACCTTTTGAAGATCCTCGCAGCTTGTACCCGTCATATACTGAATAAGCGCATAATTACCCTTAATGCTCGGGGTTTTGGGAACATCCATATCCGATATTGCCGATATTACAAAGCCTGTAAGAGTCCTTTCATCAGCTTCGAAATTACGTATATATTCTGACGCTTTTTCGAAAACATCAATGCTGTTTTTTAAATTCGGATCCCTGTAGCTTACAAAATAACTGTCTCCGTTTCTTCCGAATGAAGCCGAAGCTCCGTATGCACCTCCGAGAACTCTGATCTTATTCCACAGATAATCCGTATTGAGCAATACCCTCAATACGTGCAGAGCCCCCGTATATTCAAGCCCCTTGTTAAGGTAATTTCCGGCTCTTGCGACAAACTGTACCTGCCCCGCTGTTTGAAAAGCCTCATTTGCTTTTTCCGGAACCGGCTCGAAGCTTCCTTCAACCGCAGGTGTATCAAACAGACAGGAACTGAAATTTCCCGCTTCTTTTGCAAACGCCTCATAACCGTCCTCTGTCGCCGTAATGTCCAAAAGCATATTTTCAGGTCTGAACAGAAGCTCGGTAAGCTTCTTAAGCTTTTTCGCTTCCTTTGCCCTGAGCCTTATGCCTATAATGCTGTCATCATCAAGCTTTTCTATAAGCTTAAAGGTTTCATATCCGCTTGTTATGCTTGTTATGATTGAAGTGCGGGAAATATGATATAGAGCTCTTGAAGCTGCGGCTCTGTCCGTCCTGTAGCTCATGGAATCCTTAAACGAAGCTCTAGCCTCCTCTATAATTTCTTTAAACCTCTTGTCATCGTCAAATTTTGACGAGCCGATCATTTCCTTTATAAGCTCAAATCCCTTTGACATTTCTTCTTTTTTTAATTTTATTCCGATTTCAAAGGTTTTTATAAATTTATCAGCATCTTTTCTCCCCGGATATAAGGAAAAGCTTGTAGATAAACCTCCGGTATGTATATTTATCTCATTTGAAAATTCCGTATACGAATATGATCCCGTATCGACAAGCCCAAGCATTATTCTGAAAAGACCGAGGCTTTTAAATAAGTCCTCCGGCACATGCTCCATATCAAAAATAAAATTGATATAGCAAATTCCGCCGTTTGTCTGTATATCATGAAAAAGAACCCTAACGTCGCCCTCCATCCTTTCTTCATTAAAGAAGGGCTCGGCTTCACGCTTTAAATCCGCCCTCGTAAGTCTGGGTATTTTGAGTTTATTTTCTTCCGTTTCCGGAGTCTGCTGCCAACGCTTAAGATCCTCAGTTTCCTCAATAAGCCTGTTTATCTCGTCATCGGACATGCCTGCCTTTTTTTCGGCAAGCATTTTAGTTATTTCTTTTTCTTTTTTGGAGCTTAAGCCTCTTTCCGGATAAAGACTGACCACCGATTTATGTGTATTGTCCAGTATATATTTCCTTAAAAGCTCTTCATAATAGTTTGTCTGAACCTTTTTCTTAAGTTCCGAATAAAGCTCCTTAATATCTATAAAGGACCACGGCTTCTTATCATCATAGAGCCATGAATCAAGCATTTTCAAACCGTACACGAGCCCTTTGGGGGCGCTTCCGAAATCGGCTTCAAAAAATCTGAATTCATCGGAATTTATTGCCGCAAGCAAGGTTTTTTTATCGAAGCCTTCTCTTTCAACTTTTTCAAGAGTTTTTTGTATCGTATCCAAAAAAAGTTCCTTTTTACTCTCGTCAGAGCCTCTGCATACGACGGAAAAAAACGGCTGCCTGAGTCCGCTTTCGGATAACGTATATACGTCATCACAAACACCCTCATCAAGAAGAGCCTGTCTTAAAACCGCACCGGGAGCGGAACACAGGGCATAATCAAGTACGTCAAATGCAGCCAGAAGCTCTACATTTATTTCATCTCTTATGCAGATATTATAGGACAAATAGCCGTTATCCGTGACGCTGTCGTCCTCCATAACGGAATAGGGCTTTCTTATATCCTTTTTACGATCAAAGGGCTTTTGAATTTCAGGCTTGGAATCAACCTCAAGATAGTCATATCGGGACAGATATTCCCTGTCAAGCCACTCCAATTTTTCATATACGTCAATATCTCCGTATAAAAAGATATAGCTGTTTGAAGGATGATAGTATGTTCTGTGAAATTCAAGATAATTTTCATAAGTCAGATCGGGAATAAAATCAGGATCGCCTCCCGAATTTATCGCATATGTTGTATCAGGATACAGGGACGACAGTATTTCATCATTAAGCACCCTGTCGGGAAGGCTCATAGCTCCTTTCATTTCATTGTAAACAACACCGTTGAGCTTAAGCTCGGACTCGCCTGATTCAAGCTCGTAATGCCATCCCTCCTGCTTAAATATACGCTCGTCCTTATATATATTAGGCCTTAAAACCGCATCCATGTATACGGAGCACAAATTCTGAAAATCCGTATCGTTGCAGCTTGCAACCGGATAAACGGTTTTGTCCGGATACGTCATGGCATTTAAAAAGGTATTTAAAGAGCCCTTCATAAGCTCCACAAAAGGATCTTTTAAAGGATATTTTTCGGAACCGCATAATACCGTATGCTCAATGATGTGCGCAACTCCGGTAGAATCCTTGGGAGGAGTACGAAAACCTATATAAAAAACCTTATTTTCATCATCGTTAAGTATAAGCGCTATTCTGGCTTTGGTTTTTTTATGTGAAAGAAGCAGACCTTTGCTTGATAAATCCTTCAAATCCCGCTCTTCTATCAGCTCAAAACTGTCATGTATCTTAAATTCCTTCATTAAGCTCTCCCGTCAGTTTTATATATCAAAATCATCTTCTTCTGAAATATCTATGTCAAATTTATATTTGACCGTACTGCTATGTTCATCAATATCCGAAGCGGTATCGGGATTTTCGGAATTAATTTTCTTCAGATCCTTGATGGCGGCTTCGAAGATCTCTTCCAGCTTTCCGCTTCTCATAGCTCCGTATACGTTATCTATAAGGGCATCTATATCCTCGGGCGATATAGAATCTTCCTTCAAAAAGCTGTTTACTATACCTTCCATATCATAAGCTTCAAGTCCTAAATCCTTGCAGAGCTTTTTAAGCTTAATCACGCTTCTATCCTTTGCAAATCCGGGAAGGTCTCTGGGCGTCTCATCCTCTTCCGCTTGAGGAAGTACCATTCCTTCCGGAACCAAGCTTTCTTTTTCATCTCTGATATTTATTATTTCCAGTTCGCCTTCACCCTTTACGGAAGCCATATTTTCATTCCTCCTATATTCAGATCCGTTATCGGTTTCAACCTTTTTCTTTGAATCAGTTAAATCCTCTTTTGAAAATACCGTATTCTCCGACTCCTTATCCTTTTCTTTTTCCTTGTCAACAGCATCGGCCTTAGCGTCTTCCTTGTCTTCCGCCTTAGGGACTTTATCCGCTTTATTATTTGTAATCTTGGCTCCGAGTATTCTTTCGATTGCCATTTCCATGTTATATGAGGTCAATAAGGAGCTTACCGAAGAGGTGATCAAAATACACATCATAAATACCGCAAAGCCTTGCATATTCAAGTCGTTCCTTTGAACACATACTGCGGCATATTGTGCATAAGCAGCTAAAAACATCCATAAAACAACTCTTTCGTAATTTTTTCCGAGTATAAATGCCCAAACAGACAAAAGGCAGGCGGAAGAAAGCGGCAAAAACAGAAGTACATCGGTGATCTCCCGATTCGGCAGTGCACGAAATGTGCCCGATAAAAATTCTAAAAACGGCTTATAATCGCCTCCTGTGCATATCAAAAAGCCAAAGATTGCCGAAATTAAATATGTGATAAAAAATACAATACTTCTCGCCAATGAAACTCTTCTAAGCCCTAAGGAGAAAAGCGGAATTAAAAGCAGGAAAATGAGACCGCTTTCCCAACCCAAGAATACTCCCGTAAAAAAGCCGGAAAAAATACTGATGGAAATTTTTAAAACCATATGGTAATTAAGATCCGGATCGCTTGAATATCTCGCATACATGGCTGCCGCCAACATTCCGGCTGAAGCTATAAGCCAAAACATTGTCTCAGTCTCATGAGAAACGCTTGTACATACCGGAAAAAACAGCATTACGGCTCCACTTATAACGGAACACAGCCTGCCTCCCAGAGTCCGAATCGCTATTATCATCAAAAAAGCTGAAAACAGCCTGAAATTAAGCTCTTTACCGTTCTCCCGTGAAAAGAAAGCTGCAAATGCACCCGCTCCGAAAATAATAACGGACAGTGCTATGCTTATACTATCCCAGTTAAGAGTGCCTCTTTCCGCTTTTAAAGCAGCTTTATTTTTTTTCAAATACAGCGTCTTTGAAAGCTTTCTCAATATCAACGCAATAATCAGGGTTATTATCATAAGCGCCGCAGCATAAGCGCATGCAAACAAAGCGGACTTTTCATCCCCCGCTATTACTGTGAAAAATTCCTTTGCATACATAAATATACAAAGCAGACAAGAGGCTGCAAATAATACAAGCCCGATATAAGAGCCTATATGCTTTTTAAAAACCATCAATCTTCGCTCCAGTTATTATAAACATTTTGTACGTCATCATCCTCATCGAGAATATCCAAAATCCTCTGCATACCCTTGATATGAGCCTCATCGCTTATGGTGACATAATTTTGAGGAAGCATTGTTATTTCGGAAGAAATAGCGGCAACACCCGCTTTTGTAACAGCCTCGCTCACGGAAGGGAAATTTTCCGTTGAGCATAAAATCTCAAAACTGTCCTCTTCTTCATTAAAATCATCGGCTCCCGCATCAAGAGTAAGGAGCATAAGCTCGTCGGCTGACATTTTGCAGTCTTCCTTGTCAATGAGAATCTGACCCTTTTTATCAAACATAAACGAAACGCAGCCGGGAGTTCCGACATTTCCGCCGCCCTTTGAAAAGGCGCTCTTGACATTGGCTGCCGTTCGGTTCTGATTGTCTGTAAGCGTTTCTACAATGATCGCTATGCCTCCGGGACCATAACCTTCATAGGTTATAGCCTTATAATCGACTCCGCTCTCTGCACCCGAAGCTTTTTTGATGCCCCGCTCAATAGTGTCATTGGGCATATTATTTGCCTTTGCCTTGGCTATTACGGTTGCAAGCTTAAAATTATTATTAGGATCGGGACCGCCCTCTTTTACCGCAACGGCTATCTCCCTTCCGATAATGGTAAATATCTTCCCTTTAGCCGCATCATTTTTTTCCTTTTTATGCTTGATATTGGCAAATTTTGAATGTCCGGACATACTGCTTCCTTTCTGAATAGAAACCTTTTCCCCCTAAAATAGAGGCTTTTTATTATACAACAATTTTTTAAAGTTTGAAATTTTTATCACGTTTTATTTCAGATACGGGATGTAAAAGCGTTTTTCGTTATCAGCTATTCTTCGGATTTCTCATTTTGATTATCCGGGTTTAAGAGCCTTACCTCTACCCTTTTTATTCTCCTCTCTTCAACCTCCATAATGGTGAACTTGACATTTTTATATTCAAAGCTGTCATTGACTGAAGGAAAAGCGTCCAGCATTTCTATGGTCCAGCCTCCGAGAGTCTCCGATTCATAATCAAACGAATCCTCGTCCCAGTCCATAAGTTCTATAAAATCATGTATGGACATATCTCCGTCAAGCTCATAAATCCCGTTTTCATGCTCTACAACATCTTCTTCGACCGTATCGGTATCGTCCCATATTTCACCCACGAGAGTCTCAAGCACATCCTCAAGCGTAACGACACCCAGAGTTCCCCCATATTCATCTGTAACAACGGCGAGATGCTGATGCGACTCCTTAAGGACCGAGAGTACCTGCGGAAGCTTCATGGTCTTATATACATAGCAGGGTTCCATTAAAAGTCCTCTTATATTGACCTCTTTTTCTTCCACCACAGCTTTAAGAAAATGATTCATAGAAAGAATACCTACTATATGATCAATGGATTCCTCATAAACGGGTATCCTCGAATAAATAAGCTCTTCAACGGTTTCCATTATTTCTTCTATATCATCGTCTATATCTATCGCCGTAATATCAACCCTTGCAGTCATGACCTCCGACGCCTGTATGTCCGAAAAATCTATTGCGGCACTCACAAGTTCGGACGCATCCTCGTCCAGAACCTCCTCATCTTCCGCCTTTTCTATTATGGTATGAAGCTCTTCTATTCCCTGCTCGGCATCATTTTCCGTCTCTCCCTTAAGTCCCGACGTAAGCAGATTGACCATGCCTACTATCACAAAGGTTACCGGAGTCAGTATAAACATCAGCGCCCTGACCGGAAAAGCCAACAATAGAGAAAGCCCCGTAGCATTTTTTTGAGAACTTATTTTGGGAACGGTTTCACCGAAAATAATTACTAAAACCGTGAGAATAAACGTAGAAAGCCAGGCATAGCTCTCCCCCAGAGTCAGAATCACCAAAACTGACGCAAGCGAGGATGACGCAATATTTACAAGATTATTTCCAACCAGTATTGCTGATAGAGCCTTATCATACTGCTCCGTTATGAAAAGAGCCGCTTTAGCCCTCTTATCTCCTTCATCCTTCATATGCTCCAATCTTACTCTGTTGTTTGATGAAAAAGACATTTCGGCTGCCGAAAAAAATGCGCTCAACACTATACATAATATTATTGAGACAACACATATATATACCATTATTTTTTATCCTCGATATCCGTCTTTACACCTGACTCCTCCTCTTCCTTGGGAAGAATCCTCACTCTGAGCCTTACAATCCTGTTCAGCTTCATGCTGATTACGGATATTTCCAAATTAAGATACTTAAAGCTGTCTCCCTCTTTTGGGATTTCCGAAAACGACTCATATGCAAACTCGCTCATAAGCTTATTTTCGATTTTTTCCTCATCCTCAAGAGAAAAAGGAATATCAAGCTCCTCCAGAACATCAATCACATGTTCCTGAGCATTTACGCTGTAAGTCGTATCCGACAGGCGTATTATATTTTCAACCTCTCTGTCATCCTCATCCCAGATTTCTCCGACAAGCTCTTCCAAAATATCCTCAACCGAAACCAGTCCGAGCGTACCGCCGTAATTATCCGTAACGATGGCTATATTCAGCTTTTCTCTTGACATAACCTTAAGCAGATCGTCAATTTTGGTTGATTGATGAATAAAGTACGGATCGCTTAAAAGGCTCCTTACATCGAGATTTTCCTTTTCCCTGATATACGCCTTTATAAATTTTCTAATTTGAAGTATACCGACCACTCTGTCTATGCTTCCTTCATATACGGGCAGCCTGGAATGATTTTGACTGTTTACATAGGCTAAAATATCCTCCGGAGACATGGAAATATCTACTGCGGCTATATCCATTCTCGGAGTTAAAATAGTCTCAACCGTAACGGTTCCAAAAGAAAGCGCCGATGAAATAAGATCTCCCTGAACCTCGTCAAGAGTACCCTCCTCGGTCATATCATCTATTATGTCATACAGTTCCCCCTCCGTAACGGTGGTTTCACTGTCTCTATCAGTCAAAGCCGATATTTTATTGCCTATCAGAGAAAGCAGGCTTGAAGCGGGCTTAAATATAAACATCAAAACCGAAAGCATACCTGCTGTGGCGACACTTATGCTTTCAGAATATTTGCGTGCCACGCTCTTCGGAAGCATTTCTCCGAAAAAGAAAACAACAAGGGTCGTTATCAAAGTGGATACGGTAACGGCGGACAAGCCGAAAATCCGGGTAACATTTACGGTTACTACGGAAGCGGCTGCAAGATGAACTATATTTGTGCATATAAGAAGCGTTGTTATTGCACGATCAAAGTGCTGCGTGACATATAAGGCTCTCTTTGCCCCTACGTCGCCCTTATCGGCACGAGTTTTTAATTTAATCCTGGAAACAGAAGCGAAGGCCGTTTCGCAAACTGCGAAAATACAAGCCATTACTATCAGAACTACTACTATTACAATCCAAGACGATCGACTGCCGTCGTCCATACAGATTTATCACTCTCCTTAATTTACATTTACAAGACCGAACACCTGACGGCAACACCTAAAGTCAATATAAGCCTCATAAGTATACAATTTAAAGCCTATGCGGTCAAGAATTCGACTTTTACAGACATTTAATATTCTGTGAAAATATCATTTCAAAGCGTGAAAACAAACCTCCGCTCTTTTCAGTATCTTTAAATATCTTATAAAAATACCGTTCTCAGGTACGGCAGCGGATTTTATACAAATATATCTCATAATATGAAAAAGTTCCCGCAAAAGGCTCCTTTCTCATAAGCTCAAGCCCCAGTCTGTTTGCAGCTTCTTTTGATATTTCAACCGCCGAAAATAAATATCTCGCTCCGAGCTCATAGGCGGCTTTAAAATCAAGT
>CAUVOD010000042.1:0-19825 GCA_963553525.1 uncultured Lachnospiraceae bacterium | reverse complement strand
TGGAAACCGCCATTTCCTGAAAAAATTCATCAAAGAAATTTCTGTTTCTGACTCCCGTCGCTTCATCATAATACACTCTTTGGTTAAGAACCGCATTTTTCCTGCGCTCTACGGCGGATTCAATGGATTTTCTACCCAGAATAAACGAAAAAATAAGTATTATGGAAATTATGATGATTCCGGCTATCTTTAAGTCCGATATCTGACCTTCCGTATAATCCTCGGCGATTGAAGTCGTCTTGTCACAAAGCTCATAATAAAACTCGCTCATTCTGATAATATCGGATTTTTCCCAGCCGAACTTTCTCGCATAGCTGATCTCATATTTTAAATCATCCCAGTATCCGATCTGTTCTTCAAGACTGTTCCGAAAGCGAATGTTACTGATTTTGCTTAATCCATATTTTTTTTCGCCGTTTTTTAAAGAATATACAACCTCGTCAACATAGGTGATAAGCTTATCATTAGGCTCACCCGCTATTTCAAGCTTTATGACTCTTTGTGAAACACCTCTTACAAGTCCTGAATAATCCGCTATATGAGATGCTTCCCGCATATCTATTATTGTCAATATAGCCCAAAAAATAGCACAGGCAAATACAACAAATAAAACAATATATATAGTCTGCTCCGGCTTTTTTATTTTGTTGTACATAAGTTTTCATTTCTCCTATGCAAAAGGTCTATTCAGAGCTTAATGACCTCTACTTGCGGCAGCCTTTCCGAACAAAATGTAATGATAATAATACATAGTATAATTCTTTCCGTACAATTTTTCCACTGCGGGATTTTTCTTTGCATAGTTTGCTACATTGAAGTTTCCTATTCCCTGTCTTCCCTCAGCCATTCCGCTTGTTATAAAATGCGAAAAAAGAGCGTCGGGATTGTAGCCTATTGCAAGCTGAAGATCAGGATTGGCATTGTAATAATAATCTGTATTGTATACATCGGAAAGATCCGCCGCCGTAAGAGGAAGTCCTGAAACCGTTTTATAAAGATAACCCGATACAAGACCTTCCGCATTAAGCATTCTCAAAGCCTCTACGGGAGCAACGCTTCCCTCTCTTCTGTAAAGGCTCAAAATATCGCCGTCTGATATAAGCTGATACTGGATTCCCGATTTAAGCTGCTCATACACACCCCTTGCATCCGTGTTCTTGCTTAGAGCGGGAGCTATAAGCTCCGTCCATGAGTATGCGTTTTTCCATTTTGTGTTATAAGCAGGCTTAGCCTGTGCGGCTATCGGGTTAACCGTAAATATCAGCGCAGCCGCCATAAGTGAGGACAAAATGAGAGAGACTTTTAATTTAATATTTTTCTTAATCATATTCTTCTCCTGCTGTTATATAAAGTCATGATATTTTTATTAACTTTTTCCATAAAATTTTACTATGTGATTTAAGATATTTCCGCTGCTTCAATCGGTTCTCAAGGCGTCTATCGGGTTGAGTCTGCTTGCTCTCCTTGCCGGAGCCCAGCCGAATATCACTCCCACAGCCGTCGAAAAGCCTACGCCTATCGCTATCGCATTAGGTGATATTGCAAACTCGTTTTTGAGAAGTATAGATGCCACATATGCTATAAGCAAGCCCAAGACTATACCTATTATACCTCCGATCACCGAAAGTGTAACCGACTCTATCAAAAATTGAAGCTGTATCCTGAACGGCTCCGCTCCAAGCGCCTTTCTGAGACCTATTTCCTTAGTACGTTCGGAAACGGATGTGAGCATCATGTTCATTATGCCGACGCCGCCTACCAACAGCGATATTGAAGCTATTCCTCCAAGCATACCCGCCATCATGTTTGTAACATTCTTAATTGCGCTCAGAAGGCTTTCCATGTTCATTACGGAATATGCTTCTTTATTTTGGTTAAATACTTTAAGAAGTGCGGCTTCAAGCCTTTTGCTTACAAGATTGATGTCCGAACCTTCCTCAATATATACATTAAGGCCCGTTACCGTATTTCTGCCGGCTATATGAAGAGCGTTTCTCCACGGAATAGTTATGGTTCCCGATCCCGACGATCTGTTTTGTCCCGTCAGTGAATTCGCAGCCTCTCCCTGTATACCCACGATAGTATAGGTATATCCGTTCAGCATTATCTTGCTTCCGATCCTTGCTTTGCCGTCAAATACCGTTTTATTTAAGTTGGGATCTATTATAGCCACCTTTGAATCTCCCGACATATCGGAAGAATTAAAGCTTCTCCCGTCTATCTTGAGGTTATTGTTCAGAAAATACGTTTCATCACGACCTTCAACAGTGACCTTTTTATATAAGACGCCGTCACTTACTATATCCGTATTGATTGAAACCGACGGGGACACCCCTTTTACTCCTTCAACCTTGGAAAGACTTATCATATCATTTTCATTAAGCCCGTCCTTAAGAGGAGTACCGGATATGTTTACGGACAACGTGCCTGCGCCCATTCCTGAAAATTCGGACAAAATCGACGCCGTGGAGCCTTCCACTATCGTAATAAGCGCTATTACGGAAGCAACTCCTATGACTATACCGAGCATGGTAAGAAACGATCTCATCTTATTGCTTTTTATATTTTGTATGGACATTGAGAAGCTTTGTCTTATTGTCCTTAAATTACGCATCTTCCAATACTCCTTCCCCGATTTTTCCATCCAAAATTTTCACTATACGCTTTGCGTGTGAAGCTATTTTGGCATCATGAGTAATCATGATAATGGTATTTCCTTCTTCATTGAGCTCGTGGAAAAGCTCCATAACCTGAGCACCCGTTTTTTGGTCAAGCGCTCCGGTAGGCTCGTCTGCAAGCAATATGGAAGGTCTGTTGGCAACGGCTCTTGCAATTGCAACCCTTTGCTGCTGTCCTCCGGATAACTGACTGGGAAGATTCTGCATTTTATCTCCCAATCCTACCTTTCTCAAAACCTCCTCAACCCTCTCTTTTCTCTCTGCTATGGGCATGTCGGCATATATAAGAGGCAGCTCGACATTTTGAAAGGCTGTCTGCTTTTGAAGCAGGTAAAATGACTGAAAGATAAAACCTATTTGTTTATTTCTTATATGAGAAAGACCGGTCTCATCCTCTTCCGATATTTTTTTCCCTCCCAGTATATATTCTCCCGACGTGGGCACGTCAAGACAGCCTATTATATTCATAAGAGTGGATTTGCCCGATCCCGAAGGTCCGAGCACGGCAAGAAACTCTCCGCTTTCAACATCTAAATCCACATCCTTAAGAGCTTGAAATATTTCACCGCCGGTTTTATAGCTCTTATTTATTTTTTCCATCTTCAAAATGATTTCCGGCATATTACTCACCGCCTTCCGGGGTCTCATAGCCGCTGGATGTGGCAAATGTCATATCCTGAGTCGCCACGGTATATCTGACCTCTTCACCTTCTTTCAAGCCTTCGGTGATTACGGTATAAAAACCGTCCGTTATTCCGAGACTTACCTTTCTTTGTTCGGTTGAAGTGCCGTTTACAACCGTCACATATGAGTTTCCGTCTTCTCCCGTAGTTATGGCTGCCGACGGAACTGTCACTGCGGATTTTGCTTCAGCCGTAACCAATGTAACTTCGGCGCTCATTCCGCTTCTGACTTTTTCGTCAGCTTCAAAGCTTACTTCCGCTTCAAAATATGCAACTCCGTTTGTAACGGTAGCCGTCTTTGCTATTTTTGATATTTTACCTTCATAATCAATGCCCGATGCTTCCACATGCACATTGACCTTATCACCTATTTCCGTATCGGAAACATCGTATTCTCCTATTTTTATCTTGATATGCATGACTGAAAAGTCCGTAACCTTGCATATGGCGGTTTTTGCGCTGAGATCTCCAACCTTTCCGACAAGCTCAGTTATCGTTCCGTCAACCGGCGCAACCATATTGCATCTTGAAAGATCTCTCTGCAGATTTTCAATTTGAAGCTTCATTGCCGTATTATCGGTATTTACCGCCGCAGCCTGAAGACTGAGAGCATGATCTCCAAGAGTCTGCTGAGCGCCTCTTACCGCAGCATTGTACGAATCTACCGAATTTAAATAATTCGTCTGTGCGGTAATAAGAGCGTCATACTTGGAAGTTAAGGTGCTTTCCTCGGTTATCTTGGCGGCTTCATAGGACTTAACCGCCTGATTATAAGCAGCCCATGCGGACGAAAGTGAAAGCTCGGCGGCAGACTTGTCTCCGCCGGCGGGAATGGCTTTAAGAACTCTTTGAGCCTCCTGAACCTGATTATACGTGCTCGTAACCGCACTCTGAGCTCCTATGATGGCGGAGCTCATTCCCTTGTTGTTAAGAGCTACTTCATCATTGTAGCCCCGCTGCGCCGCTACAAGGTTCGATGTGGCTCCGTCAAGCTGTGAAACGGCTCCCTGTATCTGTGTATTTAAGCCGTCCTCCAAATTGGTTTTATAATCGGTGTATGTTTTGTTTGCCTGCTGATATGCTACGCCCGCCTGATTGGCAGCCTTTCTGAGATTGGCTTCCTGTTGAGCGATCTGATTTTTCAAGCCTTCGGTATCCAGGGTTGCAATAACATCTCCCGCCTTTACCTGATCGCCCTCCTTCACAAAAATTTCCGTTATCTTATATCCTGTAAGATCGGGGATTATTTCGCTGTAATTGGAAGCCGTTATCGTACCCGTAAAGCTTTTTGACATGCTTATATCCCTGAGAGCGGCCTTTTCCGTAATCATATTCGCCTGAGCCGCATTTGAGCTCGATACTTTAAGATACACGGCAACCGCAATGACTATTACCGCTATAATCAATACTCCCCTCAATTTCTTATTCGCCTTAAGTTTCTTAAGCATTTTTTCTCCTTTCGCATCCTTTCATAAAAATATTTTTTATTTTCCTTTGTTTAGAAGCTTAAAAACTCTATATTTGCATATAATAATTCAGTTTTGTGTTTTTTTAAACAACAAATTATAAAATTTTCAGTAAATGATACACTCTAAACATTTGATTTTAACTCCGAAAAAAAATATACTGTAAGAGGACTGTCGTTTTTTTATAAGGAGCTGGCTATGAGTCTTTTGGATATTATGCTTAACAGGCGCAGTGTACGTACATATAAAGAAGGGAAGATTTCCGATGAGGATCTGAACAAAATCCTTACAGCCGGTCTTTCAGTTCCGACAGGAAGGAACAACAGACCTTTCGAGTTTGTACTGGTGAGAGAAAAATCCACTTTGGAAAAGTTGATGGACTGCCGTGCCGGCGGCTCAAAGGCTCTTATGACCGCAGACACCGCCATAATAGTTCTTGCGGATGAAAAATTATCAACAACATGGATAGAGGACACGGCATTAAATCTCGGCTTTATGCATCTTATGGCATCGGATCTCGGACTTGGAAGCTGCTGGCTGCAGCTTAGGGATCTGCCGTCAAATATCGCAAATGTGTCAGCCGAGAGCCTGGTAAGAGGTATTATCGACTCTCCTATGGATATCAGAATTGAGGGACTTTTGACGATAGGGCTCATCGATAATCCCCCCACGCCTCACACAACGGATGATCTCAATTTCTCAAAAATACATATTGAAAAATGGTAATTTAAAGCCTTCATATAAATGACGACGGATTTTAGAGAATTTATCAATATTCGTCCAGAAAATGCTTTTTTATCCCGTCTTTTTTATAGGCTATAACCGTATCCAGATGTACGTTTTCAACGCTTCTGAATATGGTTTTTTCCACATCCGGATTGGAGAGCTTAAGCTGCCTTATGAGCTTTTTGATTTCAAGACGCTTTGAGCTGCTCTTTCCTTCAGTCGAACAGGTATCGGTAAATCTGCATGCGCACTGTATAAAGTGCAGACCGCTATAATCTCTCCATGCCTTTATATCATCCTCTCTTACAAAATACATAGGTCTTATAAGTTCCATACCTTCAAAGTTGGTGCTGTGCAGCTTAGGCATCATGGTCTGTATCTGTGCTCCGTACAGCATCCCCATCAGTATGGTTTCAATCACGTCGTCATAGTGATGCCCCAAGGCTATTTTGTTGCAGCCAAGCTCTCTGGCGTACCTGTAAAGATAGCCCCGTCTCATTCTTGCGCAGAGATAGCAGGGATTTTTTTCAATATTAAAAACCGTATCGAAGATTGACGACTCGAAAATTTTAATCGGTACACCCAGAACCTCGGCATTATCCTCTATTATCCTGCGGTTTTCCGCAGCATACCCCGGATCCATTACTGCATATTCGACCTCAAAGTCCACCTTGCTGTATCTTTTAAGCTCCTGAAAGAGCTTTGCCATAAGCATCGAGTCTTTTCCGCCCGAAATGCAGACACAGATGCGGTCCTTATCATTTACGAGCCGGTATGTATTAAGCGCTCTTATAAAAGGAGTCATCAGTTCCTTTCTGTATTTTTTTCTTATACTCCGCTCCGCTTTTTGGCAAACCTCCTCTTCCGAAGCTTTTCTTATACTTATTTCATTAAGCAGCCAGTTGACATAGCCGTCCTTGAGACTGTATGCATCATAACCTCTTTTTCTAAGCTCATGCGCCGCAGACTCACTCAAAACTCCCCTTTCACAATAGATGATAAGCTTTTTAGCCTCAGCCTTCGGGGGAGCGTCCAAAAGCTCTTTTGCAGAAAGAGATATGGAGCCGGGTATACAGCCGTATTCCCTGTCCGACTCAATTCTGATGTCAACCAGTATATATTTGTCTTTATCTAAAGAATTCAACTCTCCCGCTGTTATTTCCATTGCTCCTCTTTCCGTACGGACAGTGCCTGCATGTACGATTTAATATCCACGCATTATATTACGAATATATTTTATTTGCCATAGCTTGAGCCATAGCTTGAATTATAGTTTTTGCACAGCCATAGTTTTAATCTATGGCAAACCGCAGACTTCCGATATTACCGAAGCTCCGTTTTTTATGCTATCTTATCACGATATACACGGCGGGGCTTTTTAAAAGCCGTGAAAAAAGAATTTGAAGGAAAAGATAATGGCAATAATAGAGGTAAAAGAGCTTTCAAAATCATTTGAAAACAAAGAAGCCAAGGTTGAAGCGCTCAGAAATATAAACTTTAACGTGGAAGAGGGTGACATATACGGAATAATAGGCATGTCGGGAGCGGGAAAAAGCACGCTGGTCCGCTGCCTCAATTTCCTGGAAAAGCCCAGCCTCGGAAGCGTAACTGTGGACGGCAAAAATCTCGGAAGCTTGAGCGGAAAAGAGCTTAGAGAACTTAGAAGCTCAATCGGAATGATTTTTCAAAAATTCAATTTGCTTATGCAATGCAGCGTTTTGGAAAATGTATGCTATCCGATGACGGTACACGGAATATCCAAGGCAAATGCAAAAGAAAAGGCTCTCAAACTGCTTGAAAAAGTGGGACTTTCGGAAAAGGCTTCCTCCTATCCCGCTCAGCTGTCGGGAGGACAGCAGCAAAGAGTGGCTATTGCAAGGGCTCTTGCCTGCGATCCGAAAATACTTCTCTGTGATGAAGCCACAAGCGCACTTGACCCGCAAACAACTCAGCAGATACTGGATCTTCTTCGTCAGATAAATATCGAAATGGGAATAACCATAGTCATAATAACTCATTCAATGACAGTGGTAAGGGAGATTTGCAGAAACGTCGCCATTGTAGAGGACGGTGAAATCGTTGAAAACGGAGCTGTTGAAGATATTTTTGCCCATCCCAAATCCAAGGCGGCAAAAAGACTTTTCATTGAAGAAAAAGCTCTCAACGGAGAGGAAACGCAGTCAGAGGCAAAAAAGGCCTTTAACGCCGTAAGCTCGGTAAATAAATCCATCAGGGAAAAAAAGAAAATACGAATCGTATTTACCGGCGCTTCATTATACGAGCCTGTCATTTCAAACATGATAATAAAATTTTCCGCTCCGGTTAATATTTTAAAAGCGAATATAAGGCTCATGAATTCCGAAACTAAAGGAGAAATGATAATCGGACTTATAGGCGATGAGGAGCTTATTTCAAAGCAAATTGCATATCTTGAGGAAAACGGGCTTGCAATTGAAGATGTAAGCGATCTGGAAATGAATTTTTAAATTTTAAATGATTTTTATAGGAGCTTAAAATGGGTGAAACGGAAATTTTAATGATAATAAAGGGAATAGGCGAAACCCTGTATATGACCTTGGTTGCAAGTGCGCTCGGATATGTTATAGGTCTTCCTTGGGGAATAGCTCTTTGTATAAGCGGCAAGGACGGACTTCATCCTAATAAAATTATATACGGTATTCTGAATTTTATAACCAACATTATGAGATCCATACCCTTTCTCATTTTGCTGATACTGGTACTTCCTCTTACTCTTCTGATTGTAAAAAAGACTTACGGGTCAACAGCCGTTATTGTACCGCTCGTAATATCGGCGTCACCCCTTATAGCGAGAATGGTGGAGTCGTCGCTTAATGAGGTCGACAGGGGGGTAATCGAAGCGGCTCAGGCAATCGGAGCGGATACTCTGAGCATAATAAGAAAAGTGCTTATTGGAGAATCGAGAATTTCTCTTATATCAGGCGCCACCATTACCGTGGGAACCATACTGGGTTATTCCGCAATGGCGGGAACCATAGGCGGAGGAGGTCTTGGAAATATAGCGATACAATACGGCTATTACAGATATAAGGCGGATATTTTATGGGTTACGGTAATAATACTGGTACTGCTGGTTCAAATTTTTCAGTTTATAGGAAATCTTATAGCTCTGAAGCTTGACAGAAGACACAGCTAAAAAGATTTTTCCGATAAAAAGACCACACATTCATCAACAATCACGGGAGGTAACAATCATGAAAAAGAAATTTTTGTCACTGCTTTTCTTAGCTTCAATTACGGTGGGCGCATTTGCCGGCTGCTCTTCAAATACGGCAGGCACGGCGGATTCCGCCAAATCTTCTTCAAGTGCGGACGGGACGGAAGCGGCTTCCTCGGCAGAAGACGGTCAAGTCTCAAAGGCTGACGGCGACAAGAAAATAACCGTAGCGGCAACCCTTACTCCTCATTCCGAAATCCTTGAAAAGGCAAAGGAAATCCTGGCAGCCGAAGGATATACGCTGGAGGTGAGCGTATTTGAAGACTATGTACAGCCGAATAATGTGGTTGAGTCAAAACAGTTTGACGCAAACTATTTCCAGCACGTAAATTATCTCAATTCATTTAATGAGGAAAACAACACACATCTGGTAATCGCCGAAAACGGAAAAATCCACTATGAGCCTTTCGGAATCTACGGCGGAACCAAAAAGGACCTCTCCGAGATCGCAAAGGGAGATACTATCGCCGTTCCCAACGATACGACAAACGAAGCCCGAGCTCTGCTTCTACTGCAGCAGGAGGGACTTATAAAGCTTGCGGACGGTGCAGGCGTAACTGCTACCGTAAACGACATAGTGGAAAATCCCAATGAGCTTAAAATCGTCGAGGTCGGTGCGGAACAGGTCTCAAAGCAGCTTGCAAGCGTAGCTTACGGAGTTATCAACGGAAATTATGCCCTCCAGGCGGGACTTAACGTGGAAAAAGACGCTCTTGCGGTGGAAGAAGCTCAGGGCGAAGCAATTCAGCAATATGTTAATGTAATAGCCGTTCTTGAAGGAAATGAATCCTCGGAAAAGATCGCAGCCCTTACAGCCGCTCTTAAATCTCCGGAAATAGTCGAGTATATCAATTCAACCTATGAAGGCGCTGTTGTTCCTTATACAGAATAAGATATAATTCATAAAAAAACCGTATCTCCTGAAGGAGCTACGGTTTTTTTATGAATTCTCAGCTTCAATGTTATTTTCTATAAGCTTCTTAAATTCTTCCAAAAACAAAGGCTTGCTGTAGTAATAACCCTGACCGTAATTAAAACCCGATCTTGTAACAAAATCCAAATGCTCCCTGGTTTCTATACCCTCTATAAGAGATTTTTTCTTCATTCCTTTAATCATCTTGACAAGATTTTTTATCACTATCTTTATATTGGAATCCGAAGCAAAATTCCTGAGGAACAGCATGTCCAGTTTAACGGTATCAAAATCCGTATAAGCCAGAAGATTAAGTGAAGAATACCCGCTTCCGAAGTCGTCCATAAGAACGGAAAAGCCCGCATTATGAAGATCCTCTATTGAGGTATTTACCGACTTTTCATCCAAAGACAGGGCGCTTTCAGTTATTTCAACATCCAGAACATTGGAGCTTAATCCATATTGATTCATTATTTTTATTATTTCGGATACTATATCGCAGAGTCCGAAATCAAGCCTTGAAAGATTAAAGGACATTATAGGAGCAACTTTGAAGCTTTCTTTTATATTCAAAAAATCCCTGCATATACGATCCAATATATAAAGGTCAAGCTTATATACAAGCATATGCTTTTCAAGCACATCTATAAATTTTGAGGGCATTATCATTCCGTATACCGGATCTTCCCATCTGGCAAGCGCCTCCGCCGCACAGACCTTTCCGCTTCCCAGATTGATGATGGGCTGATATGCAACCTTTATCCATTCCTTTTCTCTGGCTTCATCAAAATGATTTATTATATATTCCGTCTGCTGTCGTTCCTCTTCCAGCTTTTCATCATAGCAGCGGTAATTTACACTGTAATTACCCTTTATACTGTCACAGGCAGCCTTCGCCTTGTCGCACATTACGCCCGGAGCTTCGTTTTTATCGCTTATCTCATATATACCGGCTCTTACATGCACGGACATCTCCTGTCTATACGAATAAACGGCTTCATGCATAAAATCTATTTTTTCTTTTATGTCATCTTTAGTAGTGACAACGACGAAATGATCCGATCTGAATCTCGAAATAAGATCATTTGTAAATTTAAATTGAAGCAGCTCGGCAAAATGCTTTAAAAGTTCGTCTCCCGCATGAAATCCGAACTCTTCATTGTAGGATCTGAGGTGTTCGATATTAAAATATATCATTGTCGCCTTCAGATCGGCATTTTGAGGGCTTATTATATAATCAAATATATGGTTCATAAAAAATGACATCTTGGGAAGAAGCGTCACCTTATCTATTTCTTCGGCACTTGCATGTGTGATATTCCAGTCCACCGCTCCACCTTCAAAGGATGCTTCTTCAGTCTGCATGTATTCCTTAAGCTTAGCCTTGCTCTCTTTTTCCGATGTGAGCATATTTAAGGCTCTTCGCATGAGCTCATTAAAGGTTTCCCTCGGATTATCGCAAAAGACATATCCCCAGCTTATTCCTATATGATCAAGATCTATATCTTTTTCGAGCTTCTGCTCCTTAATCATAATCTCCAAAAATGAAATTACGGTATCGGGCATATAGGAATTCAAATTATCAAACACCATCAAAAATTCATCATTGTCATATCTCGCACAAAAGCCCTCATATCTGCGGGCGGTCTGCTTAACGGCAGCCGAAACGGCAGTCAATACGGTATCTCCGAATATATGACCGTACATATTGTTTATGTATCTGAAATCATCCACGTCCAGCACTATAAGGCAGAGCCGCCTTTTTTCACCGACTCCGGATATGCTTTCGGTAACATACTCTATCGCACTTTTCCTATTGCCAAGACCCGTAAGAGCGTCATTGCTTAATCCCTCCGCTTGAAGATTGATAAAAATAAACATAAACGGCAGGGTTAAGCCTATCATTGCTATGGGCGTTCCGGAAAATACGACATTAACCGCCAGTACCAATATGGAGGATAAAAAAGACAGGAGAAGGGCATACCTTTCCTTCATGGAAACGGAATCTTTTTTATTTTTTCCCGGATGCAAAACTTCAACTATCAATACCAACAAATAAAGATATTCTATCAAAGGGATTACGAAATAAATAGATCCTCGAGCATATCTGTTGCTTTCGTCTATGTAGTATATCCAGCCGGTAAAATAAGAGCTTAAAACAAGAACAATGGAAACTATATAAGGAAAGATTAAGGCTATTTGAAACTTTCTGCTTTGAAGCAGATAGGAATGAATCTTTGTTGTGGTATAAATTATCCAATAATATATGGTATGTACCCCTGCCAAAATAGACACACCGTTTATTATATAATTGAAATTTTTTGACAGCCTCAAAAATTCTATTTCATTTAATAACCAGACTATATCTATCACACCATACAGAATAGCCGCTATTATAGCGCTTCTGAACAGTAAAACATCTCTATGCCTTACGACCGAGCTGTCGAGATTGAATATAAACATCAAAAAAATCCCGATACAAAAGAGCTCAATAAGTACATATGTAAATGCATACATATGCCGTTCCTCCCTAACCGCTTTTAGCCGATACCATTAACTATTTCTATTCCCGAGCTTGCTCCGAGTCTGGAGGCTCCTGCTTCTATAAGCTCAAGCGCTTCCTTTGCCGAATGAATACCTCCGGAAGCCTTAACTCCCATATCGACCCCCACAGTCTCTCTCATAAGCCTCACATCTTCTACAACGGCTCCGCCGGATGAAAATCCCGTAGACGTTTTGACAAAATCCGCTCCCGCTTTTTGAGCGATCTTACAGGCGGCAGTCTTTTCCTCATCGCTTAAAAGACAGGCTTCTATAATGACCTTTACAGCCGCCCTTCCTCTTACTGCCGCTGTTACTGATTCAATATCTTTTTTTACATATTCATAGTCCTTTGCCTTAAGCCTGCCTATGTTTATAACCATATCGACTTCCTTTGCACCGTCATCCGCAGCATTTTCCGCTTCAAATTTTTTAGCCGCCGTTGAAGTTGCTCCCAAAGGAAAGCCTATGACCGTACACACCTTTACATCCGTGTCTATTAACAGCTCCGCACACAAAGGCACATAAGAGGGATTGACGCAGACTGAACAAAAACCATATTCCACCGCTTCCTTGCAAAGCTTTTCTATCTGAAACGGAGTAGCCGCTGCACTCAAAAGCGTATGATCTATCATTCCCGAAAGCTTTTTTCTGTCAATATCCATAACCCGGTCCCGTCTTAAAATGACTACGGCAAATCTCCCGTATATCTTTTATCCTCAAAATATAACGATTTTATAATACAAATTTATTGTTTTACAGAAGCTTAATTTCATAAAGATCTTTTCTTCTGTTCTTCATAATGGGTATCTGATCTCTTATGCGATACATTTCAGCCGTGTCGATAGAATGGAACAAAATACCCTCTTCTTCATCCAAGCGGCATACAACCTCTCCCCACGGCGATGTGATAAGCGAATTGCCGTATGAAACATACTCGCCGCTCATATCCCTTGCCGGCGCACAGGCGCACATAAAAATCTGGTTGTCCAAAGCCCTGCCCTTAAAATGAGTTTCCCAATGAGCGGGACCCGTGGTCATATTGAACGCCGCCGGTACAAATATTATTTCGGCTCCGTCAAGCGCCATCAGTCTCGTAAGCTCCTCAAAACGTATATCAAAGCATATTTCAACGCCTATCCTTCCGTGCCTTGTGTCTACAACCGTCATTTCATTTCCTGCTGTAAACGTATCGCTCTCAAAAAATCTCTGACCGCCCTTTACATCTATGTCAAACAGATGAACCTTACGATGTCTGGCAATCTGCTCTCCTTCCGGTGAAAAAACAAAGCAGGTATTATATATTTTACCGTCAGCCTCTTCCGGCATAGAGCCTCCGATAAGGTAAACCCCGTTATCCGAGGCGAAGCTTTGCAGGCTTTGCCAAATATAGCCCTTTTCTTTTTCCTTATTCGAAACAAAGGAAGCATTTGTATACGGGCAGCAGAACATTTCCGGAAGTGCTACAAAATCCGCTCCCATTTCGGAGGCTTCCCTGACTTTTTGAGAAGCGGTCTTTATATTGATTCTTTTATCCGAATCCACATTCATCTGTATCAAGGCTATGTTCAGCATTTAGACCCTCTTTTAGCCGATATCGCATTAAGGTGTAAATTCACTGCTGCAAATCAAGATGTTTAACACGGCAGCGGTTTTCAGTTTACGAAAGCATAGTTCAAAGAGATTATATAGAAAATCTCGGCGGCTTTCAAGTTGGCTGTTCTTAGACCTGATAAGCTTTTGATGCCGCTGTTATAAATAAAAATTGTTGACAAGTTTTTCAAGTGAGTGTATATTGTTTTGGTCGCACGTTGTGTGTACAGTATGGCTATATGGCGAGATAGCTCAGTTGGCTAGAGCACGCGGTTCATACCCGCGGTGTCGAGGGTTCAAATCCCCCTCTCGCTATTGTTAATGGAGTGCGAAAAGTCCTGTATTTACAAGGCTTTTCGTACTTTCTCTTTATCCGAAAAATTGTTGACACTTGTTGACAACCCCAATTTTCTAAATGCAACTATCACATCGTTGCGTTCTGTAATGTCATAATCATAGTGTCTAGCATTGACTTCTTCGGAATGTCCAAGCAGATTTGCTATTGTAGCTCTGGGGAGCTTTATTGCATTTAAAGCTGATGAAACAGTTCTCCTTATCTGATGTATTGAAACAGTACCTTCAATTCCAGCTTCCAAGCCCCTACGTGCAACAGCACAGCTTATATCATGTCCTGTATATCTTGAGCCGTCTTTTCTGGCAAATATCCACCCCTGACTACTTGTTATGCCTAAGTTGCCAATTTCATTAAGTAAATCCATCAACTCTTTCCATAAGGGAATCTGTCTATGTTTACCATTCTTAGGCTCATCTATTACGTAATCACATGTTTTGTCTATATAATCCAATCTATGTTCGCTATAGTCTATATAAATAGTATCATTTCTTATATCAGACCATCTTAGAGCAGATATTTCTCCTACACGCATTCCAGTAGACATAGCGAGTTTAATAGCATAGTCGGGCATATAATAGGGATAACGTTTTAAATGTCTTTCCACCGAAAACATTAGAGCATTACATTCAGACTGATTTAAAATTCTGCTTTTATCAGATTTTATTATCGGAGTAACTGCCATTGATAGGAGTAAAGCTTTATCTATTCGAGCAGCAGGATCTTTATCTATGTATTCTGCTTGATAAGCATATGCAAAAATAGATTTAATATATCCTATAATATTCTGTGCAGACTTATCCTTTAATCCCTTAGACCTTATAATATCTGAAATCCATGACATCAACTTTGTTGTGGTTACTGAAAAAATTAGCGAATTATCCAGTTCACTTCCTTTCAGATAGTTATTATAATCTCTTTGATAACGCCTAATAGTAGATGGTGATAAGGCACGTTTCTTATTCTCTGCTTTTACAAATTTAAGCTTATATTCTATCCAATCAGCAAAAAGTTCTTTAAATTTCATACCTCCTTTTTCTTTGATAACGATGTTATAAAATTTAAGTAAAAATGTGTATAGCTCTTGTTCTGTCTTTCTCCTTATCTGCCTTGTTCCTCTTACTTTTGAAGTATCGGGTATTTCTGTTAACCATCTACCATCTTTCGTCACAGAAATCGCATAAGGGTGATAAGGTGCGAGCAGAGCCTGTATTTTTCTTGTCATGATTTCCTCCAATTTACCAGAGTTCATGACATCATCGAAAATCAGAATATCATTCTGCAAAAGCTTATTCAATATTAAATTATACTCAGCACTTACATTATGGCTTTCTCCCATGCTTATGTGTTCTGTTTACTTTCATAAATGTTTTATTCCAGCCTATACAAAAGGAATATCTCTTAATTCCTCATCAGAAGCTATATGAAATCCATATTTATCAGTTATAGGATTATTTCTGTTTAAATACGTATCAACTGAATCATAACTATCAATAGTTCCATCTTCATTAAAAATCATTACTTTATGAATACGTCTTAAAAATGCTTTCCATACTTCGGGTTCATTTATTTGAATATTTGGATATTGCTTTTCTAACGGAATATTTGTTGTGAAAAACACCTCCGTATACGTAGCTTGTTTATTGCTATATCTTGCTGGAAGCACTAAGGGATATCCATCAAGATATTTGAGCATATCGTTTATTGGCAAACTTGAAGCAAATTCTTCATAGCATAAAACTGTTCTGTTGGAATCATATCCATCATAAGGATGTACATAATCAGTTACTCTGTATACTGATGAATATCCGTATTTTTCCATAACATACTTTGTCTTTCCTGTACCTGTAGAACCGCTAATATAAGTTACAATCAAGCTTCTCCATTGATTTTTTACAATATCTTCCTGAATAATTTGTTTTGCACGCTGTATCTTATCCAAAAGCATTATTGAATTAGGAACTAATTTAATTATGTCCGCTTCTGAATATCCTTCTGTAATAAGCGAATATATAAGTTCCATAAAATCCGTTCCTTGCAGAAGTCTTTTATTAACTGGAAGCTCTCCGTATTCCTCAAATGTTCCTTCTAAAGATGTTTCAGATTTATTACTCCCTTTCCATTTCCCTTCTTTTCTGATGTAATCTCTATTTAGTTGTGCTGAACCGTAAGCATTTTCTATGTGTGCTGTAGGAAACTGCTTCTTTATAGTACTAAATCTTATTGGTGCAGAAGCATGTATGTAAATATGAGTATGCGGCGTATTACCTTCAAGTCCTATTTCATCAGACCTGCAAAAATATGTAACAGAATTTAATGAGTTTAATCTACTCTTTATTTCATCATGACTAAAAATAATTTTTTCTTTACCATCTTCAATCGGTAAGGTTGGATTATTTATTGTCAGCTGATATTTTCTTGACTGTGTATCTTTATTTTTCATTAAATTATTTTCTATGTCCTATTGGATGTTACAATTGCTTCATTTTGCTACATGGACTGTAGCATATATTTTTCTCTTAATTTATGGGAAAAACGGTATTTGCTACTTGCCCCTGTAATACTAAGGGGCAAGTAGCAGATACTCGGCTTTATTCAGCCTTCGGCTGTCTAGCCGAGTATCCTGTTTTCTATCAGTAATTCCCTTATATGCCACTTCCATTCATATAAGTTTATTATTTTAGGAAAATAGACCTCTTTTAAATCCATTCCATCTGCAAGAACAAGACCTTCTCCTTTTAAAAAAGTTCTGTCAGGTATATCTTCACCTGAAAAGATCATTCCCTTTTGCTCTTTACTAATCCTTCCCAGTGAGGTTACAATCATAAAGTTATCTCTTGCTCCATTAGAAAAAAGAGATGAATCTGCTCTTTGGGTAGTTATCCATGCTCCATAACTAATTCCCCTGCCAAGCATTAAGATTTCTGCAATAGCACCTAAAATGTCATTTGTCCTTTTTGATTTTTCTCTTTTATCTATTCCAGATAAATAATTTATAAATGCTGGATATTCATCAAAAATAAGAAGCCTACGTCTATCAGTACCTTGTTTCTGTCTTGATTCAGTAAATAATCTATAATATTCCATTACTCCTTTCTCACACATATCACCTGAATAATAATGCGGATATCCTTTAAGAAATGAAAAATCTTCTGAGTTTTTAAAGTCACAAAAGAAAATATCTATTTTAGGATTTTCTTTAAGAACACTACCTAGAAGGAATAATAGAGCATAACTCTTTCCTGAGCCTGATGAACCAGTTATTAATGCATGGGGATGACTTTCTATATTGATATTTACAGGAGCCGGTATTTTAAATCCGGCTCCTTTTAAATATCCCCACTTCATCAGTTATCGCTCCATGACTCACCACCATTGCCAGCTTTACTGTATGTAGCCATTTTTTGTACATCAAGATTGTTTCTGTATTTTATATATGAGTCAGAAGCAAATGCCGTATATATTTCAAAATAACGTCCCATATCAATAATATGGTCTATCATTACTCCAGAGTATACCTTTCCGTTTGTATCAATAACGTTTTGGAAAAGTAAATCTGGAAAAGTTTTGTTTTCAATCAGTCTATCAATCTCGTATTGAAGACTTTTAGAAAAATCGCACAGCTGCTTATCATCATAAGTTATGCTATAATCTCTTTTTTCAGACTTAAACATATACATAACTACACCATTTATTATTGAAAAGTGCCGTTCAGGCATTTCAATTTCTGGTAAATAATTTACTTCAAGCGTCACTCCTTCCCTAACTACTGACTTTAGAGCGGAAAACATTATCCTTCTCATGCTTGCATAGCCTTTTTGGGCTGTTTTTTCCAACTCTAAAGCATTTGTATCCACAACCTCAGACGATAATTTAGATTGCCCACTTTCCTTTTTTCTTACAAAGATGAAAAGCCACGCAACAATACCTACACCAATACTTATATACGGGTGTTTTTCTCCCCATGCTACAAGTCTTGAAATAATGAAAAAAACCATAAATCCCATAATAAAAAGTCCAAAAACTGCTATAATTATATCTGCAATAACCATTAGTAAGTTATGCTCTTCCTTATGATTCTCATATCTATTCCAGAACCATTTGATCGGAGATAACAAAAAATATAAAATATCCTGTATCATGAAATCACCTCTATTCCATCAGCTTTAATAGAAAAGCCCTCTCTACCGTTAATAACATAGTGTTTACCGGTAAGGTTTTTAAACTTAACCTTAATGTCTTTACCCGCATTTGCTATATCTTCATTTGCAATAACGGGAACTTTCCCTTCAATTTTTATAGATTCTTTCTCATACCCAGCATTAGGAAATACGACGTTATATTTTATATGACTTATATTTTCCGTTTTCTTGCCGTCTGAATATTCATAGACGGGGGATGAGCTAATTAAAATTCCAACTCCTTCCTTGTTGCCTGATATTTGTTCTGCTGTAAAAATTAAATTATTAATTTTCATATTATGTTACCTTTCTGTGTAATTGTGTTCTAAGGAGCAACAATGCTCCTTAGGACTATTTTTTTGTTTTAACTCCAGTTAGACAGCACTTCCACTATCTTGTCCATATCTTTCCCGTTAGGGAAAAAATGTGGAAGATCGGAAATTTTAGTATCTAAATTAATAACTTTTGCATTGCTATAATCAATATTGTATGTACAATACACACCTACATCTTCTTTAGGAGCTATTGCTATCCATACGTTATCTTTATCATAAGGATAGAGCTTTAAAATATTTACATTGTTTATACTTAAAACTCCTTGATCTCCTTTTGTATAAGACTGTATGCATGCTCTGCCGAAGGATTTACATTCTCCACTGTTTGAGCAAATAAAGCTTTTTAAGTCTTTAATTGTCTTCATTGTAATTTTTTACCTCCTTTCTAACTACAACATGGATCCTTATGTTATAGTTGAATTATCAATAAGCTTTTTTTGACAATATGAGAGTAACATCCCTTTAAAATTATCTAAAGTCGATTAAACGCCACTCTACACACTCTAAATCACTCTTTATTTAATCGACTTGACAAAATAAAATATTTGTTTTAAGAGGAAATATAAATGGGAAGAAACTCAGGAAAAACTTTAAAATCATACCTTTTAAAACCAGGTATTCTTAAAAATTCTATATGTAGTTTAAGACAGGCTAGTTACATCAACATACTTAATCTACTCAAAATTTCTAATAACGATGTTTATAATGAAAGAAAAAAACTTGAAGAAAAATATGACACTATTCTAAAGCAAATAAATAATGATGAGTCAATAAATAACAATATTAAAGATAGTATTGACTCTACTGAAAGTGAACGTATTATAATGCACGAAGTTCACATTGTAGATATTTTTAAGGCTTTGGGAAAAGAATTGGGTATCCACTTTACAGAAAACTCTCTTAATAATGATATGTACTACAATACAATGAATACTGCTATTCCATTTACTAATTTCAAGGATCTATTAAACAAGAATAAAATTACAGATAATGCCATACTATTTATTATTTCTATTTTAATAATCGAGAATAACAATTCTCCTATATCAATCTTAGGAACGCCTATTTTTAAAAATACATTTTTAATGGAAATAAATAAAA
>CAUVOD010000041.1:0-19892 GCA_963553525.1 uncultured Lachnospiraceae bacterium | reverse complement strand
TCCATATCGTCCCCTCCCTTTTATATATAACCTTATTCCTGCATGAAAATATTTTTATATGTTAAACCTGTAACATAATGAATATAACATAATCCGTCATGTATATATTTTACATACAAAGCACTTAATCCAACTGAACTTATACAGTTCCGTATATTATATATCAGACTTATCCGTTTGATCCGTATTACTCTTACATCATAATGGGAAAGCGTTGCAGATAGTGATTTATAGGTATTATAAATCCTATCTATTTATATCCCGCGCTCTTTTATAAGCTTGTCATAGTACAAAAAAGTCTCGTTCGTCATAGGATCAAGCTCCGCCCCGCTGCTGTTCAGGTAATCCAATATTGACGACAAAATATGCAGAACACATAAATCCAGATCTCTATACGCCTCTTTTCTTATCTCGTCAAGCTCAGGAAGCGGCTTTCTGTTGGGTTCTATATAATCGGCAACATAAATTATTTTTTCCAGCAGGGACATTGCCGGTCTACCGGTTGTATGATATCTGATTGCATTCAAAATATCCTCGTCATCCACTCCGTATTTTGATTTTGCCAGATATTCTCCAAGCTTTGCATGTATAAGCGAGGGATTTGCAAGCTCGGACTTATTCAGCTCAATACCGTATTTTTTACAAAGCTCAAGCTTTTCATCATCCGGAATATTTTTGGCGCAGTCATGGAGCATGCCTGCCGTCAACGCCATATCCTTATCCGCTCCGTGCACAAACGCAAGAGAGGCGGCGGTATATGCGACTCCTATTGTGTGATCCAAACGGTGCTTATCAAGCACCTTTTCCATCTCTTTTCTAAGATTTCCGGTAATATCAACGGTTTTCAAAGATAAACTCCTTACTGCTTTCTGCTGTGAGGTATATAAACCTTACTGGGTGCTTCAAGCTGCGGCTTCTTTTCTGAATAAATGTTCCTGGTGCGGATAAAATCTATGCAGTCATCGGGAAGCAGGTACCTTACACTCATGCCTTTATTCATTCGTCTGCGAATGTCGGTAGAAGAAATGTCCATTCTTCCGCAGGAAAAGATTCTGATATCTGCCGAATATTTTTCCCTGAGTTCTTCGCACTTATTTTCAAGAGCTTCTTCGTCTACATCTTTTCTTACCGTTGCAATAATCGTTATGAGCTTGTACAGCTCTTCTACTTCATGCCAGTTATCCAGATCAAAAACCGAATCCGCCCCCATTATAAAATACAGGCTGTCTCCGGGATACATTCTCTTCAATTCTCTAACAGTATCGATTGTGTATGTGTTTCCGGCTCTGTCGATTTCTATTCTCGAACAGGTAAAATACGGATTGTCCTTTGTAGCTATCTTGGCAAGCTGATAACGAAGCTCGCCTGCGGGGATATCGGAACAGTCCTTGAGATAAGGCACTCCTGCGGGGATAAACACAACACGATCCAGAGCAAACTGCTCTCTGGCATTTTCCGCAAGGAGTAAATGTGCATAATGAATCGGATTAAAGGTACCTCCGATTATTCCGATTTTTCTTTCTTTCATAGCGGCTCCTTATATGCGTTAATTACCCGGGAAGCACAATTTCGGGATCCTTGTCGAAGGGTCTGTAAAGAACTATTTTTCTCCCTATAGTCTGTACTCCGATTGACTTGGTGCGTCCTGCAAGCGTGTCGCATATCTCCCGTATATCCTCATCACAATTTTTAAGGACGGTTCCTTTAATAAGCTCTCTGTTATTAAAGAGCTCCTCAACCGACTGTGTAAGCTCCGGAGTTACTCCTGCCTTTCCGATCTGAAATTCCGAATTTAAGCCTGAAGCCAAGCTCTTAAGATAAGAGCGCTGTTTACTGCTTAGTGTCATAATATCCTCCCTGAAAAGATCTGTTTAAAACCTTTCGTATATATCTAATAATCTTTATCCTCTGAATCCTCATCATACTCATCAAATTCGGCGTCTTCGTCCATATATTCAAATGCATGACCGTACATTCTGATTGTATCTCCTTCCTTAACGCCTTCTTTTTTAAGTCTTTCAAGAACCTTATTATCCTTAAGAAACTTCTGGAAGAAAATAAATCCCTTTTCCGACTCGATATTGGTATAACCCAGCATCTTATCAATAAGAGGACCTTCGACTAAATATTCCTTAGTATTGGAATCATATTTTACGGTATATGCCTCGATAACCTCCTTAAGCTCGGTCTCAGGGTCATATTCGGCGTCATAAACCACAGGCTCCAGATCAATTTCGTCAAGGAGTCTTGAAACTGCATACAGCAGCTCCTTCAATCCCTCGCCTGTAAGCGTGGATACGGGATATACCTCTATGTTACTGCCCTTATATCTGTCTCTTATTTTTTTTATGATATCGGAGTCCTTGCCGTTTTCCAGCATATCTATCTTGTTTGCCGCTATGATCTGCCTCTTGCCCGCAAGCTCCTTATCATATTCGGCAAGCTCATTTTCAATAAGCTCTATGTCAAGAAGCGGATCTCTCCCCTCGGTCGCTGCGGCGTCAACCACATGCACCAGTACCCTGGTTCTGTCAACATGCCTTAAAAACGCATGTCCAAGTCCAACTCCCTTGGAAGCCCCTTCAATAAGCCCCGGAATATCCGCAACTACAAAACTTCTTGCGTCGTCCATATCCACCACGCCGAGACTCGGTGTAAGTGTGGTGAAATGATAATTGGCTATCTTGGGTCTTGCAGCGCTTACTCTTGAAAGGAAGGTGGATTTTCCAACATTGGGAAGACCGACCAACCCGACATCGGCTATTACCTTAAGCTCCAAAATGACAGTAAGCTCTTTTGCAGCCTGTCCCGGTCTTGCATATTGGGGAATCTGCATTGTACTGGTCGCATAGTGCATATTGCCGGAGCCTCCCCGTCCGCCTTTTAATATTACGGATTCGGTATTATTTCCCGACATATCGGCAATAATCCTGCCGCTTTCTTCCTCTCGGATAAGAGTACCTTCGGGAACCCTTATAATAAGGTCCTTTCCGGATTTTCCCGTGCAGCGGGAAGCTCCTCCGTTTTCTCCGGCTTCCGCCTTATACTTTCCGTTATAATGAAAGTCGGAAAGTGTATTTATGCCTTTATCGACTACAAAAATCACGTCGCCGCCTCTGCCGCCGTCACCGCCGTCGGGACCTCCGTTATTTACAAATTTTTCGCGGTGAAACGACACATGACCGTCTCCTCCCTTTCCGCTTTTGATATGAATTTTTACTTTATCAACAAATTCGGGCATTCCTTTTATTCCTTATAACCGATTGTTATAGATACTGATATCTAATAGATACAAATATCTAACAGATACAAGTATCTGACAGATAAATGTATCTTGCAGATAAAACACCTTACATATTATGAATATAACAGATATATGTATCTGACAGATGCATATATCTTAGCATAAAACTATTTTTGTTAACATATTTTAGACCGAGTTAAAGCAGTTTCCATGCTGATAAATTACACATGGTAGTTTAGATCAGCACATTTATAGCACAAAATTATTTTTTAACTAAGTTGAGCTTCAAAAAGATCCGGATTTTTGTTAACACCGTTATAAAGTAAAGTTAAAGCCCCAAACCCTGAAAGGCTTGAGGCTTGTAATTGCACTTTTTAATCTTACGATTCTTATTTTATGCTTCTTTTGCAACAGGATATACACATGCCTGCTTCTTGTCGCGTCCTTTTCTCTCAAAGCGGAGAACGCCCTCAACAAGAGCATAAAGTGTGTCATCCTTGCCGATGCCCACATTATGACCGGGATGAATATGGGTTCCGCGCTGTCTGTAAAGAATATTTCCCGCCTTTACAAGCTGTCCGTCAGCACGCTTTGCACCAAGCCTTTTGGACTCCGAATCACGTCCGTTCTTGGTAGAACCTACTCCCTTTTTATGAGCAAAAAATTGCAGATCATAATTAAGTAACATAATCTACCTCATTTCTTTCTGTAAAAACTATACCGATACCTCATCCTGTTTAATAACCAAGCCGACTTCATTATACCGTCTTGAAAGTTCTAAAATTCCCATTTCATAAGCTTTTAGGAGAATCTGCGTTTCGGAGCTTAAAGCCGAAGCGGTTTCTCCTGATATCTCACAGGATATTAAACCGAGCTTTTTGTCATTTTCAGTTACCCTTATGCGGTCACAGGTTAATCTGTCAATGGAATTGATCGTATTTATCGTCAAAAACGAAACCGAGGCGCATACAATATCCTCGCCTGCAGCGGCATAACCCGAATGTCCTGAAACCGATATCCCTCTATAACCGCCTTCCGCATTTTTATAAATGGTAACTCTTGTCATATACCCGCCTTAATTAAAGAGCGATAGAATTGATCTTTACACGTGTATATGCCTGTCTGTGACCCTTCTTTTTGTGATAGCCCTTCTTTGACTTGTAACGGTATACAATAACCTTGCGGCCGCGTCCCTGTCCGAGAACAGACGCCGTCACCTTAGCGCCCTTAACGTCGTCGCCAATCTTCAAAGAGCCGTCACTCACCGCAACTATCTCATCGAAAGTGACTTCAGCGCCCTCTTCAGCATCAAGCTTTTCAATTTCAATCACATCGCCTTCGGAAACCTTATACTGCTTTCCGCCTGTGCAAACAATAGCGTACATATCTGCTATTCCTCCTTCCCCATAAGATAAATCTCATGAAAACTCGCTAACTTCGGTGGTGCAAAAAGCACACTTATACCCCGTTAAGCGGCATGCTGATATATAATATAGGAAATGCAGCCGGATGTCAACTGCTGTTATCGTGGCATGATGGCGTAAACGAATTCCGTGATGGACTTTGCAGCATATGTAGTTAGAAAATTTTCAGGATAACTGAATTTTATAATCCGCTCTGCTTATCAGTTCTTCATCATGTGAAACTGCAATTATTATCCTGTCGGATCTCTTTATCACGATATTCGCCAAAACTCGAGCAATTCCGGTCTTCGACTCATTGCACGTTATATTTCCGCCTTATTTCTATCAATCACATTCTTTATACCCGCATAAGTCTTTTCTCTGATATTCGCTTCAGCCGCATACTTTTCAAAATCGGAAACCGACGTGCTTACCTTGGAAATAATATCTATGCACTTTTTCTTTTTAAGTCCCATTTTCTCACCGGCATCTAATAAATCATCAAGACCTATGCCGCTCTTTTTTCCGTTTACCGTCATCTGATGAGCGCTTAACCACTTGTTGCCCATATCATATGAATAAGTAACATCATATGCCGGAGATAATCTCCACCTTCCGCTTCTGTCCATCAAAAAAGAAATGTTTTTAACATGATCATCCTGGTTAACCGCTATACAGTTAAATACCATTCTGTTATAGAACTGTTCTATATCCGACATCGGTACATTGATTTCACGCATATATCCCGCCGCCATCTCATAACTGCACAATCTCGGTTCCTTATAACTGATATGCACCATTGCGCCAAGCGATTGCATGTGAATTTTTTTCCCTCCGACACGATCGAATCGCTTTGTCATAAAATGATTTTCTCCGGCGTTTGAATATATTCTGCATTCATTCATTTGAATGCCCGCGTCCAAAGCCATTTTATAATATGCATATTCAATTAACGTATATTCCGGTGTATCCTCCAATCCGTGATCGCCGTTACCCGAGACATTATCAAACTTCATCAGCCAATAATCATAGTCTTTGTCAAGACTGAGCTGTCCCGATTTGATCTCATTCGTCTTTTCATTCCAAGCTATCAACGCCTTTGCTCTTGCTCCTCCGGCGGAGCTTCCGACCTGAACAAGCTGTGAATATGTCAAGGCTTCCTGCACATTTAATGTAATTGATTTTCTTTGATTAAGCACATCGGAAGCGAATCTGACCATTTCGGATACATTAATATCCTCATTTATGTCTCTTATTTCCGAAGCGGCGGGTACATATTCAAGAGCTCCCATTCCCCGTTTGCCTGTATAACACAGTCTATCAACCGCAGTAAAATCTTTTATGGACTTTCCTTGTGAGGCTAGCCATTGTTCTATAACTTTATTTCCGAAAGTATCGGGTAACGAATCCGACACCAATCCCGGCATACCAAAAAAGGGCTCTCCCGAAAGAAGCGGAAATTCGTATACAATATTGCTTAGGGGCATCATTATAGGAGCTATTTCTATACCGCTATTTAAAAAATATGCATCATATTCAAATGATGCATATGGCTTAGCCAAGTCTTGATGTATAATTCCTACCCTTGTTCCCCACAGGTATACTTCAGCCGTTGTATTCATTATTCATCTCCCCATTTGAAGGTTCGGGCAGATTCCTCCTTTTTACGAACTCTTCGCTTCGGTTTATTGCTGTCGTTCAAGTAAAATGACGGTCGCCTTGTCTGATCCGGAATCAGTAATTCAATATTTTTATCAAGATTAAGCGCAGACAAAATTTTTATTAAGCTATCCAATTGAATCGAAGCGCCTTGTTCGAGTCTGGATATGCTTCTGACAGATACTCCCGACTCATTTTCCAAGTCTTTTTGTGAAATTCCAGCATTGATTCGATATTGTTTTATTCTGTCTCCGATAAGTTTCTGATATTCACGACAATTCAATTTGTTCATATTAACACGCCGCCTTTGTCTATTTATGCCTTTATTATATGTTAATACGACTAATTTGTCTATTTATTTTTTTTTTAATCAGATTTCTTTTTATATTTTTTATAATAAATATACGGTATGCTGTAATTTAATTAAAGCTTATAATGAAAGATAAAGTGTGGATTGGCGACATTTCCTTTCTTAAATAATACTATTTTATCATAATACAGGGATTTTCAAAGTGACGCAGGCTCCTCTATCATTCTCCCTGTTTTTCAAAGATACAGTCCCGCCGTGCAGCTTAATAATCTGCTCCGTAACGAACAATCCGATTCCGTAATTTACCGTGGAGCGTCTTCCTGAATCTCCGCGATAAAATTGCTCTTTTGCATGTGTGAGATCAACCTCGGAAAAACCGCTGCCGTTATCCGCTACAGTTATCTCAAAGAAACCCTCCGAGGTTTTCATTACCAAGTCCACTTCCGTATCGTCAGGACTGTTTTCAACCGCATTGTTTAATATATTTTGTAAAGCTCTTTCAAGCAGAGCCATATCAACCGACAACAAACCGTTATCAACATCGGTTTTTATTTTTAAAGTAATTTGATTTACCGACATTATTTCTTCAGCAGCATCTGCCAATTGATACGCTGCCTGTTTCATATCCAATTCTTTAGGATTGTATTCGGATAGATCCTCCGTCCTGCTCATAATAAGAAGTTCATGAATATAGTCCGAAATTCTTCTGCCGTTCTTTATAATGTAGTGTATATACTCTCCTTGTTCTTTTGTAATATCCGTATTTTGAAGAAGCTGTGCATTTCCCTGAATAATGGACAACGGAGTTTTTAAATCATGAGTAAGCGCTGTGATTTGATTTTTTCTGTTTTCCTCCTGTCTCCACTCTTTGATTAAAGAATTCTTCAAGGCGGTTTTCATATCCTCAAGTCCCTTCAAAACGGTATTAAATTCTTTTACTCCGGAATATTTCATATCAAAATCCAGATTTCTTTCCGCAATTTTTTCCGCCGCCGACAGCATAGACGAAAGCTGCCCGGCAAGATACTTGGCCCATAGTAATGTTACTATGAAGATACTAAGCATACTCATAATAAGAAGAATAAGTCCGAACAATATATTTGCGTTCGGAAAATAAGTTTCCATAAACCGGTTTGTATAATGAGGCTTTAATGAATAGTGAATAATACAATAACCGTCATTTCGTATTATTTCTATATACGTATTGTATACTGCATTATCCGTATCTTTATTATAATGAAATCCTAACGCCTTATCCTGCTCTTCTTTGCTCATTGAGCTGCTGATAATTTGTCCGTCCTTTGAAATAAAAAGATAAGAAGAATATTCCGGTATCATTTTTTTATCAAAAGAATTTGTACCTGCTATTTTTTCCCTGTTCTCAAGAATCTTATTTTCCGTGTAATTGGCGGGGATGATCAGTCCCGTCGTATACATACATATAAACGCCGTTACGCTTATACCTGTCGATACAAGCAGAAAAACACCCGTGCTGATCAGGTATTCAAAAAAAATCAATTTTAATGATTGTCCCTTTAACTTTGCACCCATTTATATCCTATTCCCCAAACCGTCGCTATCGGCGAAACGTCTTCTTTATGAAATTTGGCTCTAATATTTTTTATATGCTCCGAAATGGCGGAAGAATCTCCTATACCGTCATATCCGAATATCATTTCATAAATCTGTTCTCTTGAAAATACCTGTCCCCGCTTACGGGCAAGAAGCTCACATATCTTATATTCCGATTTTGTGAATGGCAGCCTCTTTCCTTTAACAAAAATCTCATTTGAAGACAGATCAAATTTTATATCCCCGACATTTAAACTTGCGTGACGATCTCTGCCCTCTCTACGCAAATGCGCCTCCACTCTTGCGATCAGCTCATTCACTCCGAAGGGCTTTGTTATATAATCATCGGCGCCGGTTGAAAGTCCCTCAACAATATCGGCTTCCATTGTTTTTGCTGTTAAGAATATGATGGGACAGTCCGCCTTCGCCCTAATCCTTCTGCAATACGAAATCCCGTCCGTGCCCGGCATCATTACATCCAGCAAGATCAGATCATATTCCGATAATTTATACTCCTGTACATCTTCAGTATTCTGAACTATATCCACGGAATAAGATTTTTGGGACAAAATATTCTTTATAAGCATCAACATGTCCATTTCATCGTCAATTGCCAAAATTTTTGCCATTTTATTTCTCCATTACATCTATTCTATACTCGTTCTGCCGTCCCAAAAATAAAACCATATAAGACTTCCCGTCAATAATATAAGCACAATAGGTATAGCTGTTACGCTCCATTTTATCAATTCTCCGCTAAAAAATGTTTTATCCGGAACGGTATTTCTCAGTAAATAGCTTACACAAAGCCTTGATGACCATGAAGCGGGAAAATAGTACCATATCGCATCGCCTATGTTTGACATAAAAAGAAAAGCCGACAAGGTTTCCAAAACACCCAGACCTATTGAAGCTCCTCCGCCGAATTGCAGACTGATCCATATATGGATCAAATATAGAGGGAGACAGCCTGCCATTATTAAAAGCAGCTCAATAAACAGCTCATACATACTATGATTTCGGAAGCAGACTGCAAAAAATATCTGCGTCAACATTACAGAAAACAAGGCGCACAAAATCAGTGACAACAGCTTTCCTAAATATGCTTTAACTCTTGACCTCACAGCAGAAAGCATAAATTGAAAATGTCCCGCTTCCGCTTCCATATCAATCACCTTTGCTGTAATAAAGCCGATTACAACTGGAAATGCAGCTCCCAAAATCTCCAAATAGCTTTTGGTTATATCCTCTTTTGAAAGCCTGCTCATGCCGGTAAATAAATATGCGGCATATATCAGCAAAACATACAAAAGCGGAATCATCACATATATCCACGGAAGCCATGTATGCTTTATTTTATAAAAATCGGATCTTATAATATTAAGCATCACCTTACCTCCTGTTTAGAAAACCATATGGCGGATAAAACGGATATCAGCAGAAATAATATTACGGAAAAGACACACGGCACAAGAACGGGACTGTTTATCATGGCATTTCCGGCTTCAGCGGGAACTCCGTTAGGCAGGATATTAAGCATAGGTACCATAGCTCTCATGCCCCAGCTATAAGGGCAGAACAGCCAAAAGCCTCCGTTGGCAAATATTATTCCAAGCGTTATTCCTATTACCGTATTTACCGCAACGCTTACCATAAAACCGAATTTTTTTGCCAAAAATAAACACAGTGGTACCTGCCAAATACCTGTTATTATCAAAACAGCGCTTGCTCTCAGTAAAACCGCAAATCCATAGTCCGGTGTTACCTGCCCGTGTACAAGGCTCTGACCTGCATACACCCCGAGCAAATGCACAACCGCCGCCATTATTATAAAGTATGAGGCTGTTATTATTTTTGAAATCCATACTTTTTTTAAATCTACATTAAGAGAAAAAACTGCCCTGTATTTAAGTTTTCTTTCCTCATATCGGTGTATTAAAGCGGGGATCAGCGCAAATACTGCGGGCAGCAGCATGGAATACCACCAATTATAAGCATTTACGCTGAAGTATAGCGGCATTAACACATAGGCATTCATCATTGCCGCAAGAGGAGCTATAAATATCAGCTTTTTCATAAAGCTTCTTTTGTATTTCAAATGCTCCGATAATATGTACTTCATCATCCGTTCAGTCCTCCTTCCTTACCACTTCCATAAATAAGCTTTCCAAACTTCCGTCATGATGATTGACACCCTGGTATTTAAGCTTTCCGTTGTCTATAATTCCGATATAATCGGCAATTTGCTCCACTTCAGCAAGAATATGGCTGGACAATATAACCGTTATACCCTGCTTTGGAAAAGAGCGGATCAACTCTCTAAGCTCCTGAATCCCCAAAGGATCAAGTCCGTTTGTAGGCTCATCCAAAATCAACAGCTTGGGATTATTCAAAAGCGCAACAGCGATTCCCAGGCGCTGTTTCATACCCATAGAAAATTGACCGCTCCTTTTTTTACCGGTTTTTGACAGATCAACAATTTCAAGAACTTCATCAATTCTTAAGTCCGGAAGTCCAAGCAGCATTGTTCTTACTTTAAGGTTTTCTCTTGCCGTCAAGTTTTCATATAAGGGCGGAAGTTCAATTAACGCTCCGATCTGCTCAAGATCATTTCTGCTCCACGGATGCTCGTCAAAAAAAATTTCACCCGACGATTTATGAAGCATCCCCGTAATCATCTTGAGCGTCGTCGATTTTCCGGCTCCGTTCGGACCGAGCAAACCGTAAACACAGTTTTCTCTTATCTTCAAAGAAACGTTATTTACCGCAATTTGACGTCCGAAGCTCTTTGACAAATTCTCAGTTTCCAAAATATTTCGTTCCATTTGTATTTTCTCCTCGTATTATAGCTATATACCTATTCTTTACCTGTTATCAGGTATAGGGCATGCTGTTGAAGATGTTGAGGATAGGTATTTCTACGTTTAAATTTACAAAGAAAATATAAGATATAAATTTAAGGATTTTATAAGGAAATGAGTTTTTGTTGAAACAGGTCGCAGTTCCCAAAAAACATCAAAGACTTGCCGCTTCGTTTTGGTTTTTACCAAAACTGTGCTATGAAAACAGGGTATTCATACCTTTTGCGACGTGCACCGCAAGGCACACTAAAACAGCTGCCTCTCCAAAAAAACCTGGAATGGCAGCTGAATTTTATATTTTTTCTTCTATATTGATCTTTGATTTATTTTTGACGCTTCCATGTAAACGAAGCGGCATCTCCGTCCATTTTAGATTCTCCCGGCAGAGAAGCCAGATAGGAGTCTTTGTCATATTTTCCCGAATAACTTTAGGAATATTTTTATGAATGACGATACATACTGATAAAACTCTAAATATGCTTATATCTCTTAGGACTCCAGATATTTTTTGAATCCATAGACTCGATTAAATAGCCCTTTGCCTTCAGCATATCTTCTATTTCATCTATGATTTTTAACGATCTTGCCTCTATGGTGTGATAATGATATCCGTGAGTTATATTTTTCAAGGGAGTGGAAACACCGCCTCTTAAATCATTCATGAAATTGGCAACATCCCTTCTGGAGCTTATATCCAGCGGAGTGCGTATGGTGCCGTACACCCTATGCTCCACAAACACATCCAGAACGGTACCGCCCAGATCAACTATGCTCGTAAGCTCTTCTTCAATATCTTCATCACCGTGCTGAACCTTAAAGATGCGTCTGTTTCCCATGACACCCGATAAAACGTATCCGTTTCTGGTGGCGGTCAAATTCGGAAACTCAGTTCTGATCAGCGCTATATCCGTCACTATGACCTGACGACTTACTCCCAGCTCGGCGGCAAGAACACCGCCCGATACCGGACCTGTTGATAATGAGAGCCTTTCTATAATTTTATTTCTTCGTTCAATACCTCTTAATCCCCGCACATTTCCTCCGGACGCATATTTTTCATAGAGATATCCAATATGGGAGCGGAATGCGTCAACGCTCCGCTTGATATGTAATTTACACCTAAATCCGCAAATTGCGCAATATTTTCCGCAGTTATATTTCCGGAGCATTCCGTTTCGGCTCTTCCTCCGATTATTTGCAGAGCTTCTTTCACGGTATCATAATCCATGTTATCCAACATTATTATATCCGCTCCCGCTTCCACCGCTTCCCTCACCATATCGAGGGTTTCCGCTTCCACCTCGATTTTTCTTACGAATGGAACGGCGCTTTTTGCCATTTTTACGGCATTCTTTATGCCGCCCGCCGCAGCTATATGATTATCCTTCAGCATAACGCCGTCGGACAGGCTGAATCTGTGATTATTTCCTCCTCCGACTCTGACGGCATATTTTTCAAATATCCGGTTACAGGGAGTCGTCTTTCTGGTATCAAGAAGCTTTGTACCGCTGCCCTCCAAAATATCCGCTAATGAACGGGTATAGGTGGCAATTCCGCTCATATGCTGCAAATAATTCAAGGCTGTGCGCTCTCCCGACAACAGAGAATGCAAGTCGCCTCTCAGCACGGCAAGCATCTGTCCTGCACGCACAATATCTCCGTCCGTTACCATAAGCTCTATGTCTATATCTTCATCTATAAGTTCAAACACTCGGGAAAACACCTTCAGCCCCGCAATCACACCGCTCTGCTTCGCAATGAGATCCACGTATCCCCTGCTTGCTTCAGCCAAAACCGCATCTGCCGAAATATCACCGAAAGGAATATCCTCCTTAAGCGCTTGCAGTATCAGTTCATCCGCATTTAATTCCATTGTAATCCTGTGCATTTCGATTTTTTGACCTTTCTATTTCTTCAAATATGGAATCTCTGTATCCCTCAAATAACGCATTTATATCTTTATAGGCTTCGTTTTGATTATAGATTATTTCCTCGATTTCATCATCATTTCGTAACGCCGTATCTTTATCGTTTCTGTTTGCGCCTATATGACAGGCTGCACGCTTTGCAAATACAAGGCTTTCCAACAGCGAATTGCTTGCCAGACGATTCCTGCCGTGCACTCCGTTGCAGCTGGTTTCACCCACCGCATACAGCTTGTTCATACTGCTTCGGCTGTATCTGTCCACATCTATACCGCCCATAAAGTAATGTTGAGCGGGTACTACCGGTATAGGTTCCTTCGTGCAGTCAAAACCCGCCTCCAGACATTTTTCATAAATGTGACTGAAATGCTCTCTGATTTCCTTTTCGTCTATATTTTCCATAGACAACCACACATGCTCTGCTCCCGTGCGTTTCATTTCGGCAAAGACAGCTTCCGATACTATATCTCTCGGTAAAAGCTCATCCACAAATCTTTTCCCCTCCGAATTAAGCAAAATCCCGCCCTCTCCTCTAACCGACTCGGATATCAGAAAAGCTCTGCCTGACTTGGCTGTATAAAGAGTTGTAGGATGTATCTGTATATAATCCATATTTTTCAGATTAATACCGTGCTTAAGCGCTATCGCCAAGGCGTCGCCTCTGATATGCCCGTAATTTGTGGAATGTTCGTATAAGCCTCCTATTCCCCCGCATGCCAGAACGGTATTGTTCGCTTCAATGATAATCAATTCAACACCGGCTTCATGCGTATCGGCATTTGATCCTTTATGATCTTCCGAGCTTATTGCGACTATCCCGCCGCAGCTTTTTATACCTTCTCTTTCCGAGCTCAGTATATCTATCATTGTGATATCTTCCATCAAGCTGATATTGGCTCTGCCTTTTACCTCTTTAAGTAAAGCCTCTGTTATAACCTTTCCCGTTATATCCGCATGAAATAAAATACGCGGAACGGAATGGGCTCCTTCCTTGGTATAAATGAAATTTCCGCTCTTATCTTTTGTAAATTCCACCCCGAAATTTACAAGATCTTCTATAACGCTTTGAGAGGATTTAATCATTATATCTACCGACTCTCTGCGATTCTCATAATGCCCTGCACGCAAGGTATCCTCGAAATACGCATCATAATCCGAAGCGTCTTTTAAGACGCAAATTCCGCCCTGAGCCAAATAGGAATCGCATTCATCCGCCTTCGCCTTGGTAATAACGGTAACTCTCATATTCCGAGGTAAATTCAAGGCGCAATAAAGCCCTGCAACCCCGCTTCCCGCTATAAGTACGTCCGTCTTTAATCTCATGATACGCTCCGTTCTATACGCCTGCCAATTCAAGCATTCTGTTTAAAGACAATGCCGCCTGTCTGCCTGTTTCGTCATCGACCTCTGCTACAGGCGCTTCATCCAGCAGACATCTGTATATGCTCTCCATATTCAGCTTGCGCATATTGCCGCAAACATCCTTTTCTATGAAATGAAATGTTTTTTCAGGATTTTGAATCTTAAGTTTATGCAAAACACCCGATTCCGTACAAATGATAAATTCATCACAATCACTTTCAGATACAAATTTTATGATATCGCCGGTGCTTCCCACATGATCGGAAACTTCGCACACCTCGCTGCGACACTCAGGATGCGTCAGCACCAAAGCGTTCGGATAAGCAAGCCTGGCTTCAAGCACATCGGAAGCCTCTATACTGTGATGAACATGGCAATAGCCCTTACCCCGTATTATGTTTTTTTCGGGCAGCTTGGCGGCTATCCAGCTTGCCAGATTGCCGTCGGGGATCATATAAATATTTTTTTGAGGCAAAGCTTTCACTATATTAAGCGCATTTGAAGACGTCACGCAGACATCGCAGAGAGCCTTTGTTTCGGCTAAGGAATTTATATAGCACACTACCGCAAGATCCTCATAGCTGTCTCTAACAGCCGCAATTTCTTCTTTATCAGCCATCAACGCCATAGGACATACAGCCGATACGTCGGGAATTAAAATTTTCTTATCGGGATTTATTATGCATGCGCTTTCCCCCATAAAGGTTACACCGCAGAAAACAATCAGTCTGTTCGGAAGATTTTTTACCACACGGGCAAGATAAAACGAATCTCCTACATAATCCGCAATATCCTGTATTTCACCGTCAACATAATAATGCGCCAATATAACCGCATCCTTATAGGAACACAGCTGTCTGATCTTTTCAGATACGGACGCTTTGTCGGATACAAACTCAAACCCCTTTTCCATAACAACCCTTCTTTCAAATAAACAAATACCCGCCACTCATATACGGTTAAAGCCGAAAAAGCATATCAGGCTTGCAGGTGTCTATACTTTGAAAACATGCCGATATCAGCTGTAAACGTAATATCCGAGGATTATAGTAGTACAATTTTTTTGATATGACAAGACATATGTAAATATATATATTACATAAATAAAGATAGCATAATATATCCGCTTTATCCGCCGTTGAAGCTTAGAATATCAGATCCTTTTCGGTTGGAATTTGTTATTTTTCGACACAAAAAAAGACGGTCAGTATCCTCTTATGATAAAAATCCCGTCCCTTTTCTTATTTTATATTTGAATATTCAGTATGCCTGATTTCCCTGTATTTCATAAGCCTTTTTTCAAGAACTTCCTGAATTCCGAAACTTCCGCATCCGACTGTGTAACAGATACCGAATATTTTGCTCCTCTATTTATGCCGGGCTCGTAAGTAACGGGTACAAATTGAAACGAAATTTCCGAATTATATACTCTGCAATAGCCTAAATAACCCTCCGTATGACTTCCGTTGTCTCTATTAAATATTACCGCCTCACCGTAGCCTTCCAAATCGGGCTCAACGGGGATTACCACTACCTCTCCCTCTTTATATCCCACAACAAAATTACTGTGCCTTGTAACCTTAACGACAACGGCATCGGTGTGGTCTTCCGAATGGCAGTATATCAATTTATACTCATCACCGTTCGGAACGCTGTTATTAAATATTTCCCTCATTCTCGCTTTGTTTTTTCTGTTCTCTTCATCCGTAGCCCCCAAGAACGCTTTTTTAGCTAAATCCATAAGTCCCATATTTACATTCTCCTTTTTTTATATTTCAGGCTATGCAATTTTCAATTTACTTAATTTATTTTATGGTAAAAAAGTAAATCATTTATATAACATTATCACGATATTGCAGTATAGCACAAATTTCATTCGACCCCATACAGCCTGTAATACTCATCTATCCTGTCAATCAAATCCGAATCGAGCTTATATTTTCCTAAATAGCTTTTATCTGTTAAATACTCAAGTATCTCCTTCATGTCAACTATAGAATATGCGTTAAATCCATACAGGCTTTGTATCTCATCAAGAGCCGTCATATCATGCCTGTTTCCCCTTTCCTTCCTGTCAACAGACACCATCATTCCGCTTATTTTTACATTTTTGTTATTAGTAATGATAGGGAAGGTTTCCTCAATTGATTTTCCGGATGTTGTAACATCCTCTACAATCACCACCTTAAGCTCTCTGTCAAGCCTTTCCCCGAGAAAAATTCCGGTATCTCCGTGATCCTTTATTTCCTTTCGGTTAGAAGAGTACCTGACCTCTTTTGCATATAGATCATAAATAGACATGGCTGTCGAAACCGCCAGAGGAATACCTTTATAAGCCGGTCCGAATAAGATATCAAAGTCAAGCCCTATTTTTTCATTTATAGCCGCTGCATAAAAACCGGACAATTTTTTAAGCTCGGCTCCTGTTGTAAAAGAGCCCATATTTAAGAAAAAAGGAGATTTTCTGCCGCTTTTTAATGTAAAATCTCCAAATTTTAACGCCTGAGTTGCAAGCAAAAATTCAATAAAATCAGCCTTATAGTCCTGCATGTCATCCCTCATAAAATTATAGATCATCCCCTGAACTCATTATTTCCTCGATTCGGCTATATACCGTTTCGGGATCCGAGCTTCTTGTAATACTCCTTCCGACGACTATAAAGTCGCTTCCGTTAAGCCTTGCCATATTTGGAGTCGCCACCCTCTTTTGATCGTCTAAACTGTCGTCCTCAAGCCTGATTCCGGGAGTTACGGTTAAAAATTCTTTTGAAACCTCTTTATGCACAAGCCCCGCCTCATTTACGGAACAGACCACACCGTCAAGTCCCGCCTCATAAGCATTTTTTGCATAAGAAATAACCGTATCTTCCACAGACCCCGATATATTAAGCTCGTTATTCATCATATCCTTCGAAGTGCTGGTAAGCATAGTTACAGCTATTAAAAGCGGTCTTTTTTCTCCCGCTTTTCCTTCCTCAAGTCCTAAAACGGCAGCTCTCATCATATCTGTTCCTCCGGCTGCGTGTACATTAACCATATCCACATCCAATGAGGCAAGATTCCTCATAGCCGCCATTACGGTATTGGGAATATCATGCAGCTTTAAGTCAAGAAAAATATGATGCCCTCTTTTCTTTATGCTTCTTATTATCTCCAACCCGCAGCCATATAAGAGCTCCATTCCGACCTTCACAAAAACAGGCTCTTTAAATTTGTCCAAAAAATCAAATACCTCTTTTTCACTTGAAAAATCAAGTGCAATAATAGTCTTACTCATGTCCTGCTCCTATCACGGATTTTATGCTGTCAAACGAATACCTTCTTAAACAGCCCTCCAAATCGTCTACTATTTCTTTACATCCATACGGATTAACAAAATTATATGTGCCCACCTCTACGGCGCTTGCACCCGCCATCAAAAATTCAAGCACATCATCAGCCGAGGTTATGCCTCCGACCCCTATTATAGGAATTTTTACAGCCTTATAGGTTTTATAAAGCATACTTAGTGCAACGGGTTTTATGGCAGGACCGCTGAGTCCCCCCGTAATATTGGCAAGAAGAGGCTTTCTTGTCTTTAAGTCAAGTCTCATACCCACCAATGTATTTATCATTACCAGTCCGTCAGCTCCCTCAGCCTCAACCGCCACTGCAATCTGCGTTATATCCGTCACATTGGGAGACAGTTTTACATACAACGGCTTTTTTGCAGCCTTTTTAGCCATCCTGGTAATATTTGCCGCCAGATCCGCCCTGACCCCTAGTCCTATTCCGCCGTGCTTTACATTGGGACAGGATATATTAAGCTCATAGGCATCGACTCTATCCTCGCCATTTAATTTTTCTATTACGGCTATGTATTCTTCCTCACAGGCTCCCGCCACATTTGCCATAACACAGGTATCATACCGGCTTAAAAACGGCAATTCGTCTTTTATTATACTGTCAACTCCCTTGTTTTGCAGTCCTATTGCATTAAGCATTCCTGACGGTGTTTCGGCGACTCTCGGCAGCTCGTTTCCGAATCTTTGATTTAATGTGGCGCTCTTCATAGATATTCCTCCGAGAACGCTTAAATCATAAAGCTTCGCATATTCACGTCCGAAGCCGAAGCAGCCGCTGGCTGCGATCACCGGATTTTTGAGCTTAAGTCCCGGCAGTTCTACAGATAAACAGTCCTTCATTATAGCACCTGCCCTATCTTAAATACGGGTCCGTCGGCACAGACCCTATAAGAAATATTTTCATCTTTTTTATCCTTGCAGACACAAGCCATACAAGCCCCTATACCGCAAGCCATCCTCGCCTCTCTCGACACATAGCCGTCTTTAAAATTGCTCTCTATCGCATTTAACATCTTCGAGGGACCGCAGGCATAAATAAGCCCTTTTAAACTCTTCTGTTTAATTAGATCAATCACATTTCCCTTATATCCGTAAGATCCGTCTACTGTGGATATAAATGTAGCTGATATTTGTTTAAATTCCTCTTCCAAAAATACGGCGTCCCTGGTATTGAAACCGAGCACCACATTTAAAGACTTTTTCTTAAACGCCATTTCACGTGCCAATTGGTATAAAGGAGGTACTCCTATACCGCCGCCTATTATCAATATATCATTATCCGGCACATCGGTATTAAAACCGTTTCCCAAGGGACCGAAAATTTCCAATTTATCATCTTTTTTCATAAATGAGAGTTTGGAAGTCCCCTCGCCTACAATCTTATAAATAATGACAAAGCTGTTATCCTTTATAAGACAAATACTGATAGGTCTTGCAAGCAGCTGCCCCTCCACTCTGACATTTATAAACTGCCCCGCTTTCATAAGCCCGGACAAATCGGAATGCAGGGTCATTTTATAGGTGTCCTTCGCAATATTTTTGTTTTCTAAAACTATACTTAAATCCTTTTTCATAATAATCCTATTTCATGCTGCTTAATGAAAATGATTGTGACTGCATTACCTTTAATATTGCATTTGCGGTATCTAAGGAGGTAAAGCAGGGTATAGCGTTCTCGGCGGATATTCTTCTTATTAAAAAGCCGTCCTTTGCAGAATCCGCATTGGGTCTGCTGGTGTTTATTACATAGTTTACCTTGCCCTTTAATATTATATCGACCACATTTAAATCGCTTACATTTTCACCGTCTATCTTGGATACCGGCGTTGTGTCCAACCCCCTGTCCTTAAAGTAATCGTGCGTTCCCTTTGTGGTGTAAATTCCATAACCTATAGCATCAAGCTTTTTGGCTATCTCAAATGCCTCCTGTTTTTCACTTGCAACGGTAATTAATACCGATCCGTACAAAGGTATCTTTATCCCGCTTGATATCATAGCCTTATAAAGCGCTTTTTCCATAGTCACATCTTTTCCTAAAACCTCTCCTGTAGACTTCATCTCAGGCCCTAAGGTCGTATCTACGGAGGTCAGCTTCGCAAAGGAAAATACCGGCGCTTTCACATAGACCATGTTGCCGGGATCTAAAATTTCACTGTCTATTCCCTGTTCCTTAAGGCTTATTCCTACCGCCGCCTTGGTCGCTATATCCGCC
>CAUVOD010000040.1:0-20060 GCA_963553525.1 uncultured Lachnospiraceae bacterium | reverse complement strand
TGATTAAATACGTACATACAAATTCCCCCTGTCGGGAAATTGTACCATAAAAATACCTTTATGTTTAAACAAAATAAACCCGCTTATGAAAACATAAGCGGGCTTAAGTGAATCTTACTTATCAGTCTATCTTGGAAAGAGCATCGTTAACGGCATCAATAATGCCGTTAATGGTAAATGTTGCACCTGAAACAGCGTCAACGTCAATATCAAACTTAATTGAATTCGGCTTAACGCCTTTTGTCGTTCCCGCCTTAATAATGGCGTCTACCGTAGGCTGAACGGCATTTTGACCTATTCCCGCCGTCTCACCTTTGGCGTCAACCTCAAGCGCCACTATCTTACCTTCGGCATCCACCCCTACCTTTGCCGTAATGGTGCTGCCGTTATAGCCCTCGCCTTTTCCGGTAAGTTCCTTTCATTTAGCAGCCTGAGTTGTTGCCTCCATAGCTGCATCAGATGTCATGGACTCTGCGGAATCCGTTGCTTCAGCGCCTGATACCGGCATAGGCTCTTTTGAGTCAACGTTTATCGTCATTCCTTCTGCACCTGCCGTAACTGCCTCCATTGCTTCGGTGCTTGCCGTAGAAGCCTCGGTTGCTGCAGTTGAAGCTTCCGCAGGAGCCTTTGTGCCTGATCCGCATGCCGTGATTGTAAGTGCTGCTGCAATAACTACAGCTGATAATACCTTGTTCTTCATAATAATTCCCTCCTAAAAAAGATACAGAGCCGATTGCCCTGTTTTTACGAAACTGCTGTGAATTATAGTCCCCTCTTTTATATCTGTCAATTTGAATATACGCAAAGTTGATTTTTTGTTGATTTTTTTTGTAAAGACTATGCTTTCATGCCTTTTTTTGTTGTTTTTAACAATATTTTCATGTTCACGCCGAATATTAAGTCGTTATTTTTTATATAGTTTTCCGGTTCAAAATCTTGTTTTGTATCTTGGAATATACAATTTTTTGCGAGCTGTACAGGGAATAATACCCTGAAAAGCCGTAGCTGAGAGCTATAGTAAGAAGGTAATACGGCATCCCCGAATACCCGAACAGCTCAAAGCAGATAAGAAGCGAAGCTATCGGGCAGTTGGTCACACCGCAGAACAATGCAGCCATTCCGATCGCCGTGCAAATAGGGACGTTAAGCCCGAATAAAACCGCAAAAGCGCTTCCGAAGGTAGCCCCTATGTAAAGTGAGGGCACTATTTCTCCCCCCTTAAAGCCTACTCCCAACGAAATCGCAGTAAATACCGCCTTTAAAAAAAATGCCGCCATAGGGCTTTTTCCTTCTATGGCAAGCTCTATGACGTACATGCCCGCGCCGTTATACAAAGTATTTCCCGCCAAAAAAGTAAGCGCAATTATTATTGCGGATCCGGCAACAACTCTCAAATAAGGATTTTTAACGACTTTCTTTGCAATATGAGTGCTCTTATGCAGAAGAATACAGAACAATATACTCACAACGGCGCATAGCACCGCAAGTATCCCCGCCCAAAATGCCGTTTTCATGTCAAATTCAGGCACAATGTTAATTGCAAACGCATCTCCCTTAACCGACATCAAAGCGGCTATCTTATTTGCGCTCAGCGCCGCCAGTATACAGGGAACAAGCGCGGAATAATTAAGCATTCCTACGGAAGCGACCTCTATTGAAAAAAACGCCGCCGCCATGGGAGTTCCGAAGAGCGCCGAGAAAACCGCACTCATGCCGCTCATGGTGAGCATTTTTTTATCTTTTTCATCAAGCCTTAATAACGCTCCTATGTTATATCCTATGCTTCCACCAAGCTGCAAAGCCGCCCCTTCTCTTCCGACGGAAGCTCCGCACAGATGAGATAAAACCGTCGCTATAAAGATTTCGGGAGCCTTCCTGAACGGAATATGCTCTCCTTCAGCTACGCTTGAAAGTATCAGATTGGTTCCTTTATCCGCCGTATCCTTAAACATATGGTACATAGCGACTATCAAAACACCCGAAACCGGAAGACAATAAATAAGCCACCCGTGCTCCGATCTGAGCCCGGCAGCATGCTCGACGCACAGCGCAAACGTCCCTCCTATAAGTCCGCAGACGCAGCCCACCAGCAGTCCAAGCAAAACGTTCTTCAATAAGAATGCGAGCCCTAAGGATACATCCCTTACTGTAAGCTTCCCGTCATTATCAAAATCGAAACCGCCGCTATTCATCTCTTCTCCTCAAATCACATATTTCCATATTTACTTTTTTCGAAACATATATAGTATATATTCTGCAACCCTTTATTTCCACCGATACAATACAAAACCTTTATTAAATCATGCTCTTATTTTTGTGCAGACTGTCTTTTTCCGAAAAAGACCTTTCAAATTTGATCCCTTTCGTCAGAGAAGAAAAGCTGAAAAAAATTTCTTCCTACAAAATGAGCAGAGACAGGCAAAGAAGCCTGTTTGCGGAGCTTCTTGTTTTTTATGCGGTATTGTCATTTGAAAATTCCGGCGATTCCCCGGAAAGTATACAACCCGCTTTTATTTCCGAGGACGAACTTATAGCCTTTCTTTCCGTCGAAAAAAATTTTTCGGCAATTTCAGATATTCGTATACTCGAAGACCGCCTCGGAAAGCCCTATCTTTCAAACTCCAAGCTGCATTTTTGCATATCTCACTCGGGCGGATATGTGTGCTGCGCAATAGGAAAGAAACGTATAGGGGTCGATATTCAACGAATAAAAAGCTTTTCGGACAACGTTGCAAAAAAAATTCTAAGCCCTGATGAATATCTATATCTGGAAAGTTCCACCGATAAGGATCTGTTATTTTTCTATTATTGGAGCTTAAAAGAAGCATATATCAAAATGACGGGGGAGGGGTTAAAACGTCTCTTTATCAATGAGGGCGATAAAAATAAAAGCTCCTCCGTTACGCTCGTATGCGCCTCTAAGCTCAAGCCGCCTCTGCCTCAAAAGGTCGTTTTACACGATCTGCTGCTCGGACTCAGGCAGCCCGCTCAGATTTTTCTTATAGATAACAGTTATGTGCTTGCACTTTGCACAGCCTCAGCTTTATCCGTCTAAAAAGACTTTTCTTTATTTTTGTTGGTATCAGTTGTTTCCGGGCTTTAGTCTTTTTGTATACAAGTTTTGTTTATTTTTCATATTTATAAGTATCCTATATTGCATTTAAAAAATATATAAAATATAATTCACTTGTTTGAAAAAATTTGTATGAATTTTTATGTGTTTTTGAGTAAGGAGGTTTTTATGAGCAGTCCATTTTTTGAAGAAGATCACGAGTCAATGCGTGAACTCGCCAGAGATTTTGCTGAGGGTACACTTGAGCCTATTATGGAACAGGTTGAGGAAACCAACGAGTTTCCTAGAGAAATCGTAGAACAGATGGCTGAGATGGGTTTTCTCGGAATCAAGATTCCCGAGGAGTACGGCGGCGTAGGTCTTGACGCAAGAAGCTATTCCTGCGTTATGGAAGAAATAGCCAAGAAGAGCCCTGTCGCCACAATATTTATTTCCAGCGCAAACTCTCTTTCAACGGCTCCTATTCTTCTTTCAGGCACGGAAGAGCAGAAGCAGAAATATGTTCCCGGAGTTGCAACAGGCGAATACTACATCGCTTTCGGTCTCACGGAGCCGGGTGCAGGTTCGGATGCCGGATCGCTTTCTACAAAGGCGGTCAAGGACGGAGACGACTATATCCTCAACGGACGTAAGTGCTTTATCACGCTTGCTCCCATCGCAAAATATGCAACGATTTATGCCAAGACGGCTCCCGAACTCGGTCTTAAGGGCATCTCTGCTTTCGTTGTAGACCTCAGCCTTCCCGGCATTTCATTCGGAAAGCCCGAGCGCAAGATGGGTCAGCACGGAACACCCGTTTCCGATATCATCCTCGAGGATGTACGTGTATCAAAGGATTGTCTCATCGGCGAAGAAAACATGGGCTTCATCAACGCCATGAAAACTCTTAACTACGGAAGACTCGGAATCGCATCAATGTCACTCGGCATGGCTGCCGAAGCCATAAACCTCGCTGTCGCTCACACAAAGGAGCGTGTACAGTTCGGCAGACCTCTTTGCAAGAATCAGGCTATTGCCTTCAAGCTTGCCGAGATGGAAACCAAACTCAACGCTGCAAGAGGTCTTGTATACAATGCAGCTTGGACTATGGATATGGGTATGGACGCTACAAAAGCGGCTTCCATGGCGAAACTTTATGCTGCCGATACCGCTATCGAAATCATAAACAATGCTCTCCAGATGTTCGGAGGCTACGGCTACTCTCAGGAATATCCTATCGAGCGTCTCTATCGTGATATCCGTATCTGCTCGATCTACGAAGGAAGCTCCGAGGTACAGAAGATGGTTATTTCAGGAAATATGCTGAAATAATCCTCTGCGATAAATTTATAAAACAATAAATAAGCGGCGGTATATCCATATAATTTTACATGGAGATACCGCCTCTTATTTACAGGAAGGAAAAAATAATGAAAAATGTGAACAGGTGGTTTTATGCCGTAATCGGCGTAGCCATTTTATTCTTTGCAGGTGTCGTGTATGCCTGGAGCGTAATGAGCGGTCCCATAGCTCTTGAATATTCCGAAGCCGCCGGAAAAACGGGTTCCGAGGTGTGGAACGCCGCCAATCTCTCGCTTGCATTTACCATGGTAATGATCTTTTTCTGCATAGGCGCTCTGGTAGGCGGTTTTTTGGCTAAAAAGGTTCTTACAAGGTACTACATATGGTGCTCCGCAGTTTTATTTCTGGCGGGCTTTATTCTCGCATCAAAGGCAACCTCTCTCAGCGCTCTCTATATAAGCTACGGTGTTATCTGCGGCTTTGCGTCCGGTATCTCATACAGCGCGGTAATGGGAACTGTCGGAAAATGGTTCCCCGACAAACAGGGTACCATATCCGGAATACTCCTTATGGGCTTTGGAATTTCAGCCTTCGTGATAGGAAAGGTGTATCAGGCATTTACCCCCTCCGACGTGGCTATGATAGGAAACTGGAGAGCTTCATTCGTTCTTCTCGGCATTATATCCGCCGCGGTTCTTGCAATCTGCGGACTGTTTATTAAAAAGCCCGGCGACGATTTCATTCCTCCCGAGTCGGGAACGAAGAAAAAAACCTTTGTAAATCCGGTTTCTCAGGAGAGCGCCCCCTCGGTAATGCTTAAACGACCCGCTTTTTGGCTTTACTATATCTGGTCGGTTCTTTTAAGCGCCGGAGGTCTTGCGCTTGTCTCTCAGGCAAGAGGTATAGCACACGAGGTGGGAGCAAGCATTTCGCCCTCCACCATTGCTACGGTCGTGGGGCTTATATCGGTGTTTAACGGAATCGGAAGAGTTATTCTCGGCGGTCTTTTCGACAAGATCGGAAGAAGCAAACTTATGCAGATTGTAAACGCCATATTCATAATCACGGGGCTTATACTCGTTTTTGCTCTCACATCAAAGAACTTTACCGTGCTTACACTAGGTTTTATCGTCGGAGGTCTTGCATACGGCGGCGTTACGCCCACCAACTCCGCCTTTGTATCCAGCTATTACGGAATGCAGAACTACCCTATGAATTTCTCAATAATAAACACCGTTCTGATATTCGCTTCATTCGGATCTACAATCGCAGGTTCGCTTTATGATATGTCAAATTCATATTTTTCAACCTGCATGATGATCGGCGGTCTTGCCGTCTGCGGTATTTTCGTTTCTCTGGGAATCAACGTCTGCGATGCGGGTATGCTGAAAAAGATGAATAAAAAATCCTGACTTTGTTGTAAGCCAGGCCCTATGTTTATTCTTTCGTTTTTCCTTATATGACGCACAAAACAAGATTTTTGTGCAGTAAAAAGCGGCTCCCGCCATTGTGCAGAGCCGCTTTATTCTTCCTCCGAGTAATCGGGGAGCCTGTTCTTTAAAGCCTCAGAGCCGTTTTTTATCTTGAACATCAGGTAATAGCCTCTCGCCACCTCTTCATCATTCTCATTCAGCACGCGTGTAGACATTCTGACAAGAGAGTCCCCGTTTTTTATACATTCCGCCCTGCATCTCAGCATTCCACCGGTTGCGGAACGAATACAGTCGCAGTTCCCCTGAACGGTAACGCACAAATCTCCCGTAGTGGCGGCTCCGATTCCGGCGGCGGAGTCCATGATCGAATACAATACTCCTCCATGTATTATGCCGAAATAGTTTCTATGCCTGTCCTCCACCTTTAAGCCCAGTTCACATACTCCGTCTCTTGCATAGTAAAACTTTATTCCCATCTCATGCGGAAATCCGGAATCCTTCCAATATTTTCTTCCGTTATCGGCACTTTCCATATCTGTACATCCTTTTCCCCGAAAAATACATGAACACCGCTCCGCCACTCCTGATTATCGCTTTAAAAATAATACCAATACCTGTCAAATTGTCCAGCCCGAAATAAGATCACAGACTACTGTTCGAAAGAGTTTTTGTGCGATTTGACACCCGCTTTATTTTATTCGGTATATTTTATGTTTATTTGTGTACATACTCATTTTTTCGACATTTTATCCATGTTAAATTTTAAGCAGGGCGGCAAAAATCACTTTTTCTATTGATAAACTTTTCACATGGTCAACTTTTCTAATCATCTTTGTGCATATTGCACCGATATAAGCATTGGTCAAAATGAATACCTGTGTTACAATGTGTTTAAAGTAGTATCGGCATAATATACATACAAGTGTCCGCAATTTGTTTTTTTATATCACTAAAGTCTAAAAAGCGCTTGTTTCAGTAGGTTTTGAGGGGGATGCCGATACGGTTGAACTGTATTTACTTTAAGGGTAGTGGCAAAAGGCTGATCCATCAATCAGCAGAAGGAAAAAGGGTATGTATACATTCGGAATTGATATCGGTTCTACAACCTCAAAATGCGTGGTTTTAAAAGACGGCAGTGAAATTGTCGGAAGCTCTCTTTTGGTGGGAGGAATAGGAACTCCCTCCCCTGCGGCTGCAAGAACGCAGGCATTGGAAAATGCCGGCATCACCGCAGAAGATCTTACGAGTACCGCAGCAACCGGCTACGGAAGAAACCGCGTCGAAAATGTCGATTATAACGTGAGTGAGCTTTCATGCCATGCTCTGGGCGCTCACATGATTTTCCCAAATGTTCGCACAATCATAGACATAGGCGGTCAGGACGCCAAGGTTATAGCTTTAAACGAGGAAGGCAAAATGATGAACTTTCTCATGAACGACAAGTGCGCCGCCGGTACGGGACGTTTCCTCGACGTTATGGCGAATATACTGCTTGTACCCGTAGACAAATTTGAAGATGAATGCAAGAAAGCCAAAGAGCATGCTCAAATATCGAGTACCTGCACGGTTTTTGCCGAAAGTGAGGTTATTTCGCAGCTTGCAAACGGCGTTGAGATGCCGGATCTCGTATCGGGTATATGCGAGTCCGTCGCCTCAAGAGTCGCTTCTCTTGCAAAAAGAATAAATATAGTACCGGATGTCTGCATGAGCGGAGGCGTCGCTCAGAACGGCGGCGTAAGAGAAGCCATTTCAAGATATATAGGCTTCCCCATACTGTATTCGGACAAGTCTCAATTATTCGGAGCCATAGGCGCCGCATATTATGCATATACACATGCAAATAAAAATGAGGATTAATTCAACAAAGTAACTTCAGGTCAGGTTGTATCAACGAAAGGAGAATGTTATGGCTGAAGAGGTAAAAGAAGTAAAAGAGGAAAAGAAAAAGAGACAGCCCCCCGATCCCAACTCCGCATCATATAAGCTCGGACAGGTCGCTGCAAGAGCATATTCCGACGCTCAGGCGGCAAAGGAAAGAGGAGAAATGGTCGGCTGGTGCGCAAGTAACTTCCCTGTGGAGATACCGGAAACTCTCGGACTCGCAGTTGTTTATCCCGAAAACCAGGCTGCAGCTATTGCCGCCAGAGGTTTCGGTCAGGAAATGTGCGAAGTAAGCGAAGCGGACGGATATTCTAACGATATCTGCGCTTATGCACGTATTTCGCTTGCTTATGCAAAGCTTAAGAAATGTGCCGGACAGGATATGCCTCAGCCGGATTTCGTTCTTTGCTGCAACAATATCTGCAACTGTATGATCAAGTGGTATGAGAATCTCGCCATTGAGCTTAACATACCCATGATCATGATAGACATCCCGTTCAATCCGGATTACAAGGCTTCCGAGGCTGAAATCAAATACGTAAGAGCCCAGTTCTGGGATGCCGTTCATCAGCTTGAAAAAATCACCGGCAAAAAGTGGTCGGACGAAAAATACAAGCAGGTCGCCGAAATTTCAGGACGTACAAGCCGCGCATGGCTTGCCGCCACAGGTACCGCAAAATACACTCCCAACCCTTTCAACGGCTTCGATCTGCTTAACCACATGGCAGTTATGGTTACCGCACGCGGTAAACTGGAAGCTGCGGAAGCAATGGAAACTCTTCTTAAAGAGTACGAAGAGAACCACGAAAAAGGAACAAGCACATACAGAGGTGTCGAAAAGCACCGCATCATGTTCGAGGGTATAGCCTGCTGGCCGTATCTCAGAGCGACAAGCACAGGTCTTAAGAGCCGCGATATCAACATGGTCACAACGATTTATGCGGACGCTTTCGGTTTCATTTATGACGATTTCGACGGAATGTGCGAAGCATACTGCAATGTTCCCAACGCCATGAACCTCGAACATGCCAGAGATAAGAGAATCAAGCTTTGCAAGGACTATAATGTTGAGGGTCTTCTTGTTCACACCAACAGAAGCTGCAAGCTCTGGAGCGGCTTCATGCCTGAAATGTCAAGACAGATCGGTGCTGCATGCGGAATTCCCGTATCAAGCTTTGACGGAGATCAGGCTGACCCCAGAAACTTCTCTGAAGCTCAGTACGATACCCGTGTACAGGGACTTGCGGAGATTATGGAAACGGCAAAGGAGACTGCATAATGGCTAATATACAAGAATTACTTGCTAAATTTAGAGAGATCGCTACAAATCCGGCAAAACAGAAGGATGAATTTTTAAAGCAGGGCAAGAAAATCGTTCTCTGCGCTCCCACCATCACTCCCGAAGAAATCCCCCACTCAATGGGTATGGTTCCTATGGGAGCTTGGGGTGCCGACATGCAGATTAACGAAGCGAAGAAATATTTTCCCGCTTTCATCTGCAATATCGTTCAAAGCTCGCTTGAGCTCGGAATAACGGGAAAATATGAGGGCTGTTCGGCAATCATCATTCCCAGTCTTTCAGACAATCTCAAGGTTTTCGGCGAAAACTGGAAATATGCGGTTCCTTCAATCAAGTTCATTCCCATGACATATCCTCAGAACCGCAAGCCCGACTACGGTCACGATTATACAAGAGCGGGATATGAAAGAGTAATAAGGGATCTTGAAGAAGTGACCGGCATAAAATTTGACGAATCAAAGCTCACCGAGTCCTTAAAAATCTACAACAGACATAATCAGGTTATGCGCGAGGTTTCCGAGGTTTTGGCAGCTCATCCCGAGATAAGCGCAACCGATCGCAGTGCCGTATTCAAGAGTGCATTCTTTATGCTCAAGGAAGATCACACGAAAATGGTCGAAGAACTTATTGCGGCTCTCAAGGAGCAGACGCCCGGAAAGCCCAAGCTCAGAATCATGACGACCGGTATCATAGCCGACGCTCCCAATCTTCTTAAGATCCTTGACGACAACGGTTATCAGATAGTTGCCGACGATATGGCAGCCGAAAGCCGCCAGTACACAACGGACGCTCCGGAAAATCTTGAGGGTCTTGACGGGCTTGTGGAAAAATTCTGCAGCATGGACAACGACACCCTGCTTTATGATCCCGAGAAGAAGCGTGTTCAGATGATAGTGGATAAGATCAAGGCTTCAAAGGCTCAGGGACTCCTGATCGTCATGAGCAAGTTCGTGGATCCCGAGGAATTCGACTTCCCTCTTATCCGCAGAGCCTGCATGAAGGAAGGCATCCCCGTATCCAACATAGAAATCGACCGTACCATGGACGACTACGCTCAGGCAAGAACGGCTCTTGAAACATTTAAAGATATTCTTGATATGTAAATAAAGAGTCCTTTCAAAAACTCCCTGTCGAAAAGATGGGGAGTTTTTTGTTGTGCATTTTGCACTTTTGCCGTATATTATTAATAACGGCTAACTACATCAGAGAGGTGCATTATGTATAGGATAACTCCCAATATACTCTTGTTTTGGCTGGAAGACTTCGTCATCAGGTCAAAAACATCCAAGAAAAAGCAGAACATCCTTCCCGTTCTGCATTTTTTAGACAAAACTCAATTCTACGGTGATCAGGATTGTATATTTTTGGCTGAACCCACTTACATAAGAGCCTTAATCCCCAATATCATAGATAAGGATTTATCTATATGTATTATAAGCGCAGGACGCTGCGATCTTCCCGATTCCTATGAGCTTTCAAAAACCATAACCATAATAGAAACGAACCTTCAGCTTTTCAGCCTTTATCATACTCTTGCTGAAAAAATATCAAATTACAATGAATGGATACAAGGCATAGACAGGGCTCTTTTAACCCACGCCTCCCCCGGAGAGCTTCTCCAGATAGGCAGCTTTTACATGGAGGATGCCACACTCTCTCTTGTCAATACGGCATACAGGCTTATTGCGCTTCATTATGACGGAACTCCTAACGGCAATGCCATGAAGGAGCTTTCGCAAAATTCCTATCTTTCATACAAGACAATAAGTGCTTTAAGAAAAAAACACAGCGTTATTCCCAACAGCGCACCGGATTACGCAGAGTATATTTTTGAGGAGCGGAATAGATTTATGACCTGGGTAATAAGCATAAACAACATGGTTGCCGTCCGCTTCGCAATAGTCTTAAAGGATACCGAAGAAAACGAATTCATTCATGACATGGGAGATATTTTTGTAAATTACCTCCAGCTCTACGTACAGGAAAACTATTCTGCAAATTACGACGAAAATACGGATTTTTCCACCTTTATCGCCGATATGTTTGAAAACAGATTGTCGGATCCTGCGGAAATACAGGAAAGAATAAAGCCGCTTCACTTATCGTCCGCAAATTATTTCAGAGTTCTGCTGCTCTCCTTCCCCTTCCTGCCGGAGCATAAAAGTGACAGAGATCATATGCTGGGACAAATAAGCGATATTTTGTACAGAAACAATATCTGTGTATACAACGACAAGGTTGTGGGATTGATTTCCATTGAGGACAGGTACGCGGACAGGGAAACCTATTTCGACCGGGAAAGGCTTATAGAGTTTTTGGAAAAGCATAACGGACACGCCATGCTCAGCAACGTGTCGAATAATTACAACTCGCTTCCCATTCTGTATCACTTTATCAGGGACGCCCTTCACATTGCGGAAACCATGGACGAAAACAAGCGCTTTTCAGACTATGAGGAATACAGCATGTATCAGATAATTTATCTGGCAAGTCTCGGCTGTGCGGATTATATGAGCGACGATTTCATTCTCCACCTGTGCAACAACGAAATGATGTCATTATATTTCTATGACAAAAAACACGGCACGGATTACCGCTACATCCTGCATACTTATCTGACCCATAATTGCAGCGTATCCGAAGCCGCCCGCATTTTGTATATTCACAGAAACACAATGATCCACAAGATAAGAAGAGCCGAAGAGATCATGCACGCCTCACTTGATGACCCGATACTGCGAGAACGCCTTATTTTCAGCTATCATGTGATGGAATATACAGCAGATTTTCTTCACAACAACGTATTTTTTAAGCCTGACTCAAAAAATGTCACAAAAAAAGATTAGAAAAAATTTATATTTTTATAGCATTTTTTTATTGTTGAGTGTATAATGGTGGCGTTGACGATTGTACCCTGCTTCGTTTGTTTTTTAACGAATGTATTTTTGTATTTGTTGCATGTCGTATAAATATTAACAATTTCACTTCGTTTTTTGTGCGTCTTGCATATTATTTTGACTTTATTTTGGTTTATTTCTTATATTGTTTATCGTTTTTTATTTTTTTATAATGAGCCACAAGTCAATTTGCATAAATCTTAGATTAAGGGGGGACAATTTAATGGTACTAAATTTCATCCTGGCACTCGCTCCTATTATCTGGCTTATCATCGCTCTTTCGATCTTGAAAATGCCCGGTTACAGAGCCTGTGTCATCGCAGCAGTAATTGCTGCAATTCTTTCCATTTTCAAGTGGAACCTCGGGGTTGTAAACACTCTTACCGCCGGTGTCGAGGGCATCCTCAATGCATTATGGCCGATCTGTCTGGTTATAATCGCAGCTCTGTTCACTTACAATTTAACTTTGGAAACCAAGGCCATGGATTCGATTAAATCCATGCTTGCCGGCGTTTCTACCGACAAGCGCATACTCGTCCTCATCATCGGATGGGCATTCGGTAACTTCATGGAAGGTATGGCGGGCTTCGGAACGGCTGTCGCCATTCCCGCAAGTATTCTCGTAGGCTTGGGATATGACCCTATCATAACCGTCGTTGCCTGTCTTGTCGTCAACTCGACGCCTACCGCTTTCGGCTCCATTGCCGTTCCTACCGTAACTCTTTCAAACGTAACGAATATTCCCGCTGCTCTTCTCGCATCCAACACATTTATTGTGGAAGCTCTGCTGATGTTCCTGTCGCCTTTCTTTATGGTCATTATCGTAGGCGGAGGTATCAAGGCTCTTAAGGGCTGTTTCCTGTATACGCTTATAGCATCGGTAGCTTTCATAGTTCCTGCCGGAATATCCGCTCTTTTCATCGGACCGGAGCTTACCAATATATTCGGTTCGATTTGCGCAATGATAGTTACCGTTCTCGTTGCAAGAGCAAGAAAAGGCGAGGTTCCTTCCGAGTACGCCACCTCGAATGCAAGTGAAGGCTCCAAGGATAAACAGGCGATTACATTCAATGAAGCTATCAAGGCATGGTCGCCTTTTATCATTATCTTTGTACTTCTGGTTATAACATCAAGTCTGGTCCCGGCTATAAACAAGCCTCTTTCTTCCATAGCAAGTAAAGTCACCGTCTATACCGGAGAAAATCCCGGAAGTCTTAAATTCGCATGGATCAACACTCCCGGCGTTCTGATCATAATTTCAGCTATAATAGGCGGTCTCATCCAGAAGGCTTCTCTTGCAACGATAGGCAGGGTATTCATGAAGACCCTTACATCCAACTGGAAGACCATACTTACCATATCTAGCGTTCTTGCAACAGCCAAGATCATGACATACAGCGGAATGATCTCGGACATAGCAAAGGTTCTCGTTTCCGTAACCGGAAGCTACTATCCGTTAATCGCTCCTCTCGTAGGTGCAATAGGCGGCTTCGTAACGGGCAGCGGTACTTCGACATCGGTTCTGTTCGGACCTCTTCAGTCCGAAACAGCCGTTCAGCTTAGTATGAACGAGGCATGGCTCGCATCAGCAAACAGCCTCGGAGGCGGAGTAGGTAAGATGGTAAGTCCTCAGGGTATCGCTATCGGAACATCGGCAGTCGGAATGTCGGGTTCGGAAAGCAAGGTTCTCTCAAAGGTATTCTTATACTTTGCCCTATATGTAATCGTAGGCGGTCTGATATGCTACTTCTTCCCGTTACTGGGAATCGGAATTGCAGGCTGATAAGCTCGTACAACCTACACGAAAATCTTATTTCGTGTGTCATATAAAGGAAAAACGAAAGGAGAAACACATGTCTTACAACAAATTAACACCGGAAATTATCGCTAAAATCAAAGCAGTAATAAAAGAGGGTACCGTATATGAGGGTGCCGACATAAATGCAGATTACGCTAAAGACGAAATGCCTATCTACGGCACAAATATGCCCGATCTCGCAGTCGTTGCCAAGAGCACGGAAGAAGTTGCGGCAGTTGTAAAGATCTGTAACGAAAATATTATCCCCGTAACTCCCAGAGGAGCCGGAACCGGTCTTGTCGGCGGTGCTGTTCCCATAAAGGGCGGTGTTCTTATTGATACCTCCAAGATGGATAAGATCCTTTCATACGATGAGGCAAACATGGTTGTTCATGCACAGTGCGGCGTTTTCATCGACACTCTTCATGCAGACGCAATAAAGCACGGATTTATGTACGCTCCCGATCCGGGCGAAAAGTTCGCTTGCGTAGGCGGAAACGTATCAACCAATGCCGGCGGTATGAGAGCTGTTAAATACGGATGTACAAGAGAGCACGTTCGTGAAATGACGGTTGTTCTTCCGAACGGAGAAATCACACACTTCGGCGCTACGGTTTCAAAGACAAGTTCAGGCTACAGCCTTCTTAACCTTATGATAGGCTCGGAAGGAACTCTCGGTATCATCACGGAACTTACTCTCAGACTTCTTCCCAACCCCAAGCATGTTGCTTCTATCGTATGCCCTTTCAAAGAGCTTAAAGAAGCTATTGCCGCAGTTCCGAAGATCAAGAGAGCAAACCTTGACCCTCAGGCAATTGAGTTCATGGAAAGAGAAATCGTTCTTACAAGTGAGCGTTTCGTCGGAAAGAGCGTATTCCCTCAGGTTGTCGACGGCGTAACCGCAGGCGCTTATCTCCTTCTTACATTTGATGCAGAGACCGAAGAAAGAGTTAACGAGCTTATCGAAAGAGCAGCAGAGCTTATCATGGAGCTTGGCGCTATCGACATCATGGTTGCAGATACACCCGCCAAGATGAAGGATGCATGGGCTGCAAGATCAAGCTTCCTTGAAGCCATCATGGAAGAAACAAAGCTTCTTGATGAGTGCGACGTCGTTGTTCCTATCGACAAGATTGCAGATTATCTTGAATTCGTTAACAAGACAGGCGTTGAGTGCGAGCTTACAATCAAGAGCTTCGGTCACGCAGGCGACGGTAACCTCCACATCTATCAGTGCTCAAACGATCTTGCAGAGGATGAGTTCAAGAAGCGCGTAGAGAAATTCTTCGACATCATCTACAAAGAGGCTGTTCGTGTAGGCGGACTTGTTTCAGGTGAGCACGGCATCGGAATGGGTAAGGTCAAGTACCTCGCAGAATCACTCGGTGAGACCAACATGGAACTCATGAGAGGTATCAAGAAGGTATTCGATCCCAACATGATCCTTAACCCCGGAAAGGTTTGCTTCTTAGATTGATTATCACCTACGCAAAACCCCTTTTTACAAACAACGGAAGATCGTATGGATTTTCCTGATAAAAGCCGCCTGAACCTTACGGTTTAGGCGGCTTTTCGGTATGCGTATTCTTTATATTTCTATACTTCAATTTTCATATTTATATAATTTCAAATTTTAAGCTTACGATATATACTCAATATAGGTATACTCTTCAAAATACGGAAAGGAGAAGGCTATGCTTCAACTTGAAAACGACTTGATTAAGGTACAGATTTCAGAGGAAGGCGCCGAGCTTCAATCCATCTTCGGCAAAAGCACCTCCATAGAATATCTTTGGCAAGGCGATCCGTGGTACTGGAGCGGAAAAGCCCCGAATTTATTTCCGTTTATCGCAAGGCTCTACAAAAACACCTACACCTACGCCGGAAAAGAATATTCCATGAGGATTCACGGCTTTTTGCCCATATCAAAGCTTACCGTTTCATCTCAAGGCGATGATGAATGTACTTTATATCTTGAGGACAGCGAAGAAACCCTAAAATCCTATCCTTTCAAATTCAGGTTCGACCTCAATTATAAGCTTGACGGCGCAAGGCTCACAGTAACAGCTTCCGTACATAACAAATCCGACGACGATATGTATTTTGCTCTGGGAGGACACCCTGGCTTCAATGTGCCCCTGGAAAAAGGGCTTGCCTTTGAAGATTATGAACTGGTCTTTTCGGATAAATGCAGTCCCGATCAGATTATTTTTGACAACGATCTGCAGGTAAGCGGTGAGATAAGTCCCATAGCTCTCGAAAACTCTACTACTCTCAAGCTTCATCATGAGCTGTTCTACTCGGACGCCGTTGTTCTTAAGGAAAGCTCCGGAAAAGTCTCCTTATCCTCCCCCAAGGGCAGCCACGGAGTAAGTGTGGATTATTCAAAATATCCTTATATAGGCTTTTGGCAAAAATATAAAAAGGACACGCCTTACGTCTGCATAGAGCCGTGGTCGGCGCTTCCGGGAAGGTCAAAAACAATAGAAGCTCTGGAGAATATGCCTGAAAGAATAAAACTGGAAAAGGGCGGATTATACAGCATTTCTTATACTATTGAGGTATGGTGAATGCCGATTTTCAGGCTGTTTATCATATGCCGGTTTCCTTAAGTCCGGATGAAAAATCCGACTTTAGGAGATCGGTATTTTTTATCTTAATAAAACTATTATAAACTTTGCACAAAACTATTGACTGTAGCGTTTTAATTGCATACAATCCAATCAGATAATAAATAAATCTTGAGAAAGAGGTACAAATACATGCGATACGATATAGCTATAGTAGGTACGGGACCTGCCGGAATATCCGCAGCCATTACCTCAAAAATCAGAAATAAGAATATAATACTTTTGGGAAGCAAAAATCTTTCAGATAAGCTTTCCAAGGCTCATGAAATCGATAATTACCCCGGCTTCCCTCACATAGCGGGAGCTGAGCTTGCCGCCAATTTGGCAAAGCACGTTGAAAGTCTCGGGATAGAGATAACGGAAAAGAGAGTCAGCACCGTTTACACAATGGGAGATTATTTTACGCTTCAAGCCGATTCGGACATGATAGAGGCAAGCGCAGTTATTCTCGCAGGCGGCATTGTCCAGGGTAAATCTCTTGAGGGAGAGGACAACTTTGTGGGAAGAGGAGTAAGCTACTGCGCAACCTGCGACGGCAGACTTTACACCGGAAAAAAGGTGGCTGTTTTGGGATATACGGCGGAAGCGGTTGAAGAAGCCGAATATCTTTCGGAAATAGTAGGCGAGGTTGAATACTATGCCATGAACAAATCTTTGCTTCCGAAAGAAAAAGATAACTTAAAAATTATAAATGAAATTCCCAAATCAATCAAAGGAAGCATGAAAGCTGACAGTCTGGTAACGGACAAGGCTGAACACGAAGTTGACTGCGTATTTGTCTTAAGAGACGCTATACAGCCTTCTCAGCTTGCTCCCGGAATTGAAACCGACGGTCCTCATATCAAGGTAAACCTTCAAATGGAGACGAATATAAAAGGTCTGTTTGCCTGTGGAGACATAGCCGGAAAACCCTATCAGTATATTAAGAGCGCGGGACAGGGAAATATAGCGGCTCTTTCAGCAGTATCCTATTTGAGCTCATTAAAGCACGGAGCTTAATTTACAATATCAATTCAATTTTTATTAAAAGGAGATAATTATTATGGTTACGGTAATTGAAAACAACACTCTCGGAACTGCGGAAACATCGGATTATGCCATCGTCGATTTTTCGGCAACATGGTGCGGTCCCTGCAAAATGCTTGCTCCCGTTATTGAAGAGCTTTCAGAGGAGCTCGCCGGACAGGTTGATTTCTACAACTGCGATGTAGACGCCAACAACTCTCTTGCCATGAAGTATGGAATCAGCTCGATCCCCGCCATCGGTATCTTTAAGAAGGGCGAGCTTTTGGACATGACCTTCGGCTTTAAGCCCAAGGAAGATATGAAAGCCTTCATTCTCAGCAAGAAATAATAGAAACTCCCAGAAAAAGCTGCGAGGAAAAAATGAGTACAACCATATATGATTTCACTTTAACTACCGGAGAGGGAAATGAGCTTTGCCTCTCCGACTATAAAAACAAGGTGATGCTTATTGTAAACACTGCCACCGAATGCGGATTCACTCCCCAGTATGAGGAACTGGAGAAAATGTATTCGGATTTGAATCCGAAGGGACTCGAGATTATTGATATCCCCTGTAATCAGTTTAAGGAGCAGGCTCCCGGTACGGACGAGGAAATAAGAAATTTTTGCAGACACAATTTCAACACCGAGTTTATGCAAATGAAAAAGTCCGATGTAAACGGAGAAAACGAGCTGCCGCTTTACTCATACCTGAAATCAAAATGCGGCTTTGAGGGATTCGGAAACGGACCTAAGGCTCTTATAATGACCGGTCTTCTTATGACCATTGATCCCTCATACAAAACAAAACCCGATATCAAATGGAACTTTACCAAATTCGTGGTGGATAGGGACGGAAACGTGGTAAAACGCTTTGAACCCACCGAATCCATGGGAAATGTCAGAAAATACGTTGTAGACTTATTATAATTTAAGAACGGAAAAAGACTGTGCAAGAATATCCTCAATTACTAATTGAAAATCAACTATGTTTTCCATTATACGCCTGTTCAAAAGAGGTGGTACGTGCTTATGCCCCTTTCCTTGAGCCGCTCGGCGTTACCTACACCCAGTATTTGGTAATGATGATTTTATGGGAAAAGGAGTCTCTTAAGGTCTCAGATCTCGGAGAAGAGCTTTGGCTGGACTCAGGAACCCTTACCCCCGTTCTGAAAAAGCTGGAGGCAAAAGGCTATCTGACAAGACAAAGAAGCAGCGAGGACGAGCGCTGCGTAACCGTCACTCTCACAAAGGAGGGCGAGGACTTAAAACAAAAAGCTGCGGATATACCGAAGCATATGACCGCATGTATGCGGCTTCAGGGCGATGAGGCAAAGCAGCTCAAAGCTCTTCTTAAAAAACTGATGAAGGGACTTGAGAAAACCGAAGCGCAGATCATCTGACGGAGCTTGCCGAATGACTTTCGATTTTGATACACCTGTAAACAGAAAGGGAATCAATTCTCTTAAATGGGACATTAAGGAAAACGAGCTGCCCATGTGGGTTGCCGATATGGACTTCAAGACGGCTCCCTGCGTGATTTCAGCCCTGCAAAAAAGGCTTGAAAACGGCACTTTAGGCTATTCATACATTCCCGACGAATGGTATGAGGCTTATATAAGCCGGTGGAAAAATTATCATCATTTTGAAATCGACAGAGATTGGCTGATATTTTCCGCCGGTGTGGTTCCCGCAGTTTCATCACTTGTAAGAAAACTTTCAACACCGGCGGAAAAAGTGCTGATTCAAACTCCCATTTATAATATCTTTTTTAATTCGATACTCAATAACGGAAGAGTTCCGCTTGAAAGTCCGCTTAAGCTTACAGAAAAAGCGGACGCCGAAACGGGTGCCTCCCTTTTGCACTACAAGATGGATTTTGAAGCCCTTGATACAGCTCTTTCCGATCCCCAATGCTCTTTAATGATACTTTGCAACCCGCAAAATCCCGGAGGGGAAATCTGGAGCAGAGAGACTCTTATAAGACTTGCCGGGCTTTGCAAAAAGCACGGTGTAACCGTCATATCGGATGAAATCCATTGCGATATATGTGCAGAGGGAAAAGAATACGTCCCGTTCGCCAGCGTATCGGATACGGCAGCCGAAATAAGCCTAAGCTGTATCAGCCCCAGCAAAGCCTTTAACATAGCAGGGCTCCATTCAGCCGCCGTTGTGGTTCCTGATAAATTTTTGAGACATAAGGCATGGAGAGCTCTCAATACGGACGAGGTTGCGGAGCCTAATGTGTTTGCCGTTCAAGCGGCTGTAGCCGCTCTTACCGAAGGCGGGGAATGGCTTAATCAATTAAACTCTTATATTTTTGAAAATAAAAAACTTGCCGCAGCTTTTATAGCCGATCAGCTTCCGAAGCTGGGCATTATGGCGGGAGACGCTACATACCTGATGTGGCTTGACTGTCGTAAATATTTAGATATCAAAAAAGATCTTACGGAAGAAATCAGAAAATCTACGGGGCTGTTTTTATCCGGCGGAGCTCAATACGGAAAAGAGGGCGAAGGCTTTATGCGCATGAATCTCGCCTGTCCGAGATGCTATGTGGAGGACGGACTTAACAGATTAAAAACCGCTCTATCCCCGCTTATTTAGCGATTGCTTATTTAGCGGTTGCTTGTTTAGCGAAAATTCCCTTATTCAAATTGTCATTTCTACACAACATATTTCTTACAAATCTTTCAAACAACAAAAAAGAGTTATAGGACAAAACGTGTTGATGAAAACCCCTCCGAAGCCTTGTAAATAAA
>CAUVOD010000039.1:0-21338 GCA_963553525.1 uncultured Lachnospiraceae bacterium | reverse complement strand
CCTTTTTAAATTTTACAAAAGGCATAAACGGCAGTTTTAATTTTAGAACGGAAATCGGGAATTTATATTCTACCTATGATCCGGATGATGAAAAAGTTGAAATATCCGGTTACGGAGAAAATAAAGAGTTGGATTTTATGTCGCAGAGTGAAGTCATAGACAGGGTGCAGGCTGTATTGACCGATATAGGCATAGAAAACATCAGGCTGCTTCATATTTACTCTTTGCCGGTGGAGTACCATCAATACGTTGAAAACATCTATGTGGAGGGCGACTATCTTTCGGAGGATAAAAAGCTGGGAGACAGATGGAACGACTACGGCGGCTGCTATGAGCTCGTATTTACTACTGAGCTTAATAGAATCCCGTTAACGGAATATTATTATACCGCCGCAGATGACTCTGTATATAACGGCTGTGAGATCAGCGTTTTATATTCTGCTGACGGTATCCAATATATATCAGCGTCCAACCGGTACAGAGCGGATGAAAGCTCCGCTGAAAATAAAACTCTTCTGTCTGCGGACGAAATTTTGGGCTATTTTAAGAATAAGTTTGAAAGTATTATTATGGATGGAGATTATGTGGTAAAAGAAATAAAGCTTTGTTACTTTCCGCAGATAGTGGATAAAAAAGAGGGTAAATTCAGAATAATACCTATTTGGCAAATCACTATAAACGATGAGGAATATGGTGACTTTCATTATCGCTTCAGTGCTGTGGACGGAACGGAATTATGATTAAGAGCATAAAAACAGAATTAAAAAAACCTTACGGATAGAGGAATATGGATTGCGATCTTAAGCAGAGTTGTTTAAAGCATAAGATCGGCAGCCTTGAAACTTCAACAAAAACACTTGAACTGAGGGGAATATTATGAAAAGAGTCATTGAAATACTTGTCTTAACCGTATGCTTGTGTTTCGTAACGGCTTGCGGAAACGGCGATGCCGCTGAAGAAACGACTAAGGGAGCTGTTGCAGCTGAGCAGAGTACGGATACAAAAGAGGCTCAAGTCAATCCCGATCATATAAAGAAAGAGCGGCTCTGCGATAACGTAACGGTAGACGCAGAGGTTATTATTCCTGACGGATATTCGGGTGAAGCGCCCGTTTATGAAGCTTCCGTGGTTTACTATGACAAGGAAAAGGTGTGTAAGGCTTTAAATATCGACTTTTCAAGCTTTACTCAGGTTGTGGACGGTTTATTTAAAAAGGATGAGAAGACCTTTTTGCAATTTGCCGATTCAATAAGTGGAGGTTTTAGTTTTTCAACCGAAATAGGAAACTTATATGCTAATTATAATCCAGATAATGAAAAAATAGGAATATCCGGTTATGGAGAAAATAAAGAACTGGATTTTATGTCTCAGCAAGTGGTAATAGACAAGGTTCAGGCTGTATTGACCGATATGGGCATAGAAAACAGTAAGCTGCTTCATATTTACGCTTTGCCGGTGGAGTATCAGCAATACGTTGAAAATACCTATGTAGAGGGCGGATATCTTTCGGAGGATAAAAAGCTGGGAGACAGATGGAACGACTACGGCGGCTGTTATGAGCTGGTATTTACTACGGAGCTTAATAGAATCCCGTTAACGGAATTTGGTTATACCGCCGCAGATGACTCTGCATATAACGGCTGTGAGATCAGCGTTTTATATTCGGCTGACGGTATTCAGGAGTTGTCAGCGTCCAATCAGTACAGAGCGGATGAAAGCTCCGCTGAAAATAAAGTCCTGTTGTCTGCGGACGAAATTTTGGGCTATTTTAAGAATAAGTTTGAAAGCGTTATTATGGACGGAGATTATGTGGCAAAAGAAATAAAGCTTTTTTACTTTCCACAGATAATAGATAGAAAAGAGGGTAAATTCAGGATAATACCCATTTGGCAAATCACTATAAGTAGTGAGGAATATGGAGATTTCCATTATCGCTTTAATGCTGTGGATGGAACTGCATTATGATTAAGAGTATAAAAACGGAATTAAAAAAAGCCTTTACTGACAGCGGAATATGGATTGCGATCTTAAGCATATTTGCCATAAATATGTTGAATTTGCTGGATGAGATGTCTATTCATCCCACACATGATTCCGGTTTTGTGCTGTATTTTTGGGTACACAGGCACGGACTTGGGGGATTTTCGCGGCTTTTACTGCTGTTTTCAAGCCTGCCGTATGCGGTGCGCTCCTGCAATGAAAGGGCGGACGGCAGCATAAAGAGCTATATGATAAGAGAAAAATTTTATCCGTATATTATAGGTAAGATATTTACTACAATAGTCACGGGTATTTTAGCCTGTTTTATTGCTTATGTGCTGCTGCTTGCAGCCTTATCCTGTAAATACGGTATGTTTCCGCCGGAGCAGGACTATGAGTACTGCGCCAATTTGGTGGATATACATATGTTTCAGGGATTGGCGATGGATCACAGGGTCTTGTTTTTCTTTGTCGATATTGTTCCTGAGATATTGATATTTACGTTTCTGTCCATGGTTTCATTATTGATTTCCGCATATACCAAGAATAAGTACGTGGTTATGACCTCTCCCCTGCTCGTGTATTACGGTTGGAATTATATTACGGGGACGTTCGGGCTGCCCGAAATCTTCCAATGGCCCTTGAAGCTTAGATTCGGTTTTCAATTTTTTTCCGATGATTTATCAAATTTGGCGTTCAACTGTATATATTTCTTTGCCGGAATGTGTGCGCTCGGCTTCGTATATTGCCGCAAGATGAAAGAGGTGAAGGAAAATGTATGAAATTTGCACCGTTGCAGGGAATGAGGTAATAAGGGCTTTTCATAAGGGGAGGATATACTTTGCCCTGTTTTTGAATTTGATACTTATTAAGCAGCTTACGGACTCGATTTCAAGCTTTTCCGTTGCAGTAAAGGTAAGAGTGACGCCTTGGGTATTTCCTTTTTTAATAGGCGAAAGCTACATTCAGCTTATTTTCATTGCGGGAATAGTATTGATGTTCAGCGACGCTCCGTTTGTAAAGAGCATTTCATTTTATGAGATAATACGAAGCGGGAAAAGAAAGTGGATATTCGGAGAAATATTATACATTTTTCTGATGTCCATAATCTATACGCTTCTGGTGGTCTTGCTCACCGTGTTGTTATTATTTCCGAGGCTGACTCCGGATCTGAAATGGGGAAAGGTACTCGGAACGCTCGCGCAGACCAATGCCGCCTCGGCTTTCGGAAACAGCTACATGAGCTTGAATTACGATGTTATGCAGCGATATACGCCTATAAAGGCTATGCTTTTGTCCATAACGCTTTCTATAATCGTCTGCTTTTTGGTGGGTATATTGATTATGCTCGTAAATGTACTGCAAAAGAAGATTCCCGGAGCGGCGTTCGGAATGTTGGTGGGCTTCTTTTCATATTTTCAAAAAAACTTTTCAAATTTATATCGTATGTCCTTTTTTTCTCCCGCCACTTGGATGGACATCGGAATGTGGAACAGTGAAATCAGATTGTCATATCCGACTACGGACTATATGACGGGATTTCTTTTTTTTACAATATCGGTAATGTTGATCGTGAGCGTGGCGGCTTTTGAACGTTCGGAGGATATTTTTATGAAAGGCGAAGAAAATGAATAGCTATGCGATTGAAGTACAGTCCGCTGACAAAATAATTGCAGGAAAGAAGCTGTTGGATCAGGTCACGCTTATGGTGGACTACGGTTCGATAGTGGGACTGGTCGGAAGAAACGGAAGCGGAAAAACGGTCTTGTTTAAGTGCATTTGCGGATTTATGAAATTGTCGTCGGGAACGATTAAGGTAATGGGCAAGGAAATAGGAAAAAATAACGCCATGCCTGATGAAACGGGCATAATCATTGAAGCTCCGGGCTTTGTGCCCGGTTACTCGGGATTTAAAAATTTGTCCATGCTCGCATCCATAAATCGTAAAATCTCCAAAAAAGATATTTATAAAGTTATAGAGGAGGTCGGCTTGGATCCCGAGGACAAGAAAAAGGTTAAGAATTATTCAATGGGAATGAAGCAGAGGCTTGCAATCGCTCAGGCGATTATGGAGGATCAAAAAATTCTCATACTGGATGAACCGCTTAACGGGCTTGACGATAACGGCATTATAGAAATGCGTAAGCTGTTTATCAAGCTTAAGGAGCAGGGGAAAACCATTTTGATTGCAAGCCATATGAAAGAAGATATCGACTACTTATGCGACAGCGTTTACAGAATGGACAGGGGTATTTTGAAGAAGGTAGGCAGTGCGGTGAGTTAGGATCCGCTATATATGTTAACAGTATGCGGCACAATAACTGCGGAAAGCACGCTTTGCATGCTTCGCCGGTTTTCCGCAGTTATTTAAGCATTTGCCAAGGTTTCGATGATCGAGCAAGCTAAGGCTACTTCTCATTGCAGGTGTAAACTATCGTTATCGCGATATTCGCCAATGTCTCAATAATTTAACCTCAGACTACTTCTCATTGTTCGCATAATAAATAATGCCATCTTCCCGATAGATATTTAAAGTGATAAATATCGGGCAGGTGGTATTTTATAAACAGGGTGTAGTTATATGAAAAAAGAATTATATCGGGCAGTTATAAATAAGAAAAATATCGTTCTGATTGCATTTATTATATTTATGATGTTTTTCAGCGCTTACAACGACGGTTGGAAGACCGCTATTTTTGCAGCCGGAGCGGATGATATAGCCGATCCGGCGGACGTGGAATACTATCAACATTATTTAGGCAATACATATAGGGTCTGGAAAAGCTCTTATTCGCTTATTCAAGTGCTTATACCTTTATTACTCCTGATTCCGTATGCTTTGACATATACAGCGGAAAAAGAATCGGCATACAGATATTTACTCGTGTCAAGAAAAGGAAATAGAAGATATTTATTCCACAAGGTTTTTTCTATTGTGGCTGCGGGGGTGGCGGTAGTAAGCTTTGCGGAATTATTGTTTTACAGCGGAACATATTTATTCACAATGCACGATAGTACCGGAGAGTATGTTGCCGGTATTGTTGCAAATGAAAGCAGTCTGTTTTATCAGGATGCGGGTAAATATTCTCTTTTCGTATTCGGTCTACGTTTAGTTTATTACGCGGCTTTTTTGGTATTGGCTGTCGGAATCACATCATTTTTTAAGAATAGAATGGTGATTTTGTTGTTGCCGTTTTTGGTTTCCTGTATTTTGGAGATGATTATGCCGCCTTACATGCAGCCGAATGTGCTTTTATTACCGTGGATATCACAGAATTACAGTCTTTGTGGGTATTTAGCAACGGTGGCGTTGTATTGTTTTATAGGGATTGTTTGTCTGTTTTTATCCGAGAAATTATTTTATAAGAACGGCGCATGATGTGATGAAAAAATTAACGCTTTATATTTTTGAAAGAACACATGGAGTTTTTTGAATATGAAAATAGGGCGGCTTAATAAAATGCTTATGATGGGATATGCAAAGCTTTTTGTGCTGATTTTGGCGGGGTTTCTGCTTATAGATTTTACATACTGCCGAATATTCAGTAACAGTATTAACACTCTGTATTTGCATTGGATGTGCGGAGCTGCCGGCGAATCGCTTTCTATGGCAACGGTTATTTTAAAAATATTAAATACAGCATTGATATTTTTGTATGTAGGAAATGTATGCGAGAGGTTTAGTGGAAGATATATGATGCAGGTATTCAGCAGGATAACTAAATATGTTCCCTTTATCTTTAAACTTATCATATTGCTTATTTTTTATGCATTATTACTTTTGTTCTGTTCACACTGTATTTTTTACTGCGTTTCCGGAAGTGCGCCGGATTTCAGCGATATGCTTATGTATTATCTGTTGGACGGCTTATCGTTAAGCGGTCTGATTTTGCTTTATATTATATTGAATAATTCTTATGTGAGAGAGCACAGTTTGCTTTATATTATGGGAATTTTGGTTGCTAATACCGTTTCGCCGATTCCGATACCGTTGGCTGTATCAACGCTTAAATATGTTGAAATGCTTGAGTATACAGGTTATGGTGTGATGTTATTATCAACAGCCGTGTGTGTGGCGTTAATTATAGGTATATATGTTTATTCCGTTTCAAGAAGGAGACTTTGTATATGTTAGAACTTAAAGGGCTTTCAAAAAAATTCGGAAAAAATTTCGTATTGACCGATGTTAATTTGCAGCTTGAAAAAGGGCGTATTTACGGCTTTGTCGGAGCTAACGGCTGCGGAAAGTCCGTTTTGTTTAAAATAATATGCGGCTTCATTAAAGCCGATAGCGGAGATGTATTGTATGACGGAATGAAGATCGGAAAGGACGTGGATTTTCTCCCGAGAATAGGGGTTTTAATAGAAAAACCGGTATTTATCGAAGAGTATAATCAAATTCAGAACTTGAAATACTTGGCGTATATACGAAATGAAATTGACGATCAAACTATATGGAATTCAATAGAGTCTGTCGGCTTGGATATAAAAAATAAAAAGAAGGTAAAAACCTTTTCCCTCGGAATGCGGCAAAGGCTCGGAATTGCACAGGCTATCATGGAAAGTCCGAACATTTTAGTATTGGACGAGCCGTTTAACGGACTGGACAGGGACGGAAGAAAGGGAATATCAAAGCTTATTAAAGATTATATCTCCGGTGACAGAATTATCCTGTTAACAAGCCATATTGACGGGGATATGGATAAACTTGCGGATGATGTTTTTGAGGTAAGGGACGGAAATGTTTTTCATATTGAAAGGCTATAATTACAATATGTAAAATAATAAATCATGTATTTTTACTTCTTACAAAAGGTAAAATACAATTTATAAAAAAATATCGCCTTGTTATTCTTGAAATAGGATAGGGAGGCGATTTTTTATGATAGAATATGCGGTAATTATTTTGTTTTGTTGCCGGCTATGTCAAAAAATTTAAAGATGAGTAAGAGTGCTTGACGATTTATTTTGGGAATAATGAAAGAAAAAAATCTATATTTAAAACAATTTTTAAATTACGTTTCCATGAACGTCCTGAGTATGATAGGACTCTCCGTTTATATACTTGCAGACACCTATTTCATATCCAAGGGGATAGGCTCAAACGGGCTTGCCGCCCTTAATATAGCGCTTCCCGTGTACAGTCTTTTAACGGGCAGCGGACTCATGCTCGGAGTCGGAGGGGCGTCGAGATTTATAATTTCAAAAACCGAGGGAAATGTCGAGAAATCATCGTCCATATTTTCATCGGCGGTAACAGGCGGCTTTATTATGTCGCTTTGTCTTGTGATCTGCGGCATTTTTTTGAACAAACAGCTTACCGTGCTGCTCGGAGCAAATGATGTCACCTTCGCTATGACCAATATCTATTTGAAGCTTGCGCTCATCTTTTCTCCGGCATTTATTCTTAACCATACGTTGTCCGCTTTTGTAAAAAACGATAAAAATCCGAGGCTTGCCATGATAGGCATGCTGGCAGGAAGCTTATTTAATATGCTTTTTGATTATATATTTATTTTTATTTTCAATCTGGGAATGTTAGGCGCAATTTTAGCTACGGTGTTTTCACCCGTAATCGGAATTTGTATTTTGAGCGCACATTTTGTCGGTAAGAAGGCGACATTTCATTTTGATTACCAAAAATTCAGGCTGCGGCTTTTATTAAATTCCTTATCTTCGGGACTTCCGTCTCTTGTGATGGAGCTTGCGTCAGGAATAGTGATGCTGATATTCAATATTTTGATTTTAAGAATAAGCGGAAACGACGGTGTGGCGGCTTACGGCGTACTGCTCAATATTTTCCTTGTGGCAGGCTGCATATTTAACGGTATAGCTCAGGGAGCGCAGCCGATGTTGGGAGAAACCTTTGCGCGTGGAGATAATCTGGGTCTTAGAAAGGCGATAAAATATTCCTCGGCGGCTGTTATGGCTGCAAGCTTTATTTTTTATGTGATGTCGTTAGGCTTTTCGGATTTTTTCGTATCCGTATTCAATTCATATTCAAATGACAGCTTGCAGCGGCTTGCGCTGGACGGCTTCGGCTTATACTTTTCGCAGAGTGTTTTTCTGGGTATGAACACTCTGCTTATAATGTATTTCGTATCCGTAGGAAAAGCTCCCTTTGCACAGCTTATGACTGTTTTAAAGGGGATAGTAATAGTTATACCGCTTGCATTTATTCTGTCTAAGCTGCTGGGAATGACGGGGATATGGATCACCATGCCTTTATCGGAACTTACAGTATTTATAATCGGAGCGCTGTATTTTAAGATTTCACAGAAAGCCGTGTTCGGACGTGATATGAAAGCAAGCGGCGGGTAATGATATGAGCGAGTCGTATTATTATGTTCGGCAAAGCACATTAAGGAGGTCAAATGCTGAAGGTTGAGCGTCTTACAAAAAAATATGGAAAGCTTAAAGCCTGCAATGATGTAAATTTGACTCTTGAGGACGGAAGCGTAAGCGTGCTTCTTGGTCCCAACGGGGCGGGCAAGAGCACTCTTATGAAATCTATAATAGGCTTTTTGAGATATGAGGGTGAAATAACGGTTGACGGATATTCAAATAAGTCTCCGGAGGCAAGAAGAATACTCGGATATATTCCCGAAATGCCGGCTCTTTATCCCAATCTCAGCGTAAAGGAGCATATGGAATTTGTGGCGAGGGCGTATAAACTGAACAACTATAAAGACAGAATAGATGAATTGTTTGATATATTCGAGCTTTCCGATAAAAAGAAAAAGTTCGGCGATGAATTGTCAAAGGGTATGCAGCAGAAGCTGAATCTTTGTCTGGGACTCCTTCCCGAACCCAAAATCATTCTTTTGGATGAGCCTATGATAGGTCTTGATCCTCATGCCATAAAGGAACTGAAAAGCATGATTGAAAAAATGAGAGACGAAAATAAAACGGTTCTTGTAAGCACGCATATTATAGACAGCGTGGACATGCTGTGGGACAGAGCGATAATAATGAAGGACGGAGTCGTACATGCAAATATTTCAAAAGAGGAAATGGAAGTAAAAGAAAAAAGTCTTGAGGATATGTTCTTTGAAATTACCGAAAAAAATACGTAGACAGCTTAGTATAAAGGCAGGAGCAAAAAGAGTATAAAAATGAAATTAGTTGTTTACTATGCGTTTCATTCATTTATAAATCAGATCAGAAAGCTTTTCAGAACATGGTTTATGATTTATCTCATCGTATGTATCGGATTCGGGGCATTTGTAGGCTTCGGAATATCCGTTCTTAAGGACAGAGAAAGTATTGGAACCCGTCAGGAGAAAGTCGGGGAAGGCAATGACGAATATACGAAAGATAACGATGATGAAGCTTATTTAGATTCTGAAAGTGAAGCCCATAATCCGTTAAATATGCTGAAATCATATACGGGGCTTGAAACGGGGCAGCTTGTCAGGCTTATCATTGTCTTGACCATTATGGGAATACTTTTATATGAAATAGCAGGAAGCAGGGAGAGCGGAAGTGTTTTGTTTCTGCCTGCGGACGTCAACATACTGTTTTCGTCTCCGCTTCGTCCTCAGTCCGTTCTTTTATATAGATTAAGCCTTACCATGGGCATATACGTCTTTTTTGTAATTTATCTGTCATTTACTATGAGATCGTGGTTTTCATTTATGGATCTTGGCTGGGTACAGAGCATTATGATTTTGACTTCCATATTTGCAGGCATAGTATACGCAAAGCTTCTCAAAACCTATGTTTATCTTGCTTCATCCAATAACGGCATTATCAGGAGAAATATAAGATACGGAATATTTGCTTTTATAGGCTTGTCTCTGGCGGGGTTTTTCTTTTTCAAGGAAAGAACCGGAGATCTTCCCGCAACAGCTCTTTACAGGCTTGTCGAGAGTAATGCGAGCTCCTTTATTCCGGTGTGGGGCTGGCTTAAAGCGATAATATTTTCAGCAATTGAAAATAAAATCGAAGCCGCCATGATCCCGTTGACGGTATCCGCAGCCGGAGCGGTTCTGCTGCTCGTGCTTATATATAGGCAAAATGCGGATTTTTATGAGGACAGTATAAGCAAAACCGAAGAATATGCGGAACGCCTGGAAAAGATTAAAAATTCAAGAAGCGGCTTTGCCTTGCTGAGAAAAAAGAGAAAATCGCAGAGCGGGAATATTAAAGACAGAAAAGAGCTCAGCTTAATCGGAAGCGGAGCAAATATATTTTTCTTTAAGGATATTCAGTTGAGATTCAGAAACGGTATATCGGGGCTTTTCAGTACAGGACTTATCACATATTTCTTTTCGGTTTTATGTATCATTTTTATAGGAAAATTTATAACAAGATCCGATGTTACATTGCTTATAATCTGTGCAATGTCTGTTTTTGCATTTTTAAGAGCCTTTTCAAATGCACTGTCAAAGGATATGAACACAAGCTTATTTATTTTAGTTCCGGAAAAAGCTTCTTTAAAGCTGCTGTTTTCTTTTCTTGCGGAAATCTTAAATTTTACAATAGATATAATTCCCGCATTTGTGATTGCCGCAGTTTTTAACTCGTCAGAAGTATTTTCGCTATCAATCGGGATTGCGATTGTAATAAGCGTAGATTTTTTTGCCGTGATAATATCCGTTTTTATAGATTCGTCGCTGCCGGAAAATATAAGTCCTCAGATAAGACAGATAATAAAAATCATGTTTTGCTATTTGGGGCTTATACCCGACGCCGCAATATTGATTGCAGGCGTAGTAACGGACAGATTTGAGCTTTCGCTTATAGCCGTTATTTTGATGAATTTTGTTGTAGGCGTTATATTCTTTTTCTTTACAACGCTTTTGACAGATCCCGTTTCGGTGAATAGCGCAAAGCCTGGTATAAGCGAATTTAAGGCGGATTTACGCTTGGTTAAAAAGGATTTTTCAAGAATAGGCATGTCGTTATTTTTACTGCTTGCGGTAAGTGCGGTATTTCAAATGATACTCGGCATCGTCTTAAAGCTGCTGGCTGAAAGCGGTGCGGAATGGACATCTAAAGAGTGGGTAAGCTGGGTATTCGGATTTTCGCCCTTATATGTCATAGGCTTTCCGCTTGTTTTTATCCTGCTTAAAAAGGTAAAGACATCACCGCTTCCGAGGTCTAGTCTCGGTATAAAAAATGCCGTTTCAGCTTTTTTAAGCAATATATTTATGATGGCTGCGGGAAATATTATAGGCGTGGCGCTGCTTTTGATATTAAATTTGCTTATAAAAATCAATACCGAGTCCGCAGTAACTGAGCTTGTAACAAGCAGCAGCTTATTCTGGAAGATAACGGTAATAGTTATACTTGCTCCGATTTTTGAAGAGCTGCTGTTCAGAAAATGCTTGATAGACAGGATCAATCCTTATGGAGAACGCTTTGCGGTACTGTTTTCGGCTTTTCTGTTCGGTCTTTTCCACGGGAATTTTTCGCAGTTTTTCTACGCCTTCGGGATAGGAATAGTGTTGGGTGCGGTATATATAAGAACTGGAAGGATAATTTACACAATCGCATATCATATGCTTATAAATTTTTTAGGAAGTATATTTGTTCCCTTTCTTATGGAAAAATCCGATTTCAGCTCTCTTATGAGTGCAAAATTATCCGACATCTCGTCGCTTAGCTTAGGAACTAAGATTTTTCTTATATATATCTGTCTGTATTATATTCTTGCAATAGCGGGATTTGTGGTATTTGTCATGAAATGTAATACCGTAAAGCAAAGAAGCATGAGCATGGAGCTTCCCGGGGAAGTCTGTGTAAAGACCGTATGGCTTAATGCCGGTATGATTTTGTTTTGTCTTGGCTGCGGAGCATTGTTTGTAATGTCGGTTATGATTTAGGATCCGGAATGGAAATTTATTCCGATCTTTCAGAATAAATTATGGAAGGGTGTTGCTCCTTCTTTGAAAAACGCCTGCAGGCAGATTGTTTGATCGGTATAAAATTACGGATTTACAAAACAGGCGTCAGATCATATAATAATGAAGCGGAGTTCTTCCGCTTCGTTATTTTTATTTACGTGGGCAATAAGCAGAAGTCCGAGCTTGCTCAAGTTTACTTGATTGAGGTCTTGGATTGCGATCTTGGCGGGTGCCCGGGTAATAATAGTCCGGTTTAAAGCTTCGGTTTTGTGCCGTTCTGATATATCTTATGGTTAATTCATCTTTTGTATCGGATTTTTAAAATAAGCGGAAGCATATTTGTTTGTCTTTAGTATCATTTCTATGCTGCTTTAATTCTTCATCATGTCTCTAAGACCTCTCCGCTTTTGCATTGCAGGTCGTTGTCTTTAAATTGTTTTCAATATTTTCTTAAACATAAGGAGGTTTCTATGTTTTCTTCATGCACTTCTGCGGCTCTTTTCGGTCTTGACAGTAATCTTATTCAGGTTGAAGTGGACGTATCGAACGGGCTTCCCATGTTCAATATGGTAGGGCTTTTATCAACGGAGGTAAGGGAAGCGGCGGAAAGGGTAAAAACCGCCCTGAGAAACACGGGAATAGAGCTTCCTCCGAAGCGTATCACCGTTAATTTTTCGCCTGCGGATATCAGAAAAAGCGGAGTAGGCATAGACCTTCCCGTCGCTGTCGGCATACTTTTTTCAATAGGGGAAATACGAGCGGGAGATATTAAGGATTTTGTTATTTTGGGAGAGCTTGGACTTGATGGTGAAATAAAGCCCGTAAGGGGAGTTCTTCCCATAGTAAAAAAAGCCAGAGATGAGGCTTACAAATATTGTATCATTCCGGAAGCCAACGTGTCGGAAGGGGCGGTAGTATCCGGCATCAAGGTAATAGGAGTAAAAAATCTTGCGGAAACAATAGCTTATTTGTCTGCGGAAGAAAAGGAGAGAGATAATCTGATTTCACCCGCCTTGAAAAATATAGCTGAGATGACGGAAAGAGCTGAAGAGGATCATGAACTTGATTTTATTGATATTGCAGGTCAGCAGCTTGTTAAAAGAGCCGTGGAAATAGCAGCCGCAGGCTTTCATAATCTGCTGATGATAGGACCTCCGGGAGCCGGTAAATCAATGATTGCCAAAAGAATACCTACCATTCTCCCGAGGCTTTCGGAGGAAGAGTCGATAGAATTATCGGCAATATATTCCGTGTCGGGCTTGCTTAATAAGGAAAGACCCTTAATTACCAAAAGACCTTTTTGGTCACCTCATCACAGCATAACGGAAACCGCTCTTACCGGCGGAGGCAGAATCCCCATGCCCGGTGTGGTTTCCCTGTCACACAGGGGAGTATTGTTTCTCGATGAAATGGCTGAATTTTCAGCCTCCACTCTGGATATTATGAGGCAGCCCCTTGAGGATAAGTGCATACGGATCTCAAGGAGCAGCGGAACATATACATATCCTGCCAATTATATGTTGATAGGGGCAACTAATCCCTGCAAATGCGGCTATTATCCGGACAGAAACAAATGCAAGTGTTCCGAAAGAGATATAAAAAGGTATTTTTCGCATATATCGGGACCTCTTCTTGACAGGATAGATTTATGTATAGAGGTTTCGAAGGTGGATATAGCTCAGCTTTCAGGAAGCAAAAAGGGTAATGAGAGCAGCAGCCGTATAAGAGAAAGGGTTGAAAAGGCTCATAAAATACAAAGAAAGCGTTTTAAGTCGAGCGGACTTAAATTCAATGCCGATATAGAGCCTTCAAGGCTTGAAGAATATTGCTTTCTCGGAGAAGCGGAAAAAATATTGCTTGAAAAGATATACAGAAAAATGGACTTGACTGCAAGATCCTATCACAAGCTGATAAAGGTTGCCCGCACGATTGCCGACCTCGACGGTTCGGAGAAAATCTGTGAAAGACATATTACCGAGGCTTCGGCTTACAGAATATATAAGAGGATATGATATGCGAATCGATGAAGAAAATATGCTGCTGCACTGGCTATACAGTATCAACGGAATAGGAAGAAAAACCTTACAAAAATTGATATCGAATTTAGGGTCTGCAAAGAGGATATATGAGATTCCGGAAAAGGAACTCGATTATTTCTTGAAGCCCTCTCAGAAAAAGTCTTTTATGGATTTTAAGTATCTTGTAGATCCTCTTAAACATTACAATAAGCTTTTGGAAAACAATATAAGATTTATAGATTGCAGATCTAAGGATTTTCCGCAAAGGCTTCTTGATATTCCCGATCCTCCGTATGCCTTATATGTCAAGGGAGATCTTCCCGATCAAAGTATTCCTTCGGTAGCTGTAATAGGAGCGAGGCTGTGTTCGGAATACGGAAGATATATGGCAAGAAATTTCGGAAGAGACTTTGCCTCTGCGGGCTTCCAGATTGTAAGCGGCATGGCGGCAGGAATAGATTCGGTTGCCGAAAAAGCCGCTATTTCCGCAGGAGGGAGGGCATATTCGGTTATGGGCTGCGGGGCGGATATTTGTTATCCTGAGGAAAATCGAGATTTATATGAAGAATGTTCGATAAGGGGAGGGATAATTTCAGAATATCCGATATCGACTAAACCCGCAGCAAGTCTTTTTCCTCCCAGAAACAGGATAATATCGGGATTGTGTGATGTTCTGATAGTAATAGAGGCAAGGAAAAAAAGCGGAACTCTTATCACGGTCGATATGGCGCTTGAACAGGGAAGAGACGTATATGTTCTTCCCGGAAGAGTGACCGACCGCTTAAGCGACGGCTGCAACAGCCTTATAAAGCAGGGAGCGCAGGTAATAACGGATGCAAGTGATGTCATCAGTATTTTTAATTATGAAAGAGGACAGACGGCTGAAGCGGACGATAAGTCTCAAAAACCAAAAGAAAAAATTAAGAGCGAACATTCAATGCGGGGAATAAAAGGGGATATTATATCCGTTTTGGGGATTTTTCCAAAAACGATTTCGGAGATAGAGGATGAGCTTAACAAAAGATATGAAAGTGAAAAAAGACGGCAAAATATAGATGCAGCCGAATTGCTGCGTACCATGGCGGAAATGGAGCTTAATGACCAGATTAAAAGGTCGGAAGAAAGTTATTATATTTTATAAAAGACTTAATTGATTTTTTTGTTTTAAGTATTATAATTCTGCTGTACGCTTCTATAAGTATCGACAGGCGTTGGTGAGGATTGCAGGCTTTTGTTTTGCATTGAATTGCAGACGGATTACGGCTTAAATCGCCGGTATGTGATTGATATCACGCAGGTAGGAGGAAAGAAAAGAAGATGGGGATAGGTCATGTTCTTAATGAACTTTTGAAGGAAGACAAAAGATTCATTCATATTGACGTCGGCTTCGGACCGGAAGGATTTTTTGATATCAATAAATCCGTTGTAATTTCATTCGGAGTGGTCGTTTTTTTCTTTTTGCTGTGTCTGTTTCTGACATCCGGCATGAAGACGCATAATATCGGAAGAAGACAGCTTGTTGCGGAAATGACGGTGACGGGGCTCAGAAATCTTATAGGCGGCATACTCGGACATAATGCCAAGCAGTATACAGACCTGATGGCGTCCGTTTTTTTGTTCATAGCAGGCTGTAATCTGGTGGGCTTATTCGGATATGTGCCTCCCACCATGGATCTGAACGTAACCATAGCTCTTGCAGGCTTTGCAATTGTATTGATTGAATTTGCGGCGATCAGACACCACGGAATTTTGAAATTCCCTCTGACATTTACCAGACCCACACCTGTAATTACACCTTTGAATATATTGGAGTTGGGTATCAGACCCCTTGCTTTGTGTATGCGTTTATTCGGAAATATCCTCGGAGCCACTGTCATTATGGAGCTTTTAAAGCATGTCGTTCCCGTAGGGATACCTGCCTTGGCAAGTATCTATTTCGATCTGTTTGACGGCTGCATTCAGGCATATGTATTTGTATTTCTGACATCATTATTTATAGCGGAAGCTACGGAATAAATTTGGGTTTACAGATCTTGAAAGGAGATTAAAAATGGATTTTACAGCTATTGGAGCGGGAATTGCGGCATTAACGGGACTCGGAGCGGGTATAGGAATAGGCATAGCCACCTCAAGGGCAACAGATGCGGTTGCAAGGCAGCCGGAGGCGTCATCCAAAATCATGACCATGCTGATGCTTGGCTGTGCTCTTGCGGAAGGTACGGCTATTTTCGGAATGGTTGTTGCTCTTATGATACTTTTTACTTGATTGCAGGCTATCAGATAAAGGAGTTCAAATGTTAAATATAAGCGTTGCCAACATAATATATATACTGATAAACCTGGCAATTCTCGTTATTATCTTCCGCGTATTTTTATTTAAACGTGTGGATAAGATTTTCGAGGCGAGAAAGCAGGAGATAGAATGTGCCAATTTGGAGGCTCAAAAGCGTGAAAAAGAGGCTAATGACAAAATAGAAGAGTATAATGCTAACCTTGCAAAGCTTGAAAGTGAAAAGGAAATCGCAATTCAGGACGCAAGAAATCAGGGGCTTGAAGAATACGACAATATTGTAGCCAATGCCAATAAAAAGGCTGAATCTATCGTAAAAAATGCCGAAGTTATCAGTAAGATGGAGCAAAACCGTATTAAGGAAGAATTTGAAGACGAAATGAAAGAAATCGTTATCAATGCGGCGTCAAAGCTGGGAGCTGCGGCGGATAACGACAAGATAGAGGGCTCTTTATACGACAAGTTTATACTTGCGGGAGGAGAAAAGTGAGTACCAAATCTAATATTGCGGTGCTTAAATATGCTCAGATTCCGCCGACGGATGAACAGCTTTCACGGATCCTTGAATATCTCAGAAAAGAAAGTTCCGATGAAGGTATAGAAATACGGTCGGAAAAGGATGAATCTATTCAGTCTGGCTTTATAATCACCTACGGAAATTTGTGCTATGACTGGAGTACGGTCGGAAGGGAAAGAAGGCTTTTAAAGGCTCTCAGGCGCAGCTACGAAAACGAAGAGTGCTATTTAAGCTCTATACAAAAGAGTGTAGAGGATTTTGAGCTTGACGCAAATCCCGACGAGATCGGAAAAATTCGTTTTATAGGCGACGGAATAGCATATATAAACGGAATAGATCATGCATTTTACGGAGAAGTTCTGGTTTTTGAGGACGGATCAAAGGGCATGGTTCAGGACATAAGAGAGGGCGAGACAGGCTGTATTCTTTTTAGTGACGGAGAAGGTTTAAAGCAATCTTCACAAGTCAGAAGAACCGGACATCAGGCGGGAATTAAGGTTGGAAGCAGCTTCATAGGAAGAGTTATCGACTCTCTCGGAAATCCCATTGACGGGTTAGGAAAAATTGATTCACACACATATATGCTTATAGAATCGCCGTCTGCGGGCATTATTGACAGATCTCCCGTATGTGAGCCTTTGGAAACGGGGATTTTATCAATAGATGCCATGTTTCCCATAGGAAAAGGACAGCGTGAGCTTATTATAGGTGACAGACAGACAGGTAAAACTTCCATTGCTGCCGATACCATAAGCAATCAAAAAGGGAAAAATGTCATCTGCATTTATGTTGCCGTCGGTCAGAAGGCTTCAACAATAGCCAGATTGGTAAAGCAGTTTAAAGATACCGGAGCCATGGATTATACGATAGTGGTGGCGTCCACAGCGTCCGATCCCGCTTCGCTTCAATATATTGCGCCGTATTCGGGAACCGCTCTTGCGGAATATTTTATGTACCAGGGTAAGGACGTCCTGATCGTATATGACGATCTGTCGAGACATGCCGTAGCGTACAGATCATTGTCTTTGCTTATGGAGAGACCTTCCGGAAGAGAAGCATATCCCGGAGATGTATTCTATCTGCATTCAAGATTACTGGAGCGTTCGGCACGCCTGTCCGACGATCTCGGAGGAGGGTCAATAACCGCTTTACCTATAATAGAAACTTTGGCAGGTGATGTGTCTGCATACATCCCCACCAATGTCATATCCATAACGGACGGTCAGATTTTCCTTGACTCGGATCTTTTCTTTGAAGGTATGAGACCGGCTGTTAACGTGGGACTTTCCGTTTCACGTGTCGGCGGAGCGGCACAGACCAAGGCGATTAAAAAATCTGCGGGTTCTCTAAGAATAGACCTTGCGCAATACAGAGAAATGGCGGTTTTCACACAATTTTCTTCAGATCTTGACGAGACTACGCTTAAGCAGCTTAAGCATGGTGAAGCCATGATGGAGCTTTTAAAGCAGCCTATTACAAAGTCGCTTTCTTCACATGCACAGGTGTTGACTCTGGTTTTGGCGGGTGCGGGGCTTTTTGATGATGTTGATAAAAAGAAGGTAAAGGCTTTGCAGCAGTTCTTTATTGACAGCTTTGAGCGTCATGCGGCGGAAATGATAAATCAGATCAATCATACCGGCGATCTTGACAAGAGTCTGAAAAAAGAAATGATTGAAACGGCTCGTAAATTTAAGGAAGAATTTGAAAAAGCCGTATGAAAATCATGCTCTGTAATTAAGGAAAGATAAAAATGGGTGATATAAAAGAGATACGGGACAGAATAAGAAGCGTCTCGGATACTTTAAAAATCACAAATGCCATGTATATGATCGCCTCTAACAAGCTTAGCAAGGCGAAACGTGCTCATGAACAGACAGAGCCCTTTTTTATGGGGGTTAAGGCTATGATGAGCAGGCTTATCAGACATTTGCCGGAAGATACGGATAATAAATATATTGAGCCGAGGGTCAATGAAGAAGCAGGGGAAGAATTTATACCCCAAAAGCCCGCAATGCTTATAATTACCGATGACAAGGGTATGGCGGGGCCTTATAACATCAATATACTAAAAAAAGCCGTAAAGGTTATCGATGAATATGAAAAAAGATCAATAGCCTGCCACAGCTATATTGTAGGTGAAGTGGGAAGGCACTATTTCAACAGAAGGAATATAAATATAGACGAGTCTTTTATTTATACAGCCCAGAATCCCACTCTTTCAAGAGCGAGGCATATTACAGCCGTTATACTTCATGATTTTGAGGAAGGACGTATAGACTCTCTTGATATTTTTTATACGCTTACAAATGACAATATGTCATGTGAAGCCGTGGAAGAGAGAGTTCTCCCCTTAAAAATGCTTTCAAGGGAAAAAAGAGAGCTGCAGAGAACTCTTTCAAATTCGATGATAACGGAAGAGTTCAGGATTGAACCGTCTCCCGCAGTACTTATAGAAAAGCTTATGGAGTCATATATTACGGATTATGTTTACGGTTGTCTGGTAGAGTCCTTCTGTTCCGCCCAGCTTTCCAGAATGATAGCCATGGACGGGGCGAGCAAGAGCGCCAAAGAGATGATAAACAATCTTCAAAAGCTCTATAACCGTCAGAGGCAGGAGGCTATTACGCAGGAGATTTCCGAGACGGCTAACGGAGCTCTTTTCAGACATTAAATCTAAGATAAGATCGGCAAATCGTAAGGAGAATTTATGGTATACGGATATATATCGGCAATAAGGGGTCCCGTGGTTGACGTTCGTTTTGAAACGGACGGGGTGCTGCCTAAATTAAATGATGAACTTAATGTTGAGGTGAACGGAAAAAAGCTTGTAATGGAGGTTTCGCAGCATATCGGAAATAATACGGTTCGCTGTATTATGCTGTCGGCAAGCGAGGGGCTTTCAAGAGACATGAAGGTTGCTTCCTTAGGGCATCCCATACAGGTTCCCGTAGGTGAAAAAACTCTCGGCAGGCTGTTTAACGTATTCGGAGATACGATTGACGACGGAGAAAGTCTTGCTGAAGCTCCTCATTTGTCCATTTACCGCAAACCGCCGGGCATTTCGGAGCAGAAGGCGGAGCTTGAAATACTTGAAACAGGAGTTAAGGTTATAGATCTTCTTACACCCTATGTCAAGGGGGGCAAAATCGGGCTTTTCGGAGGAGCGGGTGTAGGAAAGACGGTTCTGATTCAGGAATTGATAAGAAATGTAGCAACCGATCACGGCGGATATTCCGTATTTACAGGCGTAGGAGAGCGTTCAAGAGAGGGCTCGGATCTTTGGAGCGAAATGAAGGAGTCCGGCGTTATCGAAAAGACGGCTCTTGTGTTCGGTCAGATGAATGAGCCTCCGGGTGCACGTATGAGAGTGGCACAGACGGGGCTTACCATGGCGGAGTATTTCCGTGACGTAAATCATCAGGATGTGCTGCTTTTTATAGATAATATTTTCCGTTTCGTGCAGGCGGGGTCGGAGGTTTCATCGCTTTTGGGTCGTATGCCTTCAGCGGTCGGCTATCAGCCTACGCTTGCAACGGATCTCGGACTTTTGGAGGAAAGAATAGCGTCTACAATGAACGGTTCCATAACGTCCGTTCAGGCTGTATACGTTCCGGCTGACGATCTTACGGATCCGGCTCCCGCAACGACCTTTACACATCTTGACGCTACCACAGTTCTTTCAAGAAAGATAGTTGAAACCGGAATATATCCTGCCGTAGATCCTCTGGAATCCACTTCAAGAGCGCTTGAAGCGGGAGTGGTAGGAGAAAGACATTACAATACGGCAAGAAAGGTTCAGGAAACGCTTCAAAAGTATAAAGAACTGCAGGATATCATTGCTATTCTGGGTATGGACGAGCTTAGCGACGAAGATAAGGATACCGTTATGAGGGCAAGAAAAATACAGAGATTTTTGTCGCAGCCCTTCCATGTTGCGGAGCAGTTTACCGGAATAAAAGGGAAATCGGTGTCGATAGAAGAAACCTTAACGGGCTTTGAGGCTATACTGGGAGGAGAAGCCGACAAACTTCCGGAAAATGCGTTCTTTAATGTGGGCACTATTGATGAAGCATATGCAAAAGCCGGGGAGGTAAGATAGTGCATAGTACTATGAGAGTGCGCGCCATATCCGCTATCGCCACATTCTTTGAAGGCAGGGCAAGGTCTTTGACAATTCCCTGTGAGGACGGTCTGCGCCAGATACTTCCCAGGCATGAGAATATGATAGCGGCGGTTTATACGGGTATTATGAAGATAGTGGACGGCAATGGAGAGGAACATAAAATATTTATAAGCGACGGGGTTTGTCAGGTTGCCCGTGACAGGGTTACGATACTTGTCGCCACCTCGGAAAGGCCCGAAGATATCGACGTGGCGAGAGCGCAGCATGCTCTTGAGCTTGCAAGAGAGCATTTAAATTCCAAGCAGTCCATTCAGGAATATAAACTTTCTCAGGCAGCGGTTGCAAGAGCTCTTTCCAGGCTTAAGGTATCCCGGGAATACAGAAATTAAAATAAACGCTTAAATAAAATTAGAAAACCGTTCGTATCGGATAAATGTCTTTATAAATTTTATTCAAAGATATTGGATGTCGATACGGACGTTTTTTATTTACACAAGTGATAAGCGAGTTATAGGACAAAACGTGTTGATGAAAACCCCTCCGAAGCCTTGTAAATAAA
>CAUVOD010000038.1:0-21837 GCA_963553525.1 uncultured Lachnospiraceae bacterium | reverse complement strand
TCGGCTATCCTCCTGCATATATATGCTCCGTCATCAGACAGGGATATAATGCTCTTGGTTTCGTCGTCTGAAAATCTTATATAATCATTTTCTATTCCGTATATTTCCAAAGAATAAGTATCTGTCGGATAATTATTTTTTTCAATTTGTATGCTAAGATTTGCCCCCCAATCCCCCTCATATTTTTTGCACAGGCTTTTTGCACTGCCGTTGCTGACATTTTCAGTGTCCAAATTTATTTTTGTCTCATAGAGCATGGTTTTTTCATAAAAAAAATCAATAAAATCCCTAAAACTGTCATTCATTCCGAATGAAGCCAGCATTATCATGCTGCAGCCGCTTATTCCGATCAGGGACATTGCAAGGCGCGCCTTGTGTCTGAACAGATCTCTTATATTCCAACGTGTTCCGAAGCCGAAATATTTCCAGAAAAAAAGCTTTTCCAAAAAAACCGCCCTCATATTCCCCGGAACATACGGGGCAAGCGTATCTGCGGCGCTGCCCGCAAGCATACTTTTGATCGAAGCATAGCCTATAAAGATTATAACTATGTTCATAAAAAGCAGCCCGTACCATACAAAATCCGGAACATACAGATTCCACTCGGGAAAATCCATATATATACCCATGGGTCCGTCAGGATTCATGATGTACCAGCCTATATAAAAGCCCAGTCCCGTTCCTATAATAGTACCCGTTATGCCCGTCATAAACGCATAGGAGGTGTAATGAAAAAGAATTCTCCCGCTTTTAAAGCCCAGGGATTTTAAGGTTCCCATCTGAATTTTTTCGGAGGCTGCTATTCTGTGCATGGTAGTAACCATGGTAAGAAACGCTATTGCAAGGAAAATAACGGGAAGAAAATTTCCCATAACCTTTCCTTCATCGACTTCTCCCATAGCCTGAGAGTATGATATATTATCCTCTTTGCTTATAATAACCGGTGTTTCCGTAAAGCAGTCGTTTACAAGTCTTGTAAAGTCGGTCTTGTCAAGCTCCGATATGACATTTATCTGAGTATAAAATTCATAACCCAAAAGTCTCTTGAGAAAATAAGGAGAAGCATATGCGAAGCCGTGATTGTCAAAATCGGGTAAAATCTGCGACATGTCGGGAATACAGATAAGAAATTCTCCCGCCTTTATAAATGCTTTTATTCGTGCCCTTATTTCCCTGCCGTTGTATTTTATTTTTATATCGTCTCCTACTTTAAGCCCGTTTGCTTTCGCATACTTATCCGATATCCATATTCCGTCAGGACTTTCCGGATCATACGGCTCGCCCTCCACTATCAGCAAACCTGATACCCCTCTGTCCTCGGTCACGGTAACGGCAAGCGTATCGCCGTCGCTTCCGGCATCCATATTGGCTGAAAAAAATCTTGCAGCCCTGTCTATCCCTTCTATTCTTTGTATGCGTTTAAGCTGTCTTTCGGAAAAGCCCTTTTCGGATATAATGCGATAATCGGCAAAATGAGTAGTCTCAAAAAAATACGTCATATTTCTTTCTATGCTGTACCACTCTATATTCATACCGACAAAAACAGCCACACCCAGAGCGATCATTATTATCATCGACACGAACTGAGCCCTGTATTTATTCATCGTACGGTACAGCTTTCGAAAAAGTATGCTTCCCATTTACCAGTCAACCTCCTCTATACTGCAAGGCGAAGGCTGCTCTTCTATGGATTTGATCCTCCCGCTTTTTACATGCAGAACCGTATCCGCTATTTTAGCTATATTTTGATTATGAGTGACTATAATTATGGTTTTTTTATAGGTTTTTGCCATATTTAACAAGACCTTTAATACGACTACCCCCGTTTCCGAATCCAAAGCGCCGGTGGGCTCGTCGCAAAGAAGTATTTTAGGATTTTTGGCAAGCGCTCTCGCTATCGATACCCTTTGCTGTTCACCTCCCGAAAGCTCCGTAGGGAACTTTTTCAAGTGTCCGGAAAGACCGACCTCGGAAAGCATTTCAGATGTAGACAGAGCATCCCGCGATATTTCCTTTACAAGAGCCACATTTTCTTCAACCGTAAGCGTGGGAATAAGATTATAGGACTGAAATACAAAGCCCACCTTTTTCGCCCTGTATTCCGAAAGCTCATCGTCATCATATTCACTTATATCTTTTCCGTCCACGATTATTGTTCCCAAGCTGGGAGTATCCAACCCGCCCAGGAGATTGAGAAGCGTACTCTTTCCGGCTCCGGACGGTCCCAGTATCACGACCATCTTAGCCTCTTCAAGATTAAAGCTCACGTTATCAAGAGCCTTATGTTCATTGCCTCCCGCTGTATAAAGCTTGCTTACATTTTTAAATTCTATTATCGACATTTTTCTCTCTTCTTACTTTCAGTTTTTACAGCCTTTTTCTATTGTTCTTCACCAACATATTCCAGGCCGATAAATACGCTCCGTTTATAGCCGTTTTCATCATGCCGTCACCTGTTTCTGCAAGCAAAAGATGAAAGAAGCCGATATTCGGTTTTTCACATAAGTATGTTAGATTACTCTAACTCAAATGCCCGCTTAAACTTTTCCTGCAATATAATTATGACTTTATCATTCTACAATTAAATAGATATATATTTTTATTATATCACCGTATGAAGGATAAATACAGACTGTACCTGTTCAAAAAACTCTTCTTATGCAATTTCCGAGAAGCTCAAAATATAAAAAAATATCTCTAAGAAAATTTACGGTTTTCGCCCTTTCAAACCTGCTGTTTCTTATGCGTCCCATTCCTTCGATCAGGCCACCGAAAAATGCGGCTCCCAAACCGTTCTTTATATAAAAGACGCCTTTGATGATAATTCCCGACAAAAAAAGAGGAGAATTAAGAACAATCAACCATAGCGGAAAATTCTTATAGATTAAATAGATACCGTTAGCGGTTGTAAGTTTCGTTTTGAAGGAATTGTACCTGCTTCCGCTGGTAGCTGAACCCTTATGATACACTACGGCTCCCGGTTCAAAATAATTGGACAGACCCGCTCTTTTTGCACGCAGTCCTACATCCACATCTTCAAGATAGCAAAAGTGCGACTCATCAAAAAGCCCGAGAGTAACTAGCCTTTCTCTGTCATATATAGCGGCTCCGGCACAGGCGGACGTTATATGTCTTCTTTTTTGAAATTTATCCCTCGGCTTATCTCTCCCGTCGGAAAAAGCCCAGCCCAGAGCACAGTAAAAGTCCCCCGCATCGTCGATCTTTTCTTTGTCATTCATTGACAGCATAAGAGCCGAAACGGAAAAGGCGTTTTTCAAGGCTGTTATAGCGTTAAGAAGCTTTTCAGCCATATCATTCTCGGCTGTCGTATCGTTATTGAGCAGCAGCACATATCTTGTATCCGCAAGCTTTATGCCGGTATTTACCGAGCTTGCAAAACCCTCATTATTCGCATGTCTTATCAATTTTATTTCCAGATCGTCTGAAAATTTTTCAGTTATTTCTTTTGCCTTATCAAAGCTTGAAGTCTTAGAACCGTCATCCACTATAATCACGGCGCAGCGGCAGGTCTGATCTGCAATCGACTTAAGACAGTCATATAAAAATTCTTCTCCGTTGAGGTTCGGAATTATAATTGTCACATCGCTCTTTTGCCGCATTTACTTATCTCCGGACTTCTCATTGTCAAACTGCGGATCCCAAACGATTCTGTATCCCAGTCTTCTTACTTCTTTGCAGAAGCTTACACTCAGCTCGCGTATTTTTTCTTCTATTTTTTCTTCTTTATCTTCAGGCTTCGCTTTTTTATCCCCTATCTTATCTTCCCCGTTCTCCTCGTCCAAACATCCATCCTTTGCGGACGTATCGGCATCTTCGTCTTCAAAACCGATATCGGCGGACTTTTTATCTTCAGACGGGAATTCTTCCTTTGCAGGATTTTCGGCTTCCTCCACGGTTTTTCGGACTTGCGCCGACAAATTTTCAGATTTATCCGAAAAAGAAGATTTTATTTCCGTATCAGGAAAATACATATCCACAAAATAATCATAATCAAATACTTTTTTATACGGTATTTTGATAATTTCTTCGTACTTTCCCCTAAGCTCGGCTCTAACTGCAAGCTTCCTTATATCCACCGCTTCAGCACTCTGTTGAAGAGCCGCCGGATGCTGAAAGCCTCCGCTGAAGCCTGACGGAAGATTTTTAAAAATGACCTCTCCCCTGTCATTCATAAGACCTCCCGATATGGTATTTTCTCTGTCCGTAAGTCTGCCGCCTATTACACCGACATCCTTTCTGAAGCTGAATATATCGGGCTTATACTCCAATCTGAAAAAACCCAGATGTGGAAGCTCTTTAACCTGAATATCTCCGGATAAATTGTTTATGCAAAGATATTTTTCCACAAAGTCCTCAATACATCTTTTACCCGCATTATACGCATAGGACTTACTTGACGGATTGCTTGAGGTGGAGCCCTCATGACTTCTCCAGTGATATAAGACCCTGGGCACATGGACTATATATTGAAGCGCCTCCTCCTGCCGCCTGTATTCACCGTATCTGTTAAATACGATACCCGCACAGCATCTGAGCATAATGTCATGATCCTGAGCTCCGTCAAATTCGGATCTGAACATAAGCTCGGTAGCCATATCATATCTGATTGCGGTCAAATGACAGATGTAATTGTTGGTAAGGAGTTTATCCAAATCAAAATCCGTCTTGATATGGGGCTCAAAAAAAGTTCTTCCGTCTCTCTGATTATCCGAAAACTTATCCTCATCGGAATATGCAAGCACACATTTATAAGCCGGTCTTCCTTTGACTGCATACGGATTTTCACGCAGTCCCCCGGACTCAATCGCCTTTGCCGTTTCATAAAGGGCGTCGGGGGTTAAAATATCGTCATGGTCAAGCAGGACTATATAATCTCCGTCCGCATGTTTGAGCGCCGCATTGGTATTTGCGGATATTCCGCCGTTTTTGGCAAGACTGTAATATATTATCCTTCCGTCTCTGGCAACCCTGCTCACAGCGTGCTCAAGACTTTTGTCGGAGGGCGAGGCGTCCTCCAAAATCAGCTCCCAGCCGCCCCATGACTGAGCCTTTACACTCTCAATCATCTCTTCAAGATGAGTCTTATCGGTCATGTAAAGAGGAGTTATTATGGAAAATTTAATCGGAGCGGGCAGACTTTTATCTCTTTCCGCTTCCATTACCGCTCTGTAATATTCTCCCTGCTGCCTTCTCAGCGTTTCTTTATTTACGGGCACATAACAATAAGCCTCTTTATTTAAGCTGAGACGCTCCCTCACCGCAGTCACGGTTTCAGCTATGCCGTTTCTCCTTATAAATGATACGGTTTTTTTCAGATTATCGTATAAAGCCGTTTTACTTCTCCTTCGATGAATGCTTAAGAAACCACAGCCCTTACAGCTTCTGTAAGAAGCTTTTCCTTTTTGACCGCATCTTCAAAGCTCTCACCCTTAACTCCCATATAAAATTTGATTTTAGGCTCGGTTCCCGAGGGTCTTGCACAGCACCAGGCTTCATTTTCCAGCTTGAAATAAAGGACGTTTGACGGCGGAAGCTCTATATCGAAGCTTTCTCCGCTCAAAAAGTTTCTTGCCTTTTTGCTCTTATAATCTCTGAATTCTTCAACCTTAAAGCCTGCAAATTCTCCGGGAGGATCGTTTCTTAAGCCGTCCATAAGTGCTGATATCTCTTTTGCCCCCTCCGATCCCTTCATGGTGATCGAGAACTGACCTTCCTTGTAATACCCGTATTTTTCATAAAGATCGGTCATGGCATCCCATACAGTTTTGCCCTTGTCCTTATAAAACGCCGTAAGCTCGCAAAGAAGCATTACCGCAACTATCGCATCCTTATCCCTTGCATGAGTTCCCGCCAGACAGCCGTAGCTTTCCTCAAGTCCGAATACATAGCTGTTTGATCCCGTTCTTTCGAAATTCTTTATCTGCTCGCCTATGTACTTAAAGCCCGTAAGGACGTCTATATATTTTGCTCCGTACTCCTTAGCTATGGGAAGAGCCATGCGCGTGGTGACTATGGTGGAAATAAAGGCGGGATTTTCGGGAAGAAGCCCCTTTGCCTTTCTTTCTCTGAATACGTATTCGCCTATAAGCATACCCGACATATTGCCCGTAAGCGCCTTGTACTCTCCGCTCTTTTTATCATAGGCGAAAACACCCAGTCTGTCGGCGTCAGGATCTGTAGCCATGACTATATCGGCTCCCTGCTCCTTTGCGTATTTAAGGGCATAGGTAAATGCCTTTTCATCCTCGGGATTGGGATATTCAAGAGTGGTAAATTCGGGGTCGGGATCCGCCTGTTCGGGAACCACAAAAACATTCTTAAAGCCCAGCTCGGATAAGATCCGCTTTACGGGAACAAGTCCCGTACCGTGAAAAGGAGTATATACTATCTTAACCTTATCAGCCTGCTTTTCTATTATATCCCTATGGATGATCTGCTTCTTCAATGCCTTCATATAAAGGTCATCAAGCTCTTTGCCGATCACCACATACAACCCCTTATTTACAGCCTCTTCCTTAGACAGAGTTTTTACAGCCGAAAAATCCTTTATAGCTCTGACTTCTTTTATTATTCCGTCGTCATGAGGCGGAGTAACCTGCGCCCCATCAGCCCAGTAAGCCTTATATCCGTTGTATTCCGGCGGATTGTGTGAAGCCGTTATCATGATCCCCGCTATACATCTGTATGCCCGTAGGGCAAAGGACAGCTCCGGAGTGGGACGCAAACTGTCCACTATGTAGGCTCTTATTCCGTTTGCAGCAAGACACCTTGCAGCCTCGTCCGCAAATTCCGGCGAAAAGCGTCTGCAGTCAAAGGAAATCGCAACCGAGGGGGCATCCGTTTTGGATTCAAGTACATACTCGTCATGGATATCTCCAATTGCACCCTCCCCTGTTATATAGTCGGACAAAGCCTTTTCATTACCCCTGAATTCCGCAGTTTTTTTATTTATATAATTTGCAAGTCCCTGAGTAGCCTTACGAACGGTATATACGTTCATACGGTTGTCTCCGGCTCCTATTACTCCTCTAAGTCCTCCGGTTCCGAATTCCAGCTCTTTATAAAAACGGTCGAATATTTCATCTTCATTCGACCTAAGGCTCTCAAGTTCTTTTTTCGAAGCTTCGTCAAAATATCCGTCGGTCAACCAATAATTAAGTTTTTTGCTGATTGAAGATTCCATAACATCCTCCTTGAATTTGTGAGACAATTTAGAATTGCCGTTTTAAAGACTGTATGCAGCCCTATCGGTATCATATATCAAAAAATCATAAAACTCTAAGTGAAAAATCGCTTTCGTCAAGGGTAAGGTTGGGGTTATAGTACGGATCTCCCTTGGCAAGATCTTCCTTCCATCTGCTCCTGAACAGCTCGGACTCCCTTTCATAGCGCCTTGCATTTTCTCCTTCAAGGTCGAGTCCCCTCGACATGGACTCATAATGAGTCAGCACGGCAAAAGGAGTAAATACATTAAGCAAGCCCTTTTGTCTTAATTTAAGACAAAAATCAACATCGTTCAAGGATACGGCAAGCACAGGATCAAAGCCTCCCGCCATCTCGTATTTTTCCTTTGACACCATGAGACAGGCGGCAGTAACTGCCGATACATTCTGAGCATAGCAAAGTCTGCCCATATATCCCAGATTATAGGTTGCAATCCCGTAATGTGAATGACCTGCGGTTCTGTGAGCTCCGAGCCCCAGTATCACTCCGGCATGTTGAATAGTATGATTCGGGAAATTAAGAAGCGCTCCTACAGCTCCCACGTCGCTTCTTTGGGCATACATGAGAAGCTCCTCCATCCAGTTTGCGCTCACAACCTCGGTATCGTTATTTAAAAGAATTATATACTTTCCTTCCGCCAGGGAAACACCGTAATTTACGAGATTGGAGAAATTGAAGCCGCCGTTTTCTTCTTTTTTATACCCGGTATAGTCAGCAACCCTTATTTTTCCCGATAAGCTTCCGCTCTCGAGCTCTTCATAATATTTGAAGGTTTCAGCTTCTCTTGAATTATTTTCCACTATCAGAATATCATAATTTTCGTAGGTGCTCCTATCGGCTATCGAATCGATAAGCCTTTTCAGTACCTCTCTATTATCCCTGTTGGGAATTATGATCGTGATTTTCGGAGTTTCCTCAAGCTTATAAGTGATTTTAAAAATCGTTTCAAAGGCTTTTGTGGATGTTATTTTAAAATCGGTAAAACCCTTTCTTTTTAAGTGATCCGATACAGCTCTTTTAGCGGAGTCTATGGCATAGGTTTTTGCCTTTATGCCGGCGGCTGTCGAGCCCGAATGGGATCTCCAGTAATAAAGGATTCTCGGAACATGAGTTACATGCTTTGCCCTGTCGGTAATGCGAAGTATCATGTCATGATCCTGAGAACCGTCATATTTTGAGTCAAGAAGCTTTTCATCTCCCAAAAGCTCTCTTTTAAATACGCTGAAATGGCAAATATAATTATTGGCTCTTAAATTATCTATTGCAAATTCCGGCTTGAAATGCGCATTTATAAAATGATTTAAATTTTTGGAGGCAAAGGTCGTTTCGTCGCAGTATAGATAATCCGAGCCTTCCTCCTCTATTCTCTTCGCATAGAGATAAAGCACCTCGGGATGAAGTATGTCGTCATGATCCAAAAGCCCTATATAATCTCCGCCGGCAAGCTCAAGAGCCGCATTCGTGTTTTCGGAAATACCTTTGTTCTCCTTGAGTCTTGCAAATTTTATGCGGCTTATTCCCTTAAGCTTTTTATCAGCATCTATATACTCATTTACCGTACTTTCCACGTAAGCGTGATTATCGTCCGAGGAGTCTGTCAGACAAAGCTCCCAGTTCTGATAGGTCTGATTTACAACCGACTCTATCATATCTCTGAGAAAGCGTTCCGGAGTATTGTACAAAGGGGTTAAAATACTGAAGCGGGGATTTTTGGAAAAAATCTCCGACGCTTCCTTTTTTCTCCTCTCCTCATCCGTAAAGCTCCTTGTTCCCATGCTTTTAAGAGCCTTTTTCTCGGACAGCTTTGTTTTTAATTTTCTGATTACTCCTCTTACGCTACCCTGATTTTTAAGCCTTGTAATATTTTGCTTTATTATGCGCCTGACATTTCTTAAGGGCGCGGAAAGCTTATAAAAGGCACTCGACTCAAGCCTGTCTATCCTTGCCTTCATGTAAAAATATTCTTCTTCCAGCTCCGCATATCTCTCGGAAAGGCGGGTAAATCGCTGTTTTAATTCCTCATATTCCTTTTTTATATCTTCGCTCATTTATTTCCTTTGTATTTGAATACAACTATTCCATCATTACACAGCTTCCGTCAAACTATAAGCTTGGTTGCTCCCCGGTTATAGAGCTTCTGCTTAGTATATCTTTTTACAGATAAAATTCCCGTTTCATAAATTCCTTCTTCAATATCCTCTGATGAAATTTTGCAATAAAATCCGCATAATTCAACATTTTTCTGATCCTCTATCCTCTTTGCTATATCGGGTCTGTAAGCCGTATGAATGTCAAATATGATGTCGGATTTTTCTGTCTTTACCAGCTCGTTATCTACTATATCGCATTTTCTGAGTATAAGGTATCTGTCATACAAGGCGTTATCCGCTCCTATTACAAAGCTGTAACCCCATATTATAAAATCTCCCGTACCATTTTGACTTAAAGAATTATTTTTGTTTACGTTGTCATAGTTCCACAAAAACTGCTTGTCGGCATATTCCACGCCTGTAAAAACCGCCTTGTCCTTAACAGCTCCGTTCATAATTCCGGAAGCGTTTTTCGGCACAGAGCATTTTAATTTTTCAGCATTGAAGCAGGAGGTCACAAGCTCATCGGGAAAATAAACCTCCTCTATATCCGGTATGATATCCGCAGGTGCAAAAGGATCTCTGCCCATAAGGGATATGTGCCTTTCCTTAAGCAGCCTAAGCTCCTTTGACAGTCTCACGGATTTTTGCATGCTTAAAGCATCGTTGCCCCTTGTATATGACTCATGATGAATCAGATGTATGTTATTGAGGCAGATATTCCTATAACCCTTATCCACAAGAGTGTAGCACAGATCAACGTCGTTAAAGGCAACCGCAAGGGATGAATAAAAACCTCCTGCATCTTCGAACGTGCTTCTCCTGATCATAAGGCAGGCACCTGTAACGGCTATGGGATAAACAACTTTTTTATTGTAGCCGCCCCCATATTCGCACAGATCGGTCTTTCCTCCGAAAACATGCATCGGACCTATTCTTGAATTTACAATCCCGCAATGCTGTATGCGGGAGCTTACTTCAGCTTCACCGGATCCGGCCGCCGACTTTGCCGCAGTCTCTTTGTCAGGATATAGGAGCTTTACTCCTACCGCTCCCGCCTTGTCAAGAGCGGCATAGCTTATCATTTTCTTCAGCCACCCTCCCTTAACCGCGGTAACATCGTCGTTCAGGAAGAGAAGAAAATCGCCGCCGGATTTTGAAGCTCCGGTGTTGCACATATTTGAAAAATTAAATTCAGCCTCTTCGTAAATATATGTAAATGATATCTCCTTATGCCTGGCTGATAAATCGTTTATTTTTTCACTTATTTTCGTTTTATTTTCGCAAGAGCTGCCGTTATCGACCAGTATTATTTCCAGACGGCAGACATCGACATCCCCGGTAACATCCTGTGATACATTTACAGTTGACAATATCGAAGCAAAGCATTTGAAAAGCATGTCAACATTATCCTTTGACGGAATAATTATGCTGACCGACGGCTTTTCCAAAAGCTTTTTTACAAGGGGAGTCCTGTCAAAAAAAGATGACGGCAGCTCAGCTTCGGAAACCGCCATGCTTTTACCGTCATCTTTTGACTTGTTTTTTCTGTCGTAAAATTCTTTTTTTAATATATCCAGGCTGCGATTATATTTTTTTCGTTCCGTATTTTCTATAAAGTCCTTTATACATCTTACGATCTTGCTCATTTGCGGTTTTTCCTGTCATTGGAGGAAGAGCCTTTTTTCATAGGTCTAAAAAATTTCCTTTCTTCATAATCGTCATTTTCATAAAATCTATCAAAAGCGTCCGGTTCTTCGTCATCATCATAATCATATCCGTCATCTTCTTCGTCCTCTTCATCCTCATATGTATCAACTTCAAAAAATGAGGTTTTTTCTTCCGGATTATCATAGTCTTCGGACGAATTACGCTTCCTGCCTATCTTGTCTTTGCCGAAGTCAAAAAGTTCAACCTCTTCGTCTTCATCTTCTTCCTGAACCGGAGCTTCCGCAATGGGAACCTCAATCTCTACCGCTTCCTCGGGCTGACTGAGCTGATAATCGTAAAGATCTCCCGCTATTGTCCCGGATATTATCGAGCAGTTTATAACCAGAGTAAGCGTCCTATCATTCAGGGTATCCGAAAGGGACGGATCGGGTATGAATTCTATGTACGGATCGGCGGTATTGAACACTATGCTTTCATCCGATATCCATGCGCCGTTAGGCTGTATGGATATGATATTTTCATCCTTGAGCGGCCTGCCATTCCAGAAAATGCCTTTAAGCGTAACTATACAGGGGGCAAAAGCCGGATCGACCCGTACCGACGTCATTTCGGGAGAAAATATTATATCAAAGCTCACTTCCCCCTCATATGAATATTCTTTATTTACAAAATAAGACGCCTCTTCTGTATACCCTCCGCCGCTGCTGATGTATACCTGTATTCTGTCCGATTTTTTATCTTCTTTGGCAAGATTATTCGGCGTTATGCTTCTGAAGCCGAGCAGCTTCCACATTTCAACCATTGACTTTCTTCCGCCGGTGACATATTTCTGGAAGCCTTCTTCTTCCCTTAAAAGCTGACTGTACTGATGCTTATCGACTCCCAGAGCCGTATAGTATCTGTCTACATCTATTATTTTTCTTCTGGCATCCTCAAGAACATAGCTGTATAGAGCTCTGAAGGCAATATCTCTTGTAGATATTCTTTTACCGTATGTCCATTCATAATCTATGACTGTCCAGACAGGTCCGTTTACAAGAATATTGGAAAAAATCAGATCATAGTCTGCTATGGGATAATCCTCTCTGTAACTGATTCGTTTGAGATATTCCTGAAAAAGCGAGTTGAAGCCCGCCATATCGCCCTTGGAAATACAATCGTCCATAAGCGAAGCAAGAGTTACTCCGTTTACAAAGGAAAATATTGCCGCGTCATATCTTCCGTCAATCTGGCAGTCATTTATCTGCAAATCTCCGCCGTTATATCTGTCCTTAAGCGCAAGATAAGCGTTTGCCATGCCGTGTACATGCTCCCTTGCCGCTACGCTCAGGGGGTACTTATGTATCTGTCTTCTTCCGAGCTGATCCAATACTATGTCGGTTCTGATTTTGAATTCGTCCGCTCTGTCATTTGAATACTTTACATATATGGTCGGAAGAGCGGGACCTATTACCACCTCAAAAGAATTGGAAAATTCCTGATACATTCTGTCTTCCGCAAGAGCTTCAAGAGCGTATTTTTCGTTGAACAATACCATTCTGTCATTGTCATAATTACGTACATTATCAATAAATTCGCCTCTTTTCGGCAAATGCTGATCGGAATGTATCATTGATGTGAATTTATAATCGGGATACGGATAATAAAAATGATATTCCGAAACGCCCGCATTTCTCATGATCTTTATGAGTCCGTCTCTGGAAAAGGTACGTGCGGGATCATCAAGCTTATATCCTTCTATGCCTGTAAAATAGCTTCCCGCATGATCTTCCTTGCAGCCTGCAAAATATTTCATGCCAAGGCGGTTTTCTATGGCTATTACGAGCCTGCCTTCCGGCGCAAGGTGTTTCATCATCAAATAAATAAAGGTTTCAAAGGGTCTGTCTCCGCCTATATAATTTTGTGCATACTCAAGTACGCCTATCAAAAATATATATTGATAATCCCTGTCAAGATCGGGCTCTATGTCACGGAAATTACCCACATGTATGGTTATTCCGTCTCTGTCTCTGTTACGGTTGGCATTGATAAGAGATCGTCTTTTTGAAAGCTCGACACAGTCAAGTCTGATATTTTTAGCGGAAAGAGCGGATGTGACGGCTCCGCAGCCGCTTCCCACCTCAAGAACCTTGGCTCCCTGCTCCATGGGTATCCACTCGACTATATTGCCCCTTTGCTCGGAAAGATGATAAAAAACGGGCCAGCTTGCTCTCTCTTCCACTATACGCGGAAGATCGCTTCTCGGATTGTTGACCACAATATCCAGAATTTCATCCTCTATACTTCCGTCACTATACAGATCATTACCCGTATAGTGCTTATAATTCATTGAAACCTTGCCCACCATGTCGGTTTGAAACATAAGATACCCCAAATCCTGTTGTTTACCGCCTCCACGCCTTTGAAGAAGCGCCGCTGTTTGTATTTATATCAGATATTACCTTACCTTAATCGTACTGTCCATGTCGTAAAATCCCACCGTGTTTTTATCCGAAACAACGCTGAGCTTAAGCGCATCATAAAGTCTATGATATACCTTAAAGTCATTTTGTTCAAATCCTGTAATCCCGAACGATACAAGGTAATCCCCCCCTTGCAGAGCCATCTTTTGGGTGAAGCTTATTTCCTTGACTTCCCCTTTCATACAAGGCTCTTCGTAGGCTCTTTCAACCATGGTATTCGTTCCGCAAATTTCCACTCCCTGCACGTTTTTTATGGTAAATGCAAATATCGGAGCCGCTACGTCCGCAGAGAATTTAACCTTCATGCAGACCGTAAATTCACTCCCCTTTTCTATTGAATTTACCCTTCTTCCCTTTTCGTCAAGCAAATGATATTCAATTATTTCAGCAAGACCCTCTCCGTATGAAAGAAGCTCCGAGCCGTCATTGTCACCGTGTAGATTATCGCTTTCTTCACTGACGGCATCATCGGGATCAAGTCCGACAAGAAGCTGCTTATAAACGTCAATCATCTGCTTGGGAGAGCCTTCTCCCAGCATTACTCCCTTATTTAAGAGTATCACCCTGTCGCAGTACCTGGATATATTGGAAAGGTCATGAGAAACAAATATTATAGTCTTTCCCGCCTTTTTAAATTCCTCAAATTTGCGATAGCATTTCGCCTGAAAAAAAACGTCTCCGACGGATAAAGCCTCATCCACTATCAAAATTTCCGGATCTATATTTATGGCTACCGCAAATGCCAGCCTTACGAACATACCGCTCGAATATGTTTTAACCGGCTGATACACGTATTCTCCGATATCCGCAAATTCCAATATGTCGTCCAGTCTTTTATCTATCTCTTCCTCGGAAAAGCCTATCATCATACCGTTAAGATAGATATTGTCTATACCGTTGTATTCCATATTGAAGCCTGCTCCGAGCTCAAGAAGAGCGGATATATGACCTTCAACCTGCACCTCTCCGGAACTGGGACTTAATACGCCGGTTATTATCTTCAAAATGGTGGATTTTCCGCTCCCGTTAGTCCCTATGATACCGACTGTTTCGCCTTTTTTTACCTCAAGGCTCACATTGTCCAAAGCTTTTTTTTCAGAAACCGCACCCTTGGGTAAAAGGTGAAGAGCGTCTCTGAGCCTTTCATTTTTTCTGCGGTACAGCTTATATATTTTTGTAAGATTGGAAACCCTTATGGCTGTGTCCATGCTTTATTTATCCCCGTCCCGATCAAAGCACATCCGCAAAATGTACTTTGGTTCTCTTAAATATCAGCGACCCTACGATAAAAAGCGCTACCGTACAAAGCCAAAAATAGGTCGAAGAATAAAAATGCTCAAAAAACCAATTTTCTCCGTAAACAGCGTCTCTATATCCCTCAACTATATAGGTCATAGGATTAAGCTTCAATATCCATCTTAAATCGGTTCTCACTCCGTTGATATCCCATAATATCGGGGTCGCCCATTGAAAAACCTGAAGTCCTATCGATATCAGCTGCGACAGATCTCTTAAAAATACATTGACCGCACAGGTCGTATAGCAGATCGAAAGGCTCAAAACAAACAGACATATCATATAATACGGAATTTGAAGCCAATAAATATCGGGATATCTTCCGTATGCCAGGGAAAGCAAAAGCGTAAGCCCCACAAAAAAAACATGCACGAAAAAGGCTGAAATCACCTTGATGAGCGGCAGCACGCTTATTTTAAACACAACCTTTTTTACCAGATAATTGTACTCCAGAAGTGAAGCGGTTCCTCCGTTTAAAGCGTCCATAAAGAAAAACCAGGGACAAAGTCCCGTTGTCAGGAATAAAACGTAGGGAACGTCAACTCCTCCCGCCGCCATCTGAGATTTGGCGCTGAAAATAAAGTCGAACACTATCCAATACATTACAACCGTCACCGCCGGCTGTACAAAAGCCCAAATAATGCCCATGTACGATCCGGCATAACGCTTTTTAAAATCATTTGCGGACAGCCTTATGATGAGCCTTCTGGAATTATAAAGCTCGACCGGAAGCACCATAAGTCTGTCGTACCATGCCGTAAAAAGAGCTATTGCAAGCACGATAAGAACTATGGAGCAGTTCCTTTTTAGAGCTTCCGTAGCGGGATCCGCATTGGGATTATGGTATGTAAGTATCAATATGACAACTATTGCAGCTATAAGATATACGGCTGCAAGCACGTATTTTTTAGGCAGCCTGCCTATTATCGGAAGATGCTCCCACGGCTTATCCTTTTTCTTAATGCCCGAAGCTGTCAAATTTCGATACCTCTCTCATTTGCATACTCTCTAAGCCCTTTTCGGCAGCTGTCCTTATCCGATAAAATCGGCGATTCTCCGTTTACCAGCGGCCATTTTACTCCGAGCAGAGGGTCGTTCCATGCAATCCCTCCCTCGTCGTCGGGATGATAAAAATCCGAGCACTTATATGTAAATACGGCATAGTCCGACATGACATAAAAGCCGTGAGCAAAGCCCTTCGGAACAAAAAACTGCTTATGATTTTCTTCGCTCAGCACAACCGACTGCCACTTACCGAAGGTGGGAGAGCCCTTTCTTAAATCAACGGCAACATCAAAAACCTCTCCGCTGAGTACTCTTACAAGCTTATCCTGAGGATATTCCTTCTGAAAATGCAGTCCTCTGAGTACTCCCTTCTTAGATGACGATTGATTGTCCTGAACGAATTCCACATCGATTCCTGCCTTAAAAAACTGATCCTTATGATATGTCTCAATAAAATAGCCTCTCGAATCGCCGAAAACCTGCGGCTCGATTATAAACAAACCCTCTATTTCGCATTTTGTAACCTTGATTTGTCCCATTCTATTCTCCTGAAATATTATATAAATTTAAAATTCAATTTTGTATGGCGGCGGGGAGCTCTCCGTCATCCGGATTTTCCGCTTCAGGATCTTCTCCGTCTTCCGTCTCGCCGCTGTTCTCAAGTATGATATCGTCCGGATTTCCGAGTGTTATTTCGGCGGGCTCCGTCGGTATCCTATAGCCTCTTATCGGCTCCATAGACACGCTGTATATTCCGTCAGCCAGGTCTTTTGCTATTATTTGACCGTCTTTGTCATCGTCAATGAATTGAAGCTTAACATGCTTTAAATCGAGAGTATTCTCGACGTTTACCTTGAAAAGTTCTCCGCTGACGGTATATGACTCCTTATCCACTATGGTTATGACGATTTCCTTATCGTCAGCCTGAACGTACATCCGGAGTTCTTTTGACTGTGACGAATCATCCTCAGAGACCTCCACTGCACCCTGTTCTATTTTTACATCAAAAAAATTTTCATCCTTTAAAAAGCTCTTAAGATCTTCGCCTATCCGTACCCCGTAAACCGTAGGACCGGCTTCAATATAGTAGGACGTGGCAACTGAAGCATTGCCGGAACTTCTTTGTCTCATTAAATCCGTATTCAGAGCATATACTAAAAGGACTATCAATATAACAGCCGAAACGATTATAGCTATGCCCCTTCCTACAAATTTAGAGTCCATTAGCCACCTCTGAAAGATATATGCCGTAAGCCGTTTTCATCAGAGGCTCAGCCAGCTTTAAAAGCTCTTCTCTATTGATGAAGCCTTTTTTAAACGCAATTTCTTCTATACAGGAAACATATAAGCCCTGCCTCTTTTGAAAAGTGGCTACAAAATTGGAGGCATCGAGAAGAGAGTCGTGAGAGCCGGTATCGAGCCATGCAAAGCCTCTTCCCATAAGCTCCACATTAAGATCACCTCTGCTCAGATAAACATTATTTACGGATGTTATTTCAAGCTCCCCGCGTGCCGACGGCTTTATGCTTTTTACGATCTCCACAACGTCATTGTCATAAAAATAAAGACCGGGTACGGCATAATTACTTTTGGGATGCTCCGGCTTTTCTTCTATGGAAATCGCCTTTTTGTTTTCGTCAAATTCCACCACTCCGTATTCTCTCGGATTACGCACGTAATAGCCGAAAACCGTCGCTCCCTTATCTCTCTTGACAACCTCTTCCAGCAGTTTCGAAAAGCTTTGCCCGTAAAAAATATTGTCTCCGAGAACAAGAGCGGCCTTATCATTTCCTATGAATTTACTCCCTATTATAAAGGCTTCCGCCAAGCCCTTGGGTTCAGGCTGAACCTCATATGAAAACGAAAGCCCAAGCTGAGAGCCGTCTCCGAGCAGATCTTTGAAAACAGGCAGGTCTCTCGGGGTCGAGATTATGAGTATATCCTTTATGCCGGCAAGCATAAGCGTGGAAAGCGGATAATATATCATAGGCTTGTCGTAAACCGGCATTATCTGTTTTGAAATCGCCTTGGTTAAAGGGTACAGCCTTGTACCGGAGCCTCCGGCAAGGATGATTCCTTTCATAAATTTTTCTCCTTTCGTAATGCTCGCATCCATGCGAGCATTAAACACTCACTCGAAAAATTAAGACATCCTTGTCTGTATTTTTCTCCTTTCGTAATGCCTCATAGCCCTGCGGGCATTAAGCTCTCACTCGAAAAATTAAGACGTCCTTGTCTGTATTTTTCTCCTTTCGTAATGCCTCATAGCCCTGCGGGCATTAAGCTCTCACTCGAAAAATTAAGACGTCCTTGTCTGTATTTTTCTCCTTTCGCAATGCCTCATAGCCCTGCGGGCATTAAGCTCTCACTCGAAAAATTAAGACGTCCCTGTCTGTATTTTTTTCCTGTCATAATCCCGCAGCCCTGCGGACTATCTGTCAGAGTACATCTTGTCGTAGTATTCGCGGTAAGCGCCGCTTGTTACATTCTCCATCCATTCCGAATGTTCAAAATACCAGCGTATCGTTTCACGTATTCCGTCTTCAAACATCGTTTCAGGCTCCCAGCCCACTTCTTTTTTTATTTTATCGGGAGCTATCGCATAGCGTCTGTCATGACCCTTTCTGTCCGTGACATAGCTTATAAGATCTTCGGATATCTTATCCTTTCTCGAATCGTCATCGGACATTTCTTCTTTTAATACTTTTAAAATAGTCCTTACTATATCTATATTATGTCTTTCATTATGTCCGCCGATATTATATCTTTCAAAAAGCCTTCCCTTTTCCTGAACCATGTCTATCGCCTTTGCATGGTCTTCAACATACAGCCAGTCTCTCACATTCATGCCGTCTCCGTAAACGGGAAGCTTTTTCCCCTGCAAAGCGTTGTTTATCATGAGGGGTATCATTTTTTCCGGAAACTGATACGGACCGTAATTATTTGAGCAGTTTGTTATATTGGCGGGAAAGCGGTAGGTGTCCATATACGCCCTTACAAGCATATCGGACGACGCCTTTGAGGCTGAATACGGCGAATGAGGATCATAGGCGGTTGTTTCATAAAAATAGCCGTCGCCGTCGGGAAGCGAGCCGTAAACCTCGTCCGTTGATACGTGAAGAAACTTTTTATCTTCGGGATATGTTCCGTCAGCCCTTTCCCAAGCGCCTCTGCAGGCATTTAATAAAGTGGCTGTTCCTAAAACATTTGTCTTTACAAAAATTTCGGGATCTTCAATCGACCTGTCAACATGCGACTCGGCGGCAAAATGCACTACTCTGTCGATGTTATTTTCTTTGAAAATCTTATCAATTGCAGACCTGTCGCAGATATCAGCCTTTATAAAGGTATAATTTTCAAGACCCTCTATTGCTTTAAGATTTTCTATATTTCCCGCATAAGTAAGCTTATCAACATTGATTATACGGATTTTATTTCCATACTTTCCGAACATGTACAATATATAATTGGAGCCTATAAAACCGGCGCCGCCCGTTACCAGATAAGTTTTCATGTAATTCTCCCGTAATCGCATATCTTTAAATACAAGTCATATCAAAACTCATGCCCGTATGATATCACACATCATGCGGGCATAAACGATTATATCATATTTTGTCAGGATTTCAGTAATTATATCCTATATTTACGTCCACTCTTCCTCTGATACCGGGAATGCTTCCGTTTGAGCTGTATTGCCATATGTCATATTTGGTTCTGTTATATGTTACCCTGCTGCTGTACTGAGCAAGCCATATACTGTATCCCGTAAGAGACGGAGTATCAAGATAGTTTGTAAACCATGTTTTATTGGCATAAACTCCCGCCCTATAGCCGGAATTGGTCACCGTGGAGCAAAAAGCCTTCGCTATTGCGGTTCTTGTAGCGTTGGGCAATCTGTCGGCTCGTCCCGAGCCCGAGCCCGAGCTTTCCATGTCTATGTATATGGGAAGACTTACATTGTAGCCTCTTACCAGATTAAGGCACATGGATGCCTCCTCAACGGCTTCGACTTCGTTTACCGCAGATGAAAAGATATATACTCCGACTCTTATCCCCGCATTCAAAGCACCCTGAATATTACTTCTGAACCTTGAATCCTCTACAAGAGAGCCCGAACCGTATCCTCTGAAGCCTACTCTTATTATAGCAAACTTAACTCCGGCATTTTTAACCGCATTCCAGTCTATTGCGCCCTGATATGCGGAAACGTCGATTCCGAGATTATTATTTGTCGACTGGAGCGCTCCGTCTCCGTTAAATTCGTAACGGACTCCTCGTATAGTCTGAGTTCCGGTTACCTTATTTCCGTTTTTATCATAATAGTAGGTAACACCTCCGAGAGTCTGCCAGCCGTAATAGGTGGTTCCGCTCTTAATATAGAACTCATTGAATTTGTCTTTGTCAGCCTTGGTCGCTTCTCTATACTTTCCGTTTTCTATAACATATACCTGAGCACCGTTATTGGTTTTCAACGGATCTCCTGAAGCCTTTCCGACAACGGTTACTGTAACTCCGTCCCTGTTATTGGGATCATTGTCGGCTTCCGCATATATCAAAACCTTACCGGGACCTACTCCCGTTATTTTACCGCTTGAGTCCACAACTGCGATAGACGCATTTTCCGACTTGTAGGTAAAGCCCGAGGTTAAAGGCTCTCCCTGTTTACCGTTCGTGACTCTGATCCCTACCTTGCTCTCACCCACATTAAGGCTGAAATTGGCTGAAGGTACATATATTTTGATTCCCTTAGCTATACTGCTGCTGTTGCCCGCACTTGAGCTTGTGGCATAGCTGCTTGCAGCCGATGAAGAACTGGCGCCGGTGGAGCTTTTATTCTCGGACGACGCATCAGTGCTGCTTGCTCCCGTTCCGCTGCCGGAATTTTCCGAAGCCGCAGTTGTGGCATTATTCTCAACCTCCTCCACCGTGATACGGGCTTTAACCTCAGCCGTTTTTGAATTGCCGTCAACGGTAACACCCGCCTTTATCACTATATTGGTCTCTCCCTTTGCAACGGCTGTTACCGTTCCGTCGGAAGATACCTTAGCTATTCCGTCATTTTCGGAGGTATAGCTGATCTCAGCTCCGGATATATTGGCACGGGCGTCCAGATTTCCGCTCTCATTAATCTTAAGAGTCAGACTCTGCTTAGCCTCTATGGTAAGCTCAGTCTCCGTTCTTCTTGCCGAAAGATATACGAAATCACCTATTGTCGTGCCCGGTATCTTTTTGACTGACGCGGACAATATGGATTTATCTATTTTTTCATATCTGTCCTGTGATGACGACTCGACAAATTCCACAGTATCCACGGGAGCGCTCTCTACGGCAACGTCCTTAGTCACCTTTTCCTCCGCAGCCTTGTTAACCTGACTTTCGTCCAAAACCTCGGAGCTTACATCAACCTCCTTATATGAAAGCTTGTCGGTAATGTCTACGGATTTTGTCATATTTAATATTTTATATTCCGGATATGCATTTTTGTCCTCGAAGGCAAGCAGAGTGACCGTGTGAGTACCGTTCTTCATCCCGTCTCTGTATATTATTCCGTCAAGATCCGTATTGGTCAAAATCTCTCTCGTCCCGTCGGGATAGGTAAGTCTCGCCCTGAAAGGAACGTTTTGAATTACCCTGCCGGTCTCATTATTTACAAAATTTATCCTTATATCCGAACGCATGGTGCGCACGTCAATCCTGACATCCGCCTTTTCGGAAGGCTCTGTAGTTTCTTTTACAATATCCCCCTCTTCCGACCCGGTGGACTCTCCGGATGCCATATTCTTTGCAGCTTCTTCTATTGCAAGAAGCCCGCTTTCTCCTATTATATTAACCGTTTTAAAATTTGCTCCGACTGCGGTAAATGAATTAAGCGACTTGGTCCTTGCCCTAAGCTCAAGTACATTTCCGAAAATAAAAACACACATAACGACAAGCGCCATGGCAAGCGACAATACGAAAATTTCCACGGGAGTGATCTTGCTTTTTTTACCCGCAGGATGACGCTTTTTATTCTTCTTAAGTCTCTCTTTTTCCGCCGGCTTTTTGCCGTTCATCAAATCAATAAA
>CAUVOD010000037.1:0-22803 GCA_963553525.1 uncultured Lachnospiraceae bacterium | reverse complement strand
TGAATTTTCAAGATATTTGTTCAGCTAGGCATTTTTTTCAAAGGTCATGTCGTGAAAGCAGCGGACAAAATCTATATGTCTTTTAATATTCAGCATATCCTCATCTTCGGTACAAAGAACTCTCGTGTAAAATCTTATGTCTCCCTTTCCGAAGGTTTTTACAACAATACAGAGCATATACTCCTCGTCATATTCCATTAAATCCTTGAAACTTAAGCTTCCTGAAATTTTTCCATCGGACTCTTTTACGTCCTTAACCTCCGTCTTTTCTATTAGATCTCCCGTCTTTACGGATCTGAGCTCGAAAGAAATTTCATTGATCCTTTGAGAATATGTATTGATTGAAAAATCGCAGTTTCTGTCCTTTCCGCATATATAAACCGTGCTTCTTAAAGACTTTACGTCCATTTCATTCGAATAAGCATAAAGGGTATTAACGGTATTTCCGCCTGAGAGCATGGAAAGAACCGGCAGCGTGGCTTTGTACACGCTAACCTTTTCGAGCTTGATCTCAGGCTTGTTTATGATATTGAATGTGACAATGCCTCCTATTAAAAAAGCTGCGGCAAAAATCCCTGTTTTAAGCAATAAATTCCTTATAAATTTACTTACATGCATATTTGACTTATTCCCTGAGCATAGAGTACTATTAGTCTATGAATGATTTTGTTATATACAGAAAAAGGTTTATACCCTATGAATGTATTCTGCTTAAGGATGATGCCATCCTTTCATTTTCTTCCGACAAAATTGTTACAAAATGGACTTCATTTAATCCCAAGCCCCATCTCATGAGGGGCTATTCCTGTTATTATCTGGATGAAAGCATCAAGCTTTCCAAGATGATACATTCCGATGATTCTTTTCATTGGTACATTGATATAGCCGATTATTCTTATGACAAGGAAGAGAACTCCCTGGTAATGACGGATCTCCTTGCCGATGTAATAATTGATGACGATTCAGTTATAAAGGTTCTTGATCTTGATGAACTCAGCCTTGCTTTTGAACAAAAGCTTATCAATGAAAAACTTCTAAAAAAAAGTCTGTGTGTACTGAACAGACTTTTGGGAGAACTGTATTCAAGCGGCATAGCTCGTATTGCGGAGCCTCTTATCGATCTCGTTTAAGCCTATCAATAGAATATATGCGCTCCTATTATTGTTCCCTGTGACGGTCCTATTTCCACCGTACAAAAAAATAATGCGTTTCCTACCGGTGAATAACCGTTCATTGCCTCGCTTGCAGCACTGTAGCAGGTGCTTGATCTGGTGGCTGCCCAATCCTGTTCATATGCGACCGCAAGTCTTGAAGGCCATACCGAAAACTGATACGGAGCCTTTATCACGCTCTCTATGGTGTTCTGTGAAAACCTTGATGATCTTACACGATTTATAACGACAGCACCTACAGCAACCTGACCCTCATAAGGCTGATTGCCCGCCTCCGTATATATAAGGTTTGCAAGCCATCTTAGATCATTTTCATAAAAGGTAAGACCTGACGGATCCGTCCATGATCCGCTTTTTGCCTCTTCCGTTATCTTGAGCTGCTCCTTAAGCTTTTTTTCCCAGCTGTCAACCTCAGCCTGCTGCTTAAGCAATTCGAGCTGCACCTCCGCAGCCTCCAAGGTTGCCTCATCCAGATTGCTTGCATTTTCAGCTATACTCTGACCGGTGGCTACCAGCATATCGAAATAATCGGTCTGCATACTTTCCTGAGTTTCCTTAAGCGATAGCAACTGCTCCTTCTCTTCTTTGAGTACGGAAAGCTGGAGGGTTATTTCTTCCTGAATGGACTTGTACTCCTCAAGCTTACGCCTGTCATAAGCACTCATTGCCTCTATATAATTACTTTGATTCAAAAGCTGGGTATAGCTTTTGCTTTTTAAAAGCAGATCCTGAAGTGCGTACTTTTGTTTCTCAAATATATAGCGAATACGAATTTTCATCTCTTCGTACTGCTTTTCCTTAAGCTCCTGTGTTTCCTTTAAAAGCCTTTCCGTTTCTTCTATTATCTCTTCTTTTGATTTTATTTGGTCATTTATGCTCTTTATATCCTGCCCTATTGTAGACAGGTTGCTTTCAAGGGCATTCATCTTACCTTCAAGAGCATCTTTATTCTCCTTTAATGCAGCGATACCTTCTTTTTTTCCTTGCAGCTCCGACTGTGTCTGATTCCTTCTCGCAACGGCTTCATCGTATTGTCTGCGGATCTCATCGGCATTATTGTCTGCGGCTCCCGCATGAATGGTGCTGCCTGCAAGAAGAGAGCACACTGCCAAGACCGATGCTGCGCACCGGATAAATATTTTTGCAATTTTATTTATTTTTTGTACCGTTTCTCTTCTTCGCATCAACGTCAAAATAACAGCTCAGATATTAATTTCCAGCTTTCTTCCGTTTTTTATATATTGATAGTATCTGACTCCGGCGGAGTCGAACATTCGCCTTGAAGCTCTTGACGCACTCGTGTCGTGATATTTGTCGCTGTCATATATCACAGTGGAGATTCCCGCTTGTATTATGGCTTTTGCGCACTCATTGCAGGGAAAGAGAGATACGTACAGCTTGGAGCCTTCCAGACTTCCGCCCCTGTAATTTAAAATGGCGTTAAGCTCGCTATGCACCACATACGGATATTTGGTCTCAAGATCGTCACTGTTTTCCCTGAACCACGGAAAATCGTCATCCGTACAGCCTCTGGGAAACCCGTTATAACCCATTGAGAGTATTTTATTATCCTCGCTTACTATGCAGGCTCCCACCTGAGTGCCCGGATCCTTGGACCTGAAGCCGGACAGTATTGCGACACCCATAAAATATTCATCCCATGATATATAATCGTTTCTTTTTCCCACAAAAGACCCCTTTATTTAGTTCCGAAAATTCTGTCTCCGGCATCTCCAAGACCCGGAACTATATATCCGTGATCATCCAGCCTTTCATCTATCTGCCCGATATAAATATCCACATCGGGATGATCCTTTTTCATTCTCTCAATTCCCTCGGGTGCAGCTATAATACAAAGAAAATGTATGTTTGTACAGCCTCTTTCCTTTAAAAGACTTATTGCGGCGCTGCTTGATCCTCCGGTTGCAAGCATGGGATCCACAACAAAAATCTGTCTCTGGTCGCTGTCCGGCGGAATTTTGCAGTAATATTCCACGGGCTCCAATGTACCGGGATCCCTGTAAAGACCTATGTGTCCGACCTTTGCCGCAGGAATAAGAGCAAGCATACCGTCAACCATTCCCAGACCCGCTCTTAAAATAGGAACTATGCAAAGCTTTCTTCCCTTAAGCTCCTTAACCTCCGTTTTACAAATGGGCGTCTCAATCTCTATGTCCATTAAAGGAAGATCTCTTGTCGCCTCATAGCATATAAGCATTGCTATTTCACTTATAGTATCCCGGAAATCCTTCGTACCCGTATCAATCCTTCTGATATACCCTATCTTATGCTTTATAAGGGGATGATTCATTTCTACTACCTTACTCATTTTTTACCTCCTCACAACTCTATAATCTCACCGCCTGCAGCTTTTATTAATCGGTTCATAATGGCTTCGGATCTCTTATTATTGTAAAAGGCCTCGGAAAAAATCACTTCGGCACCTTCGTCGTCAAGCTCCCTGAGTATACGGAAAAGATTATGCGCTATTTCTTCGCCGTCATGCCTTGCTCCTGCAATCTTTACTATATCCGCAGCATAACAGGCGGCGCTCTCTTTTGCAGTGATGACCGCTGTCTTTTTTTTATTTTTTACTTCCGAAACGGCTTTATTTATACCGGAGATAACCCTATCTTCCATGCCGCTGTAAATAACGAGTCTGCCTTTGGGAGCATAATGTCTGTATTTCATGCCGGGTGCCTTAGGATGCTCCGCAGCTGAAAGCTCCTCACTATCTTCGCCTTTTTTACCTTCCGTCATACTCAAGGCTTCAAAAATTTCAGCAGCCGTTATAACGCCGGGCCTTAGCACGCACGAAGCTTCGACGCTCAAATCTACTATCGTGGATTCAAGCCCTATTTCAGCATCCTCGGATTCTATTATCAGATCCACTCTCCCGTTCATGTCCTCAATACAATGAGAAGCATCCGTGGGAGAAGGTCTTCCCGACAGATTCGCACTCGGCGCCGCAACGAAGCCCCCTCCGAGTTCTATAAGCTTCCTCGCAATCTTATTTGAAGGAAAACGTACCGCTACTGTATCAAGTCCCCCGCTCGTTTCCTTGGGAAGGTCTTTACATTTTGGTAAAATAAGCGTTAAAGGACCCGGCCAAAATTTCTCCGCAAGCCTTAAAGCTTTTTTTCTCTGAACATCATCCTTGAACACGCAGAGCCTGTCAAGTGAGGAAAGCCCGGCGATATGTACGATAAGCGGGTTATCAGAGGGTCTGCCTTTTGCGGCATATATTTTGGAAGAAGCCTCTTTGTTGAAGGCGTCCGCCCCTATTCCATATACGGTTTCGGTGGGAAAAACAACCAGCCCGCCTTTTTTTATTATATTTCCCGCATAAATCAACCGCCTTAAAGCGGCTGCATCCATATTAAGTTCATTTATCTTTATAATCTCGGTGTTCACTTGCTTTTGAGAATTATTGAATATATTTATAAATTACATCCCATATATCGGGAGTTTCAAAGCCGAGTCTCCATGCGGCTACGCCCGCAAGATTGTTAGCCTTCATAACGGCAAGCTTTGCGGCGATAGACTCCGCATCCTCAAGCCATATCTTTGTTACGCTCCCGTCCGAATTGGCGATATCTCCGTAATATTGAGCCGTTTCGTTGTTCCACGTCCATTCGATACCCGAAGACGCAGCCTCATCCTTTGCAAGCTTCATTCCTACCGCTCTGCTGCTTATACCGGAGGACGACACCGTCCAGATACGAGTATAAAATGGAAGCGCATTTATTACCTTGCTTGACGGAACCTGAGCCGTCGTTCCCTCTATTCCGTAAGTTACATATCCGATAGAAGCGACGCTTCCCGCCTCGCTGCTGCCCGCATAATGCTCATCATATCCCATTATTACTACATAATCTGCAACTATTCCCTGCTCCGTTCTGTCATAGTAATCATTAAAGCCGTAAGGCACATAGTTATCGATGGACAGGATTATCTGCTCTCTTCTGCAATCGATAGAAAGCTCTCTTATAAACTCTATAAAATCTCTTCCCGCTTCCGACGGAATATCCTCAAAATCTATATTAATCCCGTCAAGCCCCAATCTCTTTGCTTCCGAAATAAGATTATCTATAAGAGTCTTCCTGCTTACGGCATGAGATAAAATCTCCTTACTGTCAACGCTTTCGTGCTCATGATCGCTCACCATAGCCCAAACCTCAAGCCCCATGGCATGAGCCTTTGTGACATATGCGGCATCGCCTACATTCTCAATTCCTCCCTGATTGTCGATCAGGGTTATCCAGGTGGGTGATATGGTATTAAGCCCCTTGGTATTTGCTGTAACCTCTTCCAAATAATCAAGTCCGGAATTTCCGTATACCGCATGCCATCCCATAACAATTTGGTGAGGTCTGCTTATAGACGTATAAACAGGCTCTTCGACTGTACTGCTTCCATAGCTGAAGCTCTCTTTTGCGGCAAGCATCCTGCTTTCAACATACCCTACAAAGCCGTCCTCGGTCCTGACCTCCATCCAATCATCCAGATCTTCAATAATAACAACTCTTGAACCCTTTTTCAGATCAGTCAGTATCTCCGACTTGACTCCACCTCTTATTCTCAGTTTCGTATCCTTTTTAAGCGTAGCCGTTTGCTCGCTGACCGTACCGACGTACATGCTTATGCGGTTGGGATCGGTATATACGGAATATGACACATTAAAAAATTTGGCGACGTACTCCAACGCCACGTAAAGAGTCTCTCCCTCAAGACGTGTTATCGGGTAAGCTTCGGTAAATTCTCCGTCGGTAGTGGATGTATAAATATTTGATCCTACGGTATTTGTAATAATTGAAGACGGCGTTGTAAAAATAAACAGATTATCTTCCTTGCCATAGTAAAATCTTTTACTTATATAAGAATGAACATCATCAATGGAAAGATAAAATACGCCGTCTATATCACGGGCATATGTTCCTGTTCTTTCATTTCCCAGTATTATGGGGTATTCGTCCTTTGAGGTCTCCGAGAAATAGCTGTTCAGATCCGCCCTCTTCGTTCCGTATGAATAGCGGCGGTGTATGAAATATCCTGCAAATAAACAAATTATAACTAGTACAAATATAGCTGTGCCGATAATCGGTACTATATTTTTTTTCCTTCGTCTTCTGCTCCTCATATGTGCGGAAGTAGTATATTTTCTTCTCTTCTGATTCATGGCACAGATTATATCATATTACAAAAATATTACAATGTGCTCCGCTCTGCGGCAGATTTTGCTTGTTGCATAGGGCGGGAACCTCTATATCCGTGATGTGCGTTACTGCCGCAGAGCAAAGCTTTAAAAAACCGGCAACAGGATCATAAATTTTAAAAGATTTTCAACATGGCTTTTTTATAGTAAATTTTTCTTGAAACTTTTTACGGGAAATATTCCGTAAGAACTACGGAATTTAAGATTTAAAGACTTGCTTATACTACCTCCTTTCCGATCCTGCAATACCAAGTCTTCCAATACCAGATTAGATCCATTTTTATTTTTTGTCAATATTAAATTTATTTTTTGTTTATATTTGTGTTCATATTACGAAATTTATTTATAAAATCCTACTGTAAATTAACGCCTGTTAACCTTGACACGCCACACTCTATCATTTAAAGTGTAAAAAACTTCCGCCTGAGGACTGTGAAGCTATGCTTTATACATATGGACAATGTATCCCGCAGTTTATAACGGCACACTTAAAACGAGCACGGACGCCCGGTTTATGAGGAGATAAACGTAGTGAAAATAGAAAAAATCAACGAATATCAAATCAGGTGCACTCTCACCAAGGATGATATGGTTCGGAGAGGAATACAGGTAAGTGATCTTTCATACGGAACCGAAAAAGCAAAAGAGCTTTTTAAGGATATGATGGAAGAGGCGGCGGAAAGCTATAATTTTACCGCAGATGATATGCCCGTCATGGTTGAAGCCATTCCCGTAAATTCGGATTGCATGGTTCTTGTGGTTACACTTTGCGAAGATCCTGAAGAGCTTGATACCCGATTCGCCTCCTTTACTCCGAATGTTTTTTATGATGAAAACGGCGAGTATGAAGACGACGATGAAGATGATGATGACTTTTCATCGATTTTTTCAAGAATACAGGAAGGCGGAATGAGCAACTTATTTAATAACGAATTGCCGTCAGTCAAAAAAATCAAGACCCGTAAGCCGGGAAAACCGGTGAAATATACCGACAGTGCGGAATATAGGGTTTTTTCCTTTCCTCTTTTAATGGATGTTATCTCGGTATCAAAGAAAACGGATAAATCCTATAAAGGCAAGAATACTCTTTATCAGAACAAAATTGATAACAACTACATTCTGATCCTTCACAGAGCTTCAAAAAACGACAAGGTTTTCGCTAACGTATGCCTGTTACTTTCGGAATACGGAAAGGAAGAACGCATAGGAACCGCCAAAGAACAATTCATGAACGAGCACGGATCGGTTATAATTGCGGATAAAGCTCTGCAGACATTAAGAAAACAGTAATCAGAATGAGCTCCCGAACCCACTATTGACAATGCAAGAGGGACTTACGCATAAAAATAAACGAAACAAAAAAGATACCCTACGGTAAGCCTTCCGTAAGGTATCTTTTTTATCAGCCTATAAGCTGAATCTTTATCAAAGAACGAACTTCGATACTTCCTCCTGGAGCTTTACGGCTATATCGGCAAGATTTTCACTTGCATCCGAAATATCCGCCATCGCCTGCACCTGCGTGGCAACGGTTGCGGCAGCTTCCTCCGTAGTAGCGGCATTTTCTTCGGCTACCGACGAAAGATTTTCTATCACCTTAACTATGACTTCGTTCTTTTCTTCAATCTCCTTCGACGCCTCGTCAAGAGCGTTTACTATCTGTCTGCTGCGTTCTATAGCCTCTGAAATCTGCTCGAACTTATCACCCGTTTCCCAAAGCTTTTCGTTTTGGCTCTGAACGATCAGGGCGACATCCGCCATTGTAGTTACCGCCTTTTCCGCATCCGCTTTAAGTCCGTCTATATCTTTTCTGATTTCTTCAGTAAATCCCGCCGACTGTTCCGCAAGTTTTCTTATTTCCTCAGCCACTACAGCAAATCCCCTGCCCTGCTCTCCTGCCCTTGCCGCCTCTATTGCGGCATTAAGCGCAAGCAGATTTGTCTGGTCGGATATGGACTGTATCATCTCTCTTGCAGAAGAAATTCTATCGGCGCTCTTACTTGTCTGTATTATTATTTCATTGACCGAAATGGAAGCCTTGTTGCTGCTTTCCACAGCTTCCATAAGATGCTTAAGACTGTCGTCACCCTCATCTTTTTTGTTCCTTATAAAATCCATAGACAATGAAAGCTCATTCAATGTGGTTATCATACCGCCAATCAGCTTATTGGACTCCTCTGCGCTTCCTACCGCATTTTGTGCATCCTCCGCCTGTACGGTGGCTCCATCCGCAATGCTGGATACGGCATCTCCCACTTCCTTTGCCGCATCGGCTGTAGACTGGGCGGTAGCAGTAAGCTCCTGTGCCGTAGCCGCAGTATTTTGCGAATGAGAATTTATATTCTGGACAATAGAAACAAGGTTATCCACCATTTTATTCAAAGCTATCATTATGGTTCCTATTTCTCCCTTGTCCGAGAGATACTTTGCGGAACTCTCTTTCTCCCTGCCAAGCTCCAGATCATAGTCGGACATCTTCACTATCACCTTCTCTATTAACGAAAGCGGAGCCGTTACCTTCTTTATAAGAAGCAAGAATACTATAACTCCTATCAGCAGCGTCGTAAACAGACTGATGATTATGTTTATAACCATAGTCCTGTTTGCGTCCCTGTTCGCATAACTCAACGTCGTAACCGAGCTGAACACCCATTTTGCATCGGTCCCCACGGTATCCACGGGAACAAAAATCATTCTGGATTTTGCGCCGCTTGCATCGTCATTTGCCGTTATGGAACTCTCCTTGGAGTTTTGAGCCTCAGCTATATACTGTTTAAGGTTCGGAGAACTTTCAGTAATATTTTTTAATACTCTTTCAGCATCGGAAGAGTCCGCAACCAAAATGCCCTGATCCGTCATAAAAGTTTTGTAATCTTCCTTATTATTCCCGTCAAGTTTCTCAAGATAAGTCTGGATATCATAAAGTGCGATGTCTATAATGACCACTCCCACTACTTTTTTATTATGATACACAGGCAAGGCACAGGTCGTCGCCAACTGATGATTGTCGCTGTCAAAATAGGGTTCGAGCAGAACGGTCTTGCCGTCCGACATAGGTCTCTTGTACCATTCTTTATCCGTATTATCTGAAAAATCCACGGTTATATTATTTCTGTCTCCGTAAGCGTATACCGTAAAACGTCCCGATTTAGTTGTTTCGGTTACATTTTCCGAATCCTTACCGTCAAAAGCGTTAGGCTCGAAGTATACTCCTATTCCGAAGAGATATTTGTTTGAAATAAACATCTGCGCTACATCGTCTATAATGCTTTCTCTGTCACGCTCCTGTGCGGAACGATTTTCAAGATCACTTTGCAAAATAGCCCTTAAGTCACAGCCGGTCTGATAAGCAGCCGCAAGCCTAAGCTCAAACTGTTTGGCAAGCCGCCTCGTTTCCTCCAGCTTGAGCTCCACATTTTTCTCGGTAGTCGTTTTGTAGTTATAAGCAATATCCGCTGCCGCCTTTATTCCGAGTATCAGCAACAAAACCACGGATATTATTATTCCTACCTGAAATCCTATTCCGTGAAGCTTATTTCTTTTAACACCGTTTCTTTTATTAGACTTATCTTTTGTCATTGTTTTCCTCCTCGGGTATCGCATCTGCGAAATGGTCGGATTGAACTTGTTGCCGGCTTTTGAATGTACAATGCTGTGGAAAGCGGTAAAATAAAAAGGCTGCGCCAACCGACTCCAACGCAGTACATATTAAAATCGTAAAATTTGATCCTTTTTAATTTAAAAAACGCTCCAGCCGGATATCTTAGGTCAAAATCATCCCCCCAAGCGTCTTAAATGTCCGTAAGCCGTAATTAACTCATATATAAAATCCTGAATACTCAAGATTCTATAAACCGTCTATTTTGCCGAAACTTACATTATTATTTATACTTTATTATTTATACTTTACTATAGTACTTTACTATAGTCGGATAAAATCCGCAAGCATTCGACAGGTAAATGTAAGCTCCGGTTCTTATGTACAAATGCGGATATTTACGGTAAATATGCTTATCTTCAAATCAAAACTTGCAGAGACGCTATTCAGTGCAAAAGTCAAGTCGTTTATGCTTGACACGCCACAGTCTATCAGATAAAGTGTAACAAACTTACACACGGATAACAGTGATCTTATACATTATTAATACATAACGGGACGCTTATAATTTACATACGTAATAGAAAGGCGTCCGGATCTGCTCAGGACTTTGGAGAATGCCGCAATAACGGTAATAACCCGCAAAACGTATTTTCCGTAGTTGAAGATATTAAAAAGCAATAATTAAAGGACAGTACATGAAAAATACCAAGCTTATAATAACCGCTGCGGTAAGTGCCTTAGCCTTAGCTGCGGTTATTTTTATTTACTTTTCAATTTCCTACAATCAAAAACTGGATGCGGAAGCAAATGATGTTGCAAATATTTTTTATAATTCTCTGAAATCGAGAGATTATTCGTCCATTCAACCTTACCTTGACTCCGGAATTTCAATATCCCGAATTGATAACTCAAATGCTTCCGTTTCTGCCGGGATAATCTCACATGTTTTGGAAAATCTGAATGTCACAAGCTTCGATTCCGTAAAAAGAACCGGAAAAGAAGCCGTTTTTACTTTTTCCTGCGAGCTTATATTACCCGATTCCATAATAGAAAATGTAAGCTCAAGCTTCAACGAAAAGATGAAAGAGGAGCTTGACAAAGCGAGAACCTCCGACGAAATCTATGATGAAGACTTTAATTTCAGAAAGGATGTTTCAAGAGCCGTTTTTGACAAAGCCGTACTTTCGGAAACGGACAAATATAATGATAAAAGCGTTTATTCAATTTCCGTAATTTTGAAGTATACTCCCGATGAGGGATGGAAAATAAGCGATATCGGTGCGCTTTATCCTTATCTAAGCGGTGATGTGAAAGAGCTTGACTCCTTGCTGGACAAGAGCTTCGACGCCGCATTTTCTTCTTTGGAATATATACGAAAAATTTATACCCTTCCCTTAGACTCACATGTCGGAAATATGCCTGATAAGGAATTGTTCCACGAAAGCTCCGATCCGAAGGAATGTATGAAAATGCTTGACAGCTTTTATGCCAAACAGCTGTTAAAAGGCAAGGAGCCTTATTTCAACGAATCTCTAAATTTTATTCCGGGTGCTCCTATCTATTGGTATTTGGACGAAAGCATTCTTGTAATAGTGTGGCAGGAGGCATGCCAAAACGGTACAGCCGGAACCTATTCCGAAGTGGTTCTGGGAGACGGTTCCCAGCTTTGCAGAAAAATCGTAAATGACAAATATGATTCAAATGCCTATATTGCCGCTTCAAGCCTTGCAAAACAGACAAATTCCGTTCTCGCCATAGGAGGCGATCTGTATGATCATCCCGGAAGACTTATAGGTGTGCATGTCTATGACGGAGAAGTTATGTGCGAGCATGATGAAACCTGCGATACTTGCATGTTTACCGCCGAAGGGGATATGCTTTTTACATACAGAAATCAATTCTCGTCAATAGACGAAGCAAGGGATTTTGTAAAGAATAACAATGTGCGCTTCTCCGTGAGCTTCGGACCCGCAATTATAGATAAGGGACAAAGTATCGCTCCCTCGTCCTACGCCTGGGGCGAAATTAACGATACCTACGCAAGAGGCGCTATCGGAATGAGAGAAGGCGATTTAGGGCATTTTCTTTGCCTTAACATGAATGAACAGGAAGGCTATTGGCAGCTCTCAACGCTTCAGGATGAAATAAACGAAATGCTTGCACACAATGTGACAAAAGCCTATGCTCTTGACGGCGGGCAGACTTGCTGTACCGTATTTAACGGAAAGCTTATTAACAGAGTTCAATTTAATAAGGAAAGAGGTACAAGCGATATAATATTTTTCGGTTCGGCAGTTCCCGAAAAGCAATAAAATATTCCTACATAAAAATCTCTCCCGACTCACATCGGGAGAGATTTTTTGTTGTTATTTTTCAGAAAGTCTTTTGTAATACAGGACTATTGTAAGATAAGAAAGTTTTGTCAAACAATCAATCGTTGTAAAGAGCTTCCAGCTTCTTGAGGTGCTCATATTTTGCCTTTGCAAGTCTTTCCGATTCTGCAAAGAGCTTTTCTGCGCGTTCTTTATTCTTGAGCTTGAGCGACTGGTAACGAACCTCTCCGTCAAGGAATGCCTGATAATCACCTGTCGGCTCCTTGGAGTCAAGAATGAATTTCTTGCCTTCCGCCTGCGGATTAAATCTGAACAGATTCCAGTATCCCGTCTCAACGGCAAGCTTCTCTTCCTTCTGTACATTTGCCATTCCGGCCTTAAGACCCTGGTTGATACAAGGAGCGTAGCAGATAACAAGCGAAGGTCCCGGATATGCTTCAGCCTCTGCAAGAGCCTTGAGCGTCTGGTTCATGTTGGCTCCCATAGAAACCTGTGCAACATATACATATCCGTAAGTCATTGCCATTGCGGCAAGATCCTTTTGCTTAATATCCTTACCGCCGGCTGCGAACTGAGCAACCGCACCTATAGGCGTAGCCTTCGACGACTGTCCACCGGTATTTGAGTAAACCTCGGTATTGACAACGAGAACATTTACATCCTTTCCGCTGGCAAGAACGTGGTCAAGACCGCCGTAGCCGATATCGAATGCCCATCCGTCACCGCCGATAATCCATTGCGATTTCTTTGAAAGGAAGTCTTTATTGTCAATAATATATTTGGCTTCTTCGGAGGTATCACCCGAAAGCGAGGCTACAAGAGCTCTTGAAGCAGCCTTGTTCTTTGATCCGTCACTGAAGGTATCAAGCCACTGCTTTGCGGCTTCATTGCCGTTCTCCGCCACTATTTCGACCTTTTCTTTAAGAGCGTCGCGAAGAGCATTCTGTGCGAGTACCATACCCATACCGAACTCGGCATTATCTTCAAAGAGCGAGTTATCCCAAGCAGGTCCCTGTCCCTCCTTATTGGTCGTATAAGGAGTTGAAGGTGACGAGTTGCCCCAAATTGAAGTACAGCCTGTTGCGTTGGCTATGTACATACGATCGCCGAAGAGCTGAGTTGCGAGCTTGATATAAGGTGTTTCACCGCAGCCTGCACATGCTCCCGAGAACTCAAGAAGCGGCTGTTTGAACTGCGAACCCTTAATCGTGCTTTCCTTAAACTTATCTATTACATCCTGCTTGTCGGGAAGCGTTACAGCATAATCGAAGAACTTCTGCTCATACATATTTTCCCCTATAGGACCGAGCTTAAGCGTATCGTGATCTCCCTGCTTGTTTCCGGGGCACTCGGCTACGCAGCTTCCGCAGCCCGTGCAGTCAAGAGCCGATATTACAATGCCGAATTTATATCCGTTGTTCATTCCCTTAAGCTCTACAAATATCATGCCTTCCGGTACGTTGGCGGCTTCTTCTTCCGTCATGGCTACCGGACGAATTGCTCCGTGAGGACAAACATAAGAGCAGACCGCACACTGTATGCACTTGTCGGGCTTCCAGCTCGGAACCTCAACAGCTATACCGCGCTTTTCATAAGCCGAAGTTCCTGCGGGTGTTGATCCGTCAGTATAAGGAAGTGTCTCCGAAACGGGGACCTTGTTACCCTGCTGTGAATTGACCATGTACTGGATCTTATTAACGAAATCAAGAACTTCCTTGGGTCCGTTTACAGCCTTCTCATAGTTAAGACCTTCGTCCTGAGCATCCTTCCACGACTCGGGTATCTGAACTTCGATAAGGTTCTTGGGATCCGCTCCGGCATCGATTGCGTTCCAGTTTTTCTGAACCACATCCTGTCCCTTGCGTCCGTAGGTCTTCTCGGCGGCAGCTTTCATGAAGTTGATTCCGTCAGCTTCGGGAATAATCTTTGCAAGCTTGAAGAATGCCGACTGAAGAATCGTGTTGATACGGGTGGGACCCATACCTACTTCCACACCGATTTTAGAGCCGTTCATGATGTAGAATTTGATCTTGTGGTCATAAATGTATTTTTTAACCTGTCCCGGTATTTCCTTTTCGAGCTCTTCCACCGACCAGGGGCAGTTGAGAAGGAAGGTTCCGCCGTCAACTATTTCCTGAACGATATTGAACTTGCGGATATATGCCGGTGTATGGCAGGCTACGAAATTGGCTTTATGTATAAGGTATGTCGATTTGATGGCCTTTTTACCGAAACGAAGGTGGGACATCGTAACACCGCCCGATTTCTTCGAGTCATAGTCAAAGTATGCCTGGGCATACATATCGGTATTGTCACCGATGATCTTGATCGAGTTCTTATTGGCGCCTACGGTACCGTCAGCACCGAGTCCCCAGAACTTACAGTTGATGGTTCCTTCGGGGGTGGTGATAAGATTTTCTCCTCTTTCAAGCGAAAGATTTGTTACGTCATCGTAAATTGAAAGAGTAAACTCCTTCTTTTCCGTGTTGCGGAATGTAGCAACGATATCGGCAGGAACGGTATCCTTTGAGCCGAGACCGTATCTTCCCGCCATAACGGGGATATCGGCAAATTTTGTATCTTTAAGAGCTGCTATAACATCAAGTGCAAGGGGTTCATAAAGCGAGCCGGGTTCCTTGGTACGGTCAAGAACCTGTATTCTCTTTACCGTATCCGGAATAGCTTCAATAAGCGCTTTTGCACTGAAAGGACGATACAAACGTACCTTTATAACACCGACTTTTTCGCCCTGTTTAACGAGGTGGTCAACAGTCTCTTCTATGGTTTCGTTAACCGAACCCATAGCTATTATGATAACCTCGGCATCGGGTGCACCGTAATAATTGAACAGCTTATAATCGGTTCCAAGCTTTGCATTAACCTTGTTCATGTACTTGGTTACTATTTCCGGAAGATTATTGTAAGCTGTATTGCATGACTCTCTTGTCTGGAAGAAAAGATCGGGATTCTGAGCACTTCCCATTTCTCTGGGATGCTCGGGATTGAGAGCTCCGTCTTTGAAAGCCCGGATTGCGGCATGATCTACCATCTCATCAAAATCCTTGTAATCCCAAACTTCTATTTTCTGTATTTCATGAGAGGTACGGAAACCGTCGAAGAAGCTTATGAAAGGAAGTCTGCCTTCAATAGCCGACATATATGCCACGGGCGTAAGATCCATAACCTCCTGTACGCTTGAAGAGCAAAGGAGCGCAGCTCCGGTCTGTCTGCATGCGTAAACGTCCGAATGGTCACCGAAAATATTGAGAGCGTGTGAAGCCACGCAGCGTGCAGACACATTGAACACGCCGGGAAGACGCTCACCTGCACATTTATAGATGTCGGGAATCATAAGAAGTAATCCCTGTGAAGCTGTATAGGTACTTGTAAGAGCACCTGCTACCAATGAGCCGTGAACGGCGCCTGCCGCACCGGCTTCCGACTGCATCTCCGTAATTTGCACGGGACGTCCGAAAATATTTTTCTTTCCTGCGGTTGCCCATTCATCAACATGCTCCGGCATTACTGATGAAGGGGTAATAGGGTACATGGCGGCAACTTCCGTAAAAGCATATGACACATATGCGGCAGCCTCGTTACCGTCCATGGTTTTCATTGATCTAGCCATAGATAGCCTCCTTCTGAAAAAATAACAACCTGAATTTTAGAGTAACAACTGATTTATTCGACCAAACCCCTTTGATCACACTACGCTGTTAACCCCTTTTTAAGTATCCTAACACTCAAGTTTCAACGTGTCAACGCAAGCGTCATAAGGCTTTGACGGTTATTCATATGTTAAAAAACAAGTATACAAGGCATATTTCGTTATTGTATGCTCTAAAATCCTTATTGTGTGCCGCAGCAGATACAGAAGTTCCGTTTAAAAAAATTTTGACTCTATTCTTGTATACCAGATGGATATACACACATATACATACCTTAAGCTTATCCGTCTCAATCTTGACAGGCATAAAGTCCCGCCTTCCGTTCGGAATATTTTTTATGAAGCCTTATCCGAACCCGTACAAAATCCTACGGTTTTATGCCACATTTAACGGCATTTTACAGTTTTTATAAAATTCATCCCTGTTTGCAATCATATTTGTCACGCCTAAGATATTGATTTTTATTATTTATGGGAATATATTTATATATGAAGCTGAGAGACATATAGATTGTTTTTTCATATGCAGAGTACTCCGCTGAGGAATTCCGAAAGGAATGGAGGATCACTGCCTGAAAATGAAAAAACCGGAAAGGAGGCACACTATGGCTTATGTTATAAGTGATGCATGTATCAATTGCGGAAGCTGCGAACCGGAGTGCCCGGTTTCAGCAATCTCCGAAGCGGATGCACAGCGCATAATTGACGCAAACACCTGCATCGATTGCGGATCGTGTGCGGGAGTATGTCCCGTACAGTGCATTTCACAGGCATAATAATTATTAAAAAACAAAGCCGCATATAGGGAAAAGATTGTGGAGATGCCCGAAGCGTATTCGGAAGCATTCAAGCTTTTCTCTATGTGCGGCTTTGTTTTTGCTTCACAAAGATTTATATTCGGTATAAATTTTTATTAGTGAATATTTTAGACTTACATGAAAATAAGGCTGTCTCCCTCAATAAAATCCGGAAACGACAGCCTTATTTCTATTTTTACACTCAACCTCTTTCTCTTTCCAGAGAAACAAAGCGGGTATTTTCTTTTAAGAATCTCAAATACTGAGTACCGAGAGGACCGTTTCTCTGCTTGGCGATTATAACCTCGGTAACACCCTGACGCTCCGTATCCTTTACATAATAATCTTCTCTGTAAAGAAACATTACCACGTCAGCATCCTGCTCTATTGCTCCGGATTCCCTCAAATCCGACAGCATGGGTCTGTGGTCCGATCTGGCCTCCACCGCACGGGAAAGCTGAGAAAGTGCCACCACAGGTACATTCAGTTCCCTCGCTATCTGCTTCAAAGACCTTGAAATAGCGGAAATCTCCTGCTGCCTGGACTCCGCCGCTTTTCCCCTGCTTGCACTCATAAGCTGCAAATAATCTATAAATACTATGTCAAGCCCCTGCTCCGCCTTATATTTTCTGCACTTGGATCTGAGCTCCGAAACCGAAATTCCGGGAGTTTCATCTATTATTAGATTGGACTCACCGAGAATATCGGCTCCCTGAACAAGCCTTTCCCATTCGGCATCGGACAAATTGCCGGTTCTGAGCTCCTGCATACCCACGGAGGATTCCATGGAAAAAAGACGATTTACAAGCTGCTCCTTTGACATTTCAAGCGAAAAGAAAGCCGCATGAAGCTTGCAATTTACAGTCATATATCTGACCAGAGACAGGGCAAATGCCGATTTACCCATTGACGGTCGTGCGGCGACAAGTATGAGATCGGACGGCTGAAAGCCCGCCGTGCTGTAATCGAGATCGGAAAAACCCGTCGGAACGCCGGTTACGTTGCTTCTGGTTTTACCCGCCTCGGCAATCTTATGGAGAGCGTCGACAACTATCTGAGATATAGGGATATACTCGCCCCTGTTAAATCTCTTTGTAACGTCAAAGATACTTTTTTCGGCGTTATCAAGAAGAGCATCCACATCCTTTGCACCGGAATAGCAGTCCGCAGCCATTACGTCGGCAACATGTATGAGTCTTCTCCTTACGGCATGATCCTGAACTTCCTTTGCATAGGATTTTGCATTTGCGCTTAAATATGAGCCTCTTACAAGCTCTGAAATATATTCGGCGCTTGTATATTCTGCGGGCAGATTTTTAGTCTTGATACGCTCCTGAACGGTAACGGGATCCACATCCCTTCCCGAATTATAAAGCTCCACAATGGTATCAAAATAAACCCCGAGCTGACGGTCATAAAAATCGTCGCCCGTAATATATTCTCTTGCGGTCTCTATCGCCTCTCTTTCAAACATCATTGCGCCGATCATTGAACGCTCCGCCTCCGGAGCGTGCGGCGCTATACGTCTGTATACCTGCTCTTCCATAATAATCCGTTATTTTTCCGTAACTTCCACCTTGAGCTTTGCACTTACCTGAGGATGCAGTTTTATTTCAACTTCGTGAAGCCCGAAAGATTTGATGGCTTCTCCGAGCACAATTTTCTTTTTATCTATTTCTACGGAATGCTGAGCCTTAGCTTCCTGAGCTATTTCCTTAGAGGATACCGAGCCGAAAACCTTGTCCCCCTCTCCCTTTTTCATGGATACCTTTATTGTAAGAGCTTCAAGCTTTGATTTTAATTCCTTTGCCTGCTCAAGGATATGAGCAGCGTCCGCAGCATCTCTAGCCTTCTGCTGCTCCAGTTTTTTCATATTTTCTTTTGTGGCGGGTAAGCCCTTTTTCTTGGAAAAAAGAAAATTGTCGGCATATCCGTTGCTTACCTCAACCACATCGCCTTTTTTTCCTAACGATTTAATATCTTCCAGCAAAATAACCTTCATCGCACCTTACCTCCTCTTATATTTCAAGCTCTCCGGACTCAATCATATCATCTATGGTGCGCTTTACCGAAGCTATTCCTTCTTCAACCAGAGCCGTTTCAAGCTGAGCTCCCGCCATATTCAGATGACCTCCGCCTCCGAGCTTTTCCATTATAACCTGTACATTTACTTCATCTATGGATCTTGCGCTTATATATACCATGCCCTGATATTCGGTACACACGAAGCTCGCCTTAACCTTCTTTATATTCAAAAGATCGTTTGCAGCCTGTGCTCCTACTATCGTAGGAGAAGCTATTCCTTCACCCTGACAAACGGATATTGCAAAGATCCCTCTGTAAATTTCCGCCTGGCTCACGGCATCGGCTTTAGCCTTATACTCATCCACATTTTCTCTGAACAGCTTTCTTACGGTAGTAACCTCAGCTCCGTTTCTTCTGAGATATGCCGCCGCTTCAAAGGTTCTGACTCCCGTTTTTTGAACGAAATTATCGGTATCTATCATTATGCCCGAGTACAGCAGCAAAGCCTCCGTCTGTGTAAGCTTTACCGGCTCTTCAATGTATTGCATGATCTCGGTAATCATTTCACTTGCAGACGACGCATAAGGCTCGACATACGAAAGGGACGCATTATCTATCACTTCCTTGCCCGCTCTGTGATGATCAAATACCACTACCGTCTTGGATTTATGAAGCAGCTCGGGACACTCCGTAATCGAAGGCTTATTAACATCTACCACCACAACGGCGGTGGAATCGCTCACAAGCTCTACTGCCTGAGAAGATGTAACGATGGTTCCTTCTTCATAGTCGATAGACGACTTGAAAAGCTCTACCAGCGGTTCCGTGGAGGTGGTAACCTGATCAAGAACTATATAGCACTTACGGTTTAAAGTACTTGCTATTCTGTGCACTCCTACACAGGCTCCGAAAGAATCCACGTCTCCCATTCTGTGCCCCATTACTATTACCGTATCGCTTGCATTTGCTATTTCTTCAAAAGCATGGGCCTTTACCCTGGCTTTCACTTTTGTGGTTTTTTCCACCTGCTGGCTCTTTCCTCCGAAATAGCTTACGTTTTGAGCGGTTTTTACAACAGCCTGATCTCCTCCTCTTCCGAGTGCAAGTCCTATCGAATTTCTTGCAAATTCATAATTTTGTGCATATGTAAGACCTCCGTAACCCACACCTATTGAAAGAGTAACCGACATCTCATTTCCCATGGATACGGTTTTGACATCCTCAAGAATATCGAATCTGGCTTCCGTCATGGCAATAACGGACTGCTTTGAAACGACTGCAAAGTATTTGTCCTTTTCAAGCTTCTTGGATACTCCGTTAAACGACGATATATAGCGGCTTACCTTTCTGTCTATAAGAGCCGAAAGCATTGAGCGCTTCACCTCGTCCAGAGTCTCCATTACCTCATCGTAATTATCGAGGTAAATAAGCGCCGCCACCATAGATTGATCATCAATCTCCTTTATAGCGATATTGAGAGCTGTTTCATCATAAAGATAAAGAGCTATAAGAGCCGTATCCTTATAGGACTCACCGAATATAGCTCCCTCTCTGACCATGCCTGAAAGCGGAAGTCGTCTCAGCTTCAGTCTGTACGTACTCGTATCAACGGACACGGTCTGTTCAACATCTTCATCATCGGCATTGGGAATGGAATTTTCAGAAATTCCTTCAAAAAGCGAAAAGATGGATTTATGTTCGGAAAGGCTCACGGAAGTCACCTTTTCAAACGAATTGTTGCACCACAAAATTTTTCCGTCCTCACTCAGAATGGAATAGGGTACATCAAGCTCGGTCATAAGGACTTTTTGATTGTCGTTATAATCCGTGGCAAAAGCTATCAGATCCTCCATCAGGCTCGGCTTAAAAGTTATATAGATAAAAGAAATTACAGCGAAATATAATATAACGAACAATGCCGCAAAAGCACCTTCCAAGGTGCCGAAAAATGCAAACATCAGAATATCCAAACTTAAAAATACCGCTCCGAGAAGTAAAAATATAAGCGGAAAAATTTTGGCTCTTCCCCTAAATTTTAATTGTTTTCCAGCCATTAAAAAAGCCTTTCATAAAATACGACCGAAATAACCCGGTTATAGTAACTACGGAAAACAGACCTTACTGATTTTCCTCATTATTGTGGCATTTACCAAGGTCCGGAGCAAGCTCGGACTTCGGCTCATCGCCTGCGTAAAAAAAGTGTCACGCTTACCAAGCGTGACACTCGAAATTTCTATCAGATTACTTCATAAGGCATAAGAGCCAAATGTCTTGCACGCTTGATGGCACTTGTAAGTTCTCTCTGATGCTTTGCGCAATTTCCCGTTATGCGTCTGGGAAGAATTTTTCCGCTCTCCGAAATAAATTTCCTGAGCATATTCACATCCTTGTAGCTTATTACCGTGTCCTTGCCACAGTATATGCAAACCTTTCTGCGTCTACGCATCCCTGAACCTCTGCGTCTTTGGCTGTCACCTCTATCTGTTCTGTTGCTGTTAAAAGCCATGTTATTATCCTCCTAATCTACTCCGCCTTATGCAAAGGGAAGCTCTTCTTCAATGCTGTCCGGTATGTTCATAAACCCGTCGCTTGCAGGTGAAACCGGATCCTGAGATTGATAGCCGAAATTGCCGTAAGAAGTGTTCCCGCCTTCTTCCGACGCTCTCTTCGACTCCGCAAACTCCTGCTCCTCTACGACAACATCCGTTGTATAGACCTTTACGCCATCCTTATTGGTATAGCTTCCGGTTTGGATCCGTCCCGTAATACATACCTTGGTGCCTTTTTTTAGATATCTCTCGGCAAATTCACCGGCTTTACCGAACGCAACACAGCCTATAAAATCCGCCGTCTGTGCATTGGGGTCGTCGCGTCTTGCAAAGCGTCTGTCAACCGCTACCGTATATCTTGCAACGGCAGTAGGATTTTCACCCTGTGAATATCTGACATCGGGATCTTTTGTCAAGCGTCCCATGATAATAACTTTATTCATCTTTATCCTCATCCTTTTCTTCTTTAGAGGCAGCCGAATCAGCCGATGAAGCCTTAGTTACTCCATCGTCCTTTACCAGAAGATAACGGATGACATTTTCCATAACACGCATACGTGATTCAATTTCAGCAGGTACCGTGGTCTCAGCCACAAATCTGATGAAGTAATAGAAGCCTTCATTCTGCTTCTCAATTTCATAAGCGAGGCGCTTTTTTCCCCACTCTTCAACTTCGCCGATTGTACCGCCGAATCTTTCAATCAGTGCCTTGCATTTTGCAAGCGTGTCATTTCTAACGTCTTCCTCGACTTTGGCACTGATAACAACTGCTAATTCATATTTTTCCATCTAAAATCCTCCTTTTGGACTTTGATATACCTCCGCAGTATATCGTTTCGGCCCCGGATCCCTGTCCGGAGCAAGGGAACACATCACGGACTACTAAAATAACACAAAAAGAACTTGCACGCAAGTTCTTTTAAATAATACAGAGGCATTAAAGCCGCAGTTCTTTTCTTTATGAAACGGCGATTCTGTGAAAATCTATTCTTCCGTCTTTTCCGGAAACAACAGCCTCGTAATCTTCAAATCCGGTTATGAACCTCAGTATATATGAACCCTTGTTCCTTATTGTGCGTACCTCACAATATAATTCGGAGACGGGATTTTCTTTATCTATATCCTCTCTTTCAGACTCGTCCTCGGGTAAAAGCCTGTCAATAATATTATTTATATCCTCTTCAAGCTTCTGCTGATCCGTGGACTTCATGGCTCTGTAATGCAGCCTTAAATGCTCTTCCTCCATAGGGTTGTCGAATACGCATTTACGGAAGCGGCTTCCTGCCATCATGTATGTGATATATGCGGCTGCAAGCTGCTTGTTATAATTATTTTCCGCTGAACCGAATGAAGCTATACTCATATTTTGTCTCCTTCGCATGGCTTGCATCCATGCAAGCCATAAACGCTCGTCACCAAAAATTCGAAATCCCTTTCGGATATT
>CAUVOD010000036.1:0-23019 GCA_963553525.1 uncultured Lachnospiraceae bacterium | reverse complement strand
TATCTGCTACTCTCACGGCTTCCCCGCCGCAACAGCGTAGATTAATATATCACTTCCCGAATGCACTGTCAACATTTATTTTTAACTTTTTTAATTTTTTTTGTCGATCCGAAAAACCTTTTAAAATACAAGCTTTTCTTAATGCTTTCAGGACTTATATTTATACCCTAAAACCAAAAATAAATCAAGACCTTTTGTGATTTTTTGTAAGAATAAATGCCGCTTTTATCTATTTTCTTATATTTATCCGTTTCTCTTACTTCTTAAATACTCATCTATACCGTAAGCCGCTTTTTTCCCTGCGCCCATCGCAAGTATTACGGTTGCCGCTCCCGTAGAGGCGTCTCCTCCGACAAAAACCCCTTCTATCGAAGTGCTTACTCCGTCTTCCAGGGTTTCAATTATTCCGCGCCTGTTTACATTCAATCCCTTTGTAGTGGACGCAATGAGCGGGTTCGGAACGGTTCCCAGCGCCATTATCACGCAGTCACATTCGATGTCGAATTCGGAGCCCTTTATTTCTTTCGGACTTCTTCTTCCCGACTCGTCAGGCTCTCCCAGCTCCATTTTTATCAGGGTGCAGCCCCTTACTCTGCCGTTTTCATCCTCCAGTATCCTTACGGGATTGGTAAGAAGATCAAAAATAACTCCCTCTTCCTTTGCATGTTCTATCTCTTCGTGCCTTGCCGGGAGTTCTTCACCGCTTCTCCTATATACTATATGTACTTCGCTTCCCAACCTCAGAGCGGTTCTTGCAGCGTCCATTGCGACATTACCTCCGCCTACGACCACGCATTTTTTCGGACGCATGATCGGAGTCCTCGAATCGGCTCTGAATGCTTTCATCAAATTATTTCTTGTAAGAAACTCGTTTGCGCTGAATACTCCCAAAGCCTGCTCTCCCTCAATATTCATAAACATCGGAAGTCCGGCTCCCGAACCTATGAATACGGCGTCGAAGCCTTCTTCGTTCATCAGATCGGCTATTGTAAAGGACTTGCCTATAACAACGTCGGTTACAATTTTTACGCCCAGAGATTTTATATTTTCGATATCCCTGACAACAATCTTTTCCTTGGGAAGCCTGAATTCCGGAATCCCGTATAAAAGAACGCCTCCCGCAGCATGAAGCGCCTCAAAAACCGTAACCTTATAACCCATCTGTGCAAGCTCCTTTGCGCAGGAAAGTCCGGCAGGTCCCGATCCTATCACCGCAACTTTTTTGTTTTTGCTTTCTGCGGCTTTTTCCGGCTTTTCTCCCATTGCTATGGCGGTGTCGGCGGCATAGCGTTCAAGCTTTCCTATGGCGACGGGCTCCCCCTTTATCCCCCTTACACAAACTCCCTCACATTGAGTTTCCTGAGGACAGACTCTCCCGCACACGGCGGGAAGAGCACTTGATACTGAAAGCGTTTTATATGCGGATCTGACATCACCGTCCTTTATCTGCATGATAAATTTAGGTATATTTATATGAACGGGACAGGCTTCCACGCAACGAGGAGCTTTACAGTTAAGACAGCGATTGGACTCCAGTACCGCTTCTTCTTCATTATAACCGAAACCTACTTCATCAAAATTTGAAGCTCTTTTATCCGCACTCTGCTCCCTTGCCGCTATTCTCACATTCATATCCTGAGCCATATATATTCCTCTTGATTATCCGTACTATAATAATGCCGGTATTCCTTAAACTCCGCCTAAAGCCTTATAAAGAGCGGTTTCCTGCTCTTTATACAGCTGCATTCTGGCCATCGCCTGATCAAAATCAATCTTATGACCGTCAAATTCCGGTCCGTCCACACAGGCAAATTTAATTTCCTTATCAACGCTCAGTCTGCATGCTCCGCACATACCCGTGCCGTCCACCATTATCGGGTTCATGCTTACAACGGTGGGTATTCCCAGCTCCCTGGTAAGCTTGCATACGAACTTCATCATTATCATTGGACCTATGGCAACCGCCCGGTCATAGCGTTTACCTTCCTTCCACAGCTCCTCAAGACATGTTGTCACCATGCCTCTTCTGCCGTACGAGCCGTCGTCGGTGGTTATATACAAATTGGAAACGGAGCCTATTTCCTTTTCAAGTATTACAAAGTCCTTATTTTTAGCTCCGAGTATGCAGTCCGCAATAACGCCCCTCTCTTTAAGCCATTTGAGTTGAGGATACACGGGCGCCGTCCCTACGCCTCCGGCTATAAATAAAAGCTTTTTCCGCTTTAATTCCTCGATATTCTCGTCCACAAACTCCGAAGCCCTTCCCAGAGGCCCTACAACATCCTTGAAGCAATCTCCCTTGCCAAGCTTCGATATCCTTAAGCTTTCGGCACCCACAACCTGAAAAACAATCTGTATCGTGCCTTCTTCGGAACTATAATCACATATTGTAAGCGGGATGCGCTCCGAATCGTCATATGCTCTTACGATCAAAAACTGCCCCGGCAGGCAGGCTCTTGCAACAAAAGGAGCGTCCAACAGCATTTCAAAAATGTTGGGCGCAAGCTCTCTTTTTAAGAGAATTTCAAACATATCATCATCTCCCTTTCAGATGTGAAAGCTCATCTTTATTTAATTTCAGCCTAATATAACTTATTTAAGATTTATCACGGTTTCATTGCCGCTTTTTTTGACAATCAGATCCAGTGAATCTATATTTTTAGATGAACCCTCCGGAATTTCCGCAAGCAAAACGGCGTCTATATGCTTTCCGCCCTCTATATCCGTATACATTCCGCTCAAATCGTTGTCAAGCATAGTAATAAGGGTATAGCCTGCGTTTTGAGAGTTTATTGAAACCTTGTATCTGAACCCGGAGGTAATAGAATCAAATGCAACCTTATCGTCGGTAGTATTTTTCAGACGAAATTCAAGTACAATAAGCTTTTTTCCCTTCGATGCGGATACTGCGCCCTGTATACCCGATTCCGGATAGCTGTCGTTGACCGAATATCCCGTATACTCAACTTCGACTCCGTCAGCTATATTATTCAATATGAAGCCGCCATCTTTTAAAGAGCCTTTGTCCGTTGCACCGTCCTCATCGGCTGAAGCGTCTTTATCGTCATTGTCGTCTTCCGAAGCCTTCTCACCGTCAGAGATCTCACCGTCTTTATCCCCGGCTTCCTTCTTCTTTTTCTCTTCTTCCAGGCGCTTTTCTTCTTCTAAACGCTTTTCTTCTTCAAGCCTCTTTGCTTCAAGCTCCGCCTCTTCCATTTCGGCAATGTATTCGGGTACATAATCCTTATCAAGATATGCTATTTTTTCCGAAGTCTCTTTGCTGTATTTAATAACCATTCCGGCAGCATAATTTACAACCTTGTCATAATCCTCATCCGAAAGCTCCATATACGGATCTTTTCCGCAGCCGGACAACAATACTGCAAATAAAACGGCAATTACACCTATCTTTTTTGAATTATGAATTTTCACTTTTTTATCCTCTTTTAAGTCTCAATTCAAACCAAAACGATACTCCGTCTTCATAATTGGTGACGCCGTATCCCAAATGAGCCTGTTCCTGTATGGCTTTTACTATGGAAAGACCTAAGCCTGAGCCTCCGTGCTTTCTGGTGTGAGCCTTGTCCACCTTGTAAAATTTCTCCCATATATGAGGCAGGGCGTCTTCAGGTATCGGCTCCCCCTTATTGTGTACGCTTACACGCACGCAGTCTCCCCCTTCATCGGGCGGATCGATCCTTACCTCAATAAGCTTATCATCCAGTACATGCTCTATGGCGTTATTGAGATAATTTTGTATGATTTCCTCCACTCTGAAAGAGTCGGCAATCACATACAAAGGATCTTCATATGACAAAAATTTAACCTCAACGTCTTTTGATCTGGTTAATATATCGGCTGATTTTATAAAACTCTGAATCAATTCACATAAATCAAATTCCTCGGCTTCATTTATTTCCGTTCCGTCTTCAATAGCACTGAGAGATTTAAGCTCGCGTATCATGTCGTTCATGCGCTTGGATTCATTTATTATGACTCCGAGATACTCATTGCACGACATGTCCGTCGAGTCTTTTTTATCGTCGGATACGGAAAGCATTTCAAGCAGCCCCTCAGCATATCCTCTTATAATCGCTATCGGTGTTTTTAATTCATGTGATACATTTGAGAGAAATTCGCTTCTGGCGTTGTCTATTTCTTCCTTTAATTTAAGCTTATTTACAAGCTCTCTGTTTTTATTCTCAAGCTCCCTTACGGATATCCAATATGAACCGAAATAAGCCCCCAGTGCACCTATGCCTATGCATATTATGCCTACAAAAAACATAAAGCTCACTGTAAGCTTTTTGCTTTCATGTATACTGGAAAGAGGAACACCCATAATAAAGACATTGCCGTTTTCCAAAAAACCGTATGCGAACATATATGAATTTTTCTTTTCGTTCCTGTCCTCATATTCGATATTAAATCTCAGACCGTTTCCCTGAAGCTTGTCTCCGGTATCCAGCAGTCTTTCCCACAGCTTGTTTGAAAAAAAATCGGGATTTGAGGACGTGGCATGTATGGTAAGCGCATCCTCATCAAGCACAAGAAGCTGTATATCATAGCGCTCAGTAAGTACCTGCATACCGTTCCAAAATGTCTCCGAGGTAATAGAACCGTCCTGTGCAGCCTCATTTAAAAGGTCGCACGCTTCTTTTATATTTTGAGTTTTCTTATAGATATAATAACGCTCAAGAAGAAGACTTACCAAAATCAGTCCGATTGCTATCGTGCCTATGCATGTAGCCAGAAATAAAAAGAAAAACCTCCATCTTATGCTTTCACTAAGCTTCTTTTGTTTCAAACTTGTATCCGACTCCTCTTATTGTTTTTATCATGGTTCCGCAGCTTCCCATCTTTGCACGAAGCTTTTTTACGTGAGTATCAACGGTTCTGGCATCCCCGAAGTAATCAAAACTCCATACGCTGTCCAATATCTTATCCCTTGAAAGAGCGGTTCCCTCATTTTCCACAAAATAGGTCAAAAGCTCAAACTCCTTAAAAGAAAGCTCGACCTCCAAGCCTTCAATTATTACGCTGTGAGCAATCCTGTCTATCACGATGGCTCCGGCTGTCAAAATATCGCTTTCGGCATTCGGATATGTGCGCCTTAAAAGAGCCTCAACCCTCGCCACCAGCACCTTGGGAGAAAAAGGCTTGGAAATATACTCATCCACTCCTATTTCAAAACCCTTAAGCTCATCTCTTTCCTGATCTTTTGCCGTAAGAAGTATTATAGGAGTCTTGGAATTATTCTTGATTTCTTTTGCACAGGACAGACCGTCTATTTTCGGCATCATTATATCCAATATCACAAGGGCTATATCCTTGTCCGCAAAAAACTTATCAAGCGCTTCGCTTCCGTCAACCGCTTCTATAACCTCATAGCCGCTTTTTGTCAAAAAATCTTTGACCAGCTTTCTTATCAGATCCTCATCGTCAACCACAAGTATTTTTTGAGACAACATCAAACTTCAACTCCTTTTTTATTGAGATTCATATTACATAAAAGCAAAATATATTCAGCGGTTTCCACCATCTTGTTCACGTCAACGGCTTCAGAGTACTCTCCGCATCCGTATCCATCACGGAGACCTCTGATCTCTTCTATCCTTTTCCATGCCTCGGAGTCAAATATTCCGCTTTTGACATATATCTCTTCGAAAAGCTCAAACAGCTGCGACTGACTTCCGGGAGCTTCAAAATCTATCGAAAAAAGAGCCTTTATGCCGTATAAAACGGCATAATAGGCAAGCTCTACACAGTCTCTGCATTCCATATTTTCGGCACAGGTCTTGGAGCTTTCCAGCTTTTTCTTTCCCAAGGCAAAAAGCTCTTTTGAAGTCTGTTTCCTCTTTTCCAAATCATTCATTGCGTTCCACTTTCAGTCGTAGTATCGGACTCTATTCCGAGCTCCCGCTCTTTTTGACGTATGAGCTCTTCTCTGTCTTTAAGTTCCTGCTCCCAAGCGGAATAGCGATTGGTAATATTGCGCTTGTAGTTGACGATATTATTGGTTTCACCGAAGTAAACCACCGTAAACATTATGACAACTAAAATCGCCAAAATTATATTGAGTGCGAAAGAAAGCATTAAAACCCTCGCTTTTCCCGCGTCTTTTTCTTCTCTTCTTATACGAGGCTTGGAACTTTCCTCAAGAGTCTGAACCGGCTTGGTAAATCCCGCTGTCATCGGTATGGCGGGTAATTTACTCTCATCCGTGCCCATCTCCAGTAAGGTTCCTCTAAGATCCCTGAGAAAGCCCCAGCCCACAGGCGTGGAAAAAATACGGTTCGATATCGCTTTCTCATATACTGCCTGCAGAGATGAAGCGGTGGTATATGATACGTTGCTCTTTATGTATGTTATTTTTCCCTCATCCACCCTTGCTTTGTCGGCGTCCGCCTTGGTCAGGAAGCGAAAGCCTCCAACCTCCAGGTCTTCCGGATTTAAAGCGTTTGTAATTTTTTTTGTACTTTCCTGCATTTTCTCACCTGCTCTTAATTTCTGCGCAAATTCTCCGCAATATAAAGTCCGGTAAATACGCAGATACTTCTTGCCTTTATTATACAACTTCCGCTCACGGGCTGCGGAATTTTTTTATAATATTCAGACCCCTCATCGGCGGTATCGATATTAAGCTGCCATACTCCGCTGAATCTTATAGACGGAAGCTTTATCTGTATGTCCTCCCAAAAGACGTTTACAGCCACATATACTATATCATCCTGACCGGTTTTTGACCTGTATCCGGCAAAACAGATACCGATAAATCTCGATTCCCTCTCAATATGTACCATATTGCCGTGTTCATCATAGACGCTGACCGAAGGGAATCCGCAAGTCGCATTTCTCAGCTCTTTTCTGATGGCGGGATGTCTTTTTCTGAAGGCTATCACGCTCTTATAAAATTCAAAAAAATCCCTGTTTTCTTCGATAAGCTCCCAATTAAGCCAGGATATTTCATTGTCTTGACAATAAGCGTTGTTGTTGCCCCTCTGCGTTTTGGCAAACTCGTCCCCTGCAAGCAGCATAGGTGTTCCTCTTGAACACATAAGCACGGTTATGGCATTACGCATAAGCCTGAATCTGAGCTTTTCAATATCCGGATCGTTTGTTTCTCCCTCAACACCGCAGTTCCAGCTTCTGTTGTCATCGGCTCCGTCGGTTCCTCCCCAGCCGTTTTCATGATTATGCTTTTCATTATATGAGTATAAATCTCTTAATGTAAAACCGTCGTGGCAGGTAATAAAATTAACCGACGAATCATATCCGGCATAATTTGCATTATAAAGATCGGGAGAGCCTATAATACGCTGAACCGCTCCGGCTGCAAACTGTAAATCGCCCTTGAGGTAGCTCCTCATATCGTCACGATATTTACCGTTCCATTCCGCCCATCTTTTCCATGACGGAAAATCTCCCACCTGATAAAGACCTCCCGCATCCCACGCTTCCGCAATAAGCTTTACGTCTTTAAGTATGGGATCATAGGCAAGTCTCTCAAGCAGAGGGGGATTTTTCATGGGTGCGCCGTACTGATCTCTGCCCAATATACTTGCAAGATCGAATCTGAAGCCTTCCACTCTGAAATCCGTAACCCAGTACCTGAGACACTGAACTATCATTTCCTGAACAACCGGATGATTACAATTTAAGGTATTGCCGCAGCCGCTGAAATTATAATATTCTCCTCTCGGAGTAAGCATATAATAAATATTATTGTCAAAGCCTTTAAAAGAGATATAGGGACCGTGTTCATTTCCTTCAGCCGTATGATTGAATACCACGTCGAGAATTACTTCAATTCCGTTTTCCTTAAGCTCCTTTATCAGCTCCTTAAGCTCCTCTCCCTCACGATTATATTCAGCGGTAGAAGCATAGCTGGTATTTGGCGCAAAAAAGCTTACCGTATTGTAGCCCCAAAAATCAAGGAGCTCTCTTCCCTCAAAGATTCTGCTTCCCAAGGTTTCATCAAATTCGAATATCGGCATCAACTCAACCGCCGTTATTCCGAGCTCTTTTAAATAATTTATTTTTTCAGATATTCCCTTAAATGTTCCAGGCGCGCTCACCTTTGATGAGGGATCTTTGGTAAAGCTCCTTACATGCATCTCATAAATTATGGTATCCGACATGGGTATGCGCAGAAAAGGAACCTCTCTCCAGTCGTAGTTACTGTTTACCACTCTGGCATGATACACATCCTCCGCACCCGTTTTTTCTCCCCAGATCCGCTGCCCCGCGACAGCCTTTGCATAAGGGTCAAGCAAAATATGCGATTTATCAAATAAAAGACCCTTTTCAGGCTCAAACGGACCGTCCACCTGATAAGCATATTCGAGATTTTCGACATCCAGCCCGAATACGAACATGGAATACACCTTCCCCACCCTGTATTCTCCGGGAAAGGGTATCCTTGCAAAGGGCTTTGTCTCCTGGTTATGAAAAAGATTAAGCACAATGGATGTTGCGGAATTGGAAGCAACGGTAAAATTAACGCCGTCCGACATGGCTGTCGCACCGTACATGTCATAGAATCCCTGACGTATACGATAACCGTTTACTTCTTTCTGCGCAAGAAGCGTCCTCTTTACTTTTCCGGTACGTCTTTCCCTGTTCTCGCTCATTAGACGGGATATGCTCCGTTTGCCTTATCTGCCGAGTTTGAATCTATTCCTGTTTTCTGTGCCTGTCTGTATTTGAAAAAGTCCGTAGCGACCTGAGGGAACAGCGCATATGACAGTACATCCTCATCCTGTTCTTTGTAATCGCCGAGCTCTTCTTCAAATCTTTTAAGTCCCGGTTCAAGGAGATCGGCAGGTCTGCAGGTTATAACCTCGGTATCTCCTATGATTTTTTTCTGTATTTCCTTATCAACGGATTTTACGGTCTGACCGTATCTGCCGCTTACAAGATCCTTGGTATCCCCCGAGCATACCTTATATCTCTCTCCCATAAGTACGTTCATAACGGCCTGCGTTCCCACTATCTGAGAGCTGGGGGTGACAAGCGGAGGCTCTCCGAAATCCTTGCGAACTCTGGGTATTTCTTCAAGCACCTGCTGAAATTTATCCAAGGCGTTCTGTTCCTTAAGCTGGCTTACCATATTGGAAAGCATGCCTCCCGGAACCTGATATTGAAGGGTCCTTATATCAACGCCCAAAACTTTGGTGCTCATAAGTCCGCTTTCAAGACATTCATCTCTGTACGGTGCGAAATAGTCCGCTATCTCACCCAAAATCCCCTGATCCAGACCCGTATCGTATACGGTATCCTTAAAGGCTTCCACCATAACCTCTTCCGACGGCTGACTGGTTCCCATTGCAAAAGGCGATATGGCGCAGTCTATTATGTCGGCTCCGGCTTCAACCGCCTTTAAATAGACCATGGAAGCCTCTCCCGAGGTGTAGTGAGTGTGTATGTCAAGAGGAAGCGTTGTGGCGCTCTTTATGGATCTTACAAGCTCCTCAGCCTTATACGGCAGAAGGAGTCCTGCCATATCCTTTATGCATATGGAGTCGGCGCCCATTTCCTCAATCCGCCTGCATATGTTCATCCAATAGTCCATAGTGTACACATCACCCAAGGTATAAACAAGGGCTATCTGAGCATGACCGCCTTCTCTTTTACACGCCTCAACCGCCGTTTTGAGATTTCTTAGATCATTTAAGCAGTCAAAGATACGGATTATATCAATACCGTTTGCTATGCTCTTCTGTACAAAATACTCAACCACATCATCGGGATAATGCTTATAACCCAATATATTCTGTCCTCTCAAAAGCATTTGAAGGGGAGTGGCCTTAAAATGCTCCTTTAATATGCGAAGCCTCTGCCACGGATCTTCCTTCAAAAATCTGAGACAGGCATCAAATGTGGCTCCGCCCCAACATTCTACGGAATGAAAGCCCACCTGTTCAATTTTATCTATGACGGGAAGCATAACTTCGATAGGCATACGGGTCGCAATAAGCGACTGGTGCGCATCACGAAGAGTTGTATCGGTTATCTTTACCTTTCTTGCTTCTGACATTTTTCCCTCCATAATATAGTTCGGTTAAACGGCATCATTTTACTCCGAATATAGCCATAAACGTTCCCGCAACGACAGCCGTGCCTATAACTCCGGCAACATTGGGTCCCATAGCATGCATCAAAAGGAAATTGGTAGGATCATATTCGCTTCCGACCTTTTGGGAAACTCTCGCAGCCATAGGAACCGCACTGACTCCCGCACTCCCTATAAGAGGATTGATTTTTCCCTTTGTTATAAAGCAGAGAAGCTTTCCAAACAGTGTTCCCGCAGCAGTGCCCACCGCAAAGGCTACAAGTCCCAAAAATACGATTTTTAAGGTTACAGTATTAAGAAACGCCTCGGCACTCGTGGTAGCTCCTACGGACGTTCCTAATAAAATTACGACAATATACATAAGAGCGTTGCTTGCGGTATCCTGAAGCTGCTTGGTGACGCCGCATTCTCTGAACAGATTCCCCAGCATGAGCATACCTACAAGAGGAGCGGTCGTAGGAAGCAGAAGACAGACTACGGTCGTTACCACTATGGGAAAAAGTATGCGCTCGATCTTTGAAACCGGACGAAGCTGAGCCATTTTGATTCTCTTTTCCTTATCAGTGGTAAGCAGCTTCATTATGGGCGGCTGTATCATGGGTACAAGTGACATGTATGAATATGCGGCAACGGCTATGGGGCCGAGCAGTTCTCCCTGTCCGAGCTTTGAGGCGAGGAAAATGGATGTGGGACCGTCCGCACCTCCTATAATCGATATGGATGCGGCAGCCATTCCGTTGAAGCCGAGTGCAATTGCAATGAAATATGCCGCAAAAATTCCGAACTGAGCCGCCGCTCCCATTATAAAGCTTACGGGATTGGCTATAAGCGGTCCGAAGTCGGTCATGGCTCCGACTCCCATAAATATAAGCGACGGCAGTATAGCCCATTCATCGAGCAGATAGAAAAAGTGAAGAAGTCCCCCCTCTTCCATTATAGGGGGGTAAATATTTACAAGAAGCATGCCGAAGGAAATCGGCACAAGAAGCAGAGGCTCAAATTCCAGCCTTATAGCCAAAAATATGAGAACAAAGGCGACAAATATCATTGTGACTCTTCCTGAAGTCATTGATGCAAAAGCCGTCTGATCCCAAAGATTGAGCAAGGTATTGGTAATATAATCCATTATGAAACCTCCTACGAAAATTCCCTAAAGAAATCTCCGTTGTATTCAGCCTAATTAAGCGTAGCCAGAACCTCTCCCGCTTCTACCAAAGTCCCGACAGCCACATTGACGGATGCTACCACTCCATCCTCCGGAGCCACCATGGGTATCTCCATCTTCATAGATTCAAGCGTAACCACCGTATCTCCCTTGGATACCTTTGTTCCTGCGGAGGCGTCAATCTTTATGACCTTTCCCGCAGCTCCGGCTTCTATTTTTACCGCTCCCGAGGACAGCGCTGCATCTCCTGCCGCCTCTTTGGCTGCGCTTCCTGTAGGTACACCGGACGCCGCCGATGAAGACGCTGCTGCACTTACAGCCGGGATCGAGCTTACTTCTCCGCCTTCAACCGTCACTTCATATTTATTTCCGTTAACCGTTATAATGTACGTTCTCACAATAAATCACCTCGCTGAAATTGCTTAAGATTTCCTCCAGTTGTCCTGACCGATTTTACGAACCGATCTCACATAAAAGCCCTGATATCCGGCGGGTACCTGAACCTGTCTCCTTCGTCCGGACACCTGATCACAGCCTGCCGTACCCGCAGTTTGAATGGAAATATCCGATTCATATGCCGCAATTGCGGCGGTAATAACCGCAATGAGCTCCTCATCCTCGGCAGCCGTATTCTTATCCTTACCTTCTCTTATTATACCTTCAAGCTTTTCTATGTTGCTTATGGTTCTGTCCATAGCTTGAAGCCTTACTTCATCTCTCGAAGACTTCTTTGCCTTTCCGCCTCCGAACATAAGAGGAAACAAAGATATAATAAGGCTTATGAGAATAAGTATGGTAAATGCCATTCCCATTCCCAAAAGAGTGTTGTAGCCCGCCTCCGCCACAAGCTTATTGCAGCCGGAAAGTGTAAGGGAAGAAAAGGCAAGCGCCGTAAACGTATATGCTTTTATCTTCCGCTTATTCATACTTTTTCATACCTCTTTCTCACGATCTTCATAATCGAATTATTATAATTCACAGCGTTTTGAATACAACATTTCAAAAGCTCCTATAAGATATTTTCTTATATCGGAAGGCTCTATGATCTCATCCACATGTCCTCTTGCGGCTGCACTCGACGCACCGTTCAAAAGACTGTCATATGTATTTTCTATTTCCTTTATTTCTTCCTTCGATTTACCCTCTCCGAGTATCCTCGCCGCATCCCCGGCATTCATAGCTCCTATATTGGAACTGTCAAAGGCTATCTTGATATCGGCTGCCGAAGATACGGCATTAAGAACCGCCGCACAGCTTCCATAAGCATTTTCGGCTATAACGGAGACCTTGGGCACCTGTGCTGCGGAATATGCATACACTAAAGCTGCCGCCTCCGAGGCAAGACCGACTTCATCCTCCATGCTGTTGGCGTAGCCCTTGATATCGACCATGGACAAAACGGGTATTCCGAACGCATCGCAAAATCTCACCATATCAGCCGCTTTTCTTGCGGCATTTGCAGTAAGCAGCTTAGATTTATTTACTATAAACCCTATGCTTGTTCCGTTCAGTCTTATAAAGCCGGTGGAAATCTCTTTTGCAAAATCCTTTCTGATCTCAAATACCTTTGAAGAATCGGCAATGGACTCTATATCCGTACTCGACGCCCTGTTGAGATCGTCGGTACATTCTTCGTAGGCGTCGTCATCTTCATTGTTTGAGGGAAGATAACTTATCAACTCTCTTATTTTAAGCGGGAGCTCGGACTCATCAAATGCTCCGCACACGTCCATGGTATTTTGAGCTCGAAAATCCGACCTTGACGTATCTAGCCTGTCCCTGTAATTCCCTCTTACCGCATCCGCAGGATTTACAAACAGTCTTCCTCCGCTCTTTTCCATAAAGCAGAAATCCGTAAGCGCTGCGAGCACGGCGAGACCGCCTCCGCAGTTTCCGTATACTGCACTTATCTGAGGTATTACTCCGGACGCCTTTGAAGCCTTGACATATATTTCCGATAATGCCGCAACGGAATCGCTTGTTTCCTGAAGCCTTATGCCGCTTGAGTCGAAAATACCTATCACCGGCGCACCCATTCTGAGCGCCATATCATAAAGCTTTATTATTTTACGGGCGTGCATTTCACCGATAGAACCGGAAAGAACCTCGGGATCCTGACTGTATACATATACCAACCTCCCGTCGATAACTCCGTAACCGGTAATGACGCCGTCAGACTCATCGCTCTTGCCGCTTAAATTAAAGTCCGTACTGCGGGCACGCACTCTTGCACCTATCTCTACAAATGAATTTGCATCAAGAAGGCTGTCAATCCTGAAACGCGCCTTGGATGAAACGCTCATGTAGCACCTCCGTCTTTTTTAACGTCACATTATACGATCAATTAAAAATAAGCTCCACAAAAATTGTATCATGTTAATGCTGAAATTAACAGTAAGCTATATATCAAGCTTTACATTTATTTCCTGTTCGGCCTCCTGCTTGAATTCCTCCACCTTTACCGCATCAAGGCTGGGAAGTTCTTCAAGAGATCTCACTCCGAAGCTTCTTAAAAACTCTTCTGTAGTACCGAAAAGAAGAGGTCTTCCGGGAGCATCAAGTCTGCCGAGTTCTTTTATAAAGCCTAGCTCCACCAGTCTTGATATGGCATGATCCGAGCTTGAGCCTCTTATCTTTTCAACCTCTATCCTTGTAACCGGCTGCTTATATGCGACTATCGACAAGGTTTCCAACAAAGCCTCGGTAAGCACGGGCTTTTTTGGAGCTTTGGCGATACGTATAAGCTCCGGATAAAATTCCTTTTTGGTGCAAAGCTGAACCGCAGCTTCAAGCTCTATAATTCCTATTCCGGATTCCGATCTTTCATATTTGTCCTTTAAATACGAAACCGCCTCGTCCGCTTCATTTAAATCAATTTCCAAAACATCGGCTATCCTTGATATTTCTACGGACTCTCCCATAGTAAACAAAATCGCCTCGACGGCAGCCGCCGCTCTTTGTACATCCATATATTCAGCTCTCCGCCTGATACATTTCCACAGTTTTCTTAAAATTTATATAGATTTCTCCGAACTCGCTTTCCTGCTCAACCTCTATTGCACCCAGCTTCATCTCTTCCAGTATAAGCAAAAAAGTCACGATGATTTCATATTTGGATCTTTGTTTTTCAAGTAATTGTCTGAAAGCCACCCGTTTATGCTCTCTTATATACGCTCTTATATAGAGAGCCTTGGCGTCCATGTCGATTTCCTCTCGCTCTATATTTCCGAAATTTGAACGCACGGGATCAACTCTGTCCTTCTGTCTTTTTAAAAGCTCCTCCAATATGCTCCCAAGACTGTTTAAGGTTCTGTCTCCCACCATTTCCGCAAGATCGGGCTTTACCTCATAGGACGACACCTCATCGGGAAGTCTTTTCTTTCTGAAAAAGTGCATATCCGATCCGGTCTGCATATCCTTAAGCTCAAGGGACATATATTTATACATCTTGTAGGCAAGGAGCTGCTCCACAAGCTCGGCTCTCGGATCTTCCTCTACCCCTTCTTCATTTACCGGCTTTGGCAGAAGCATACGGCATTTAATGTCCAAAAGGGTCGCCGCCATGACCAAAAACTCGCTGGTAACCTCCATATCGTTGTATTCCATTGATTTAATATATTCCAAATACTGCTCGGTAATTTCAACAATGGGAATATCGTATATATCGACTTTATTTATATCTATCAGGTGCAAAAGAAGATCCAGGGGACCCTCAAATGCCTGAAGCTTTATTTGCAGCGCCATAAAAAAATCCTTGAATTATTCCGACTCTTTAACAAGCTTAATCACCACAAGTTCTCCGGGGTTGTTAAATCTGAAATTGACGGTATGCATACCCAGTCCCCTGCTTATAACCATAGCGTGACTGCCGGAGTTTAAGTATACCATCCGTTCAACGGCATGTCGAACAACTTTGCCCGTCTTTACTTTTAAAAATAAGCCTCCGTCATAAAAAGGGAAAAGCTTTCTTTCGGTGGATATTACACCTCCTATATACGGGAGCACGGCTATTCCCCCGTGCACATGACCGGAAAGGACAAGATCAAAGCCCAGGGAGCAGGCGGTTTCAAAATGAGCGGGGTCATGGCAGAGCAGTATATTGAATTTATCCTTAGAAGGTTCATTTATTTTGCTTTTAATTACATTTTCATCAAAATCTTTTTTTGATTTACTTTTGTAATACTTTGTGGGAATTTCAAGCCCCGATATTACGATATCGTTAAGCGCCCCGCTTTTATCCTTGAGAACTGTCACTTTCCTTCTGCAAAGCCCCGCTTCATATTCCTCGTACATATTTTTGTATAACGATTTTTTTTCGTATATTCGGGTTTCATGATTTCCGTTTGCGCAAAAAACAGGATATTTTTTCGCAAGTCTTCCGAAAAAATCGGTGAGTTCGTTTATCCTGCATTTGCCGGGCTTCTTATGCGAAGTGAGCATGTCTCCGCCGCTTAAAATAATATCGGGGGCTATGCCGTCTATTGCCCTTAAAAGCCCTTCATTGTACTTTTCTCCCTTAATTTCATATTCATTTTCATGCAGATCGGATAAAAATACTATTATTTTCGGTTCTTTTATTTTAGAAGAGGAAAAAGTGTATTCTTTTATTACAAAACGGTGTGTATCCGCTCTTGAAACGACATATACATACAGTAACAGGATGGCGAATAGGGCTATGACAGTCTGCATAATTTTTATCCTTTTTAAGAAATGCAAAAAACACGCTTTGCGGGTTTTCCTGATTACCCGGACATTCGCCAAGGTCTTAAGCAGGCTCGGACTCCTTCTCATTGCTTGCGTAAATAAATCAGATATCTTAATACTTAAAGCCTTTATTCCTTAAAAGTCCTAAGTATTAAAACAAAAGCCCTTGATTGACTAACCAAGGGCTTAAACATTTTTTAATTGTGCTTGCGCTTTCTTGCAGCTTCGGATTTCTTCTTGCGTCTTACCGAAGGCTTCTCATAATGCTCACGCTTACGGATCTCCTGCTGGATACCCGCCTTGACGCAGCTCCTCTTAAATCTGCGAAGAGCGCTGTCAATACTCTCATTATCTTTTACAACAACCGATGACATTCTTTTTCCCTCCCTTCAGCCCCATCACAAGCCTTTGACTGAACGGGTTATTACTGTAATAATCATACAAACACAGCAGTAAGATTATACTTGTATGGCAGTCTCAAGTCAAGATGTTTTTATCACAAGTTGAACTTGGATATTTCCTGCTGGAGCTGCATTGCTATGTCGGCAAGATTTTCGCTCGCCTGAGATATATCCCGTATCGACTGAGCCTGAGTGTCCACGGACGCCGCTGCTTCCTGAGTGGTTGCGGCATTTTCCTCCGCTATGGCGGAGAGGTTTTCGACCACTCTTACCACACTTAGATTTTCCTCGGATATTTTGTTTGCACCCTCATCTATCTGAGCTACTATCACCTTACTGTTTTCAACCTCGGTTGCTATTTCGGAGAATTTGTCGCCGGTCTCTCTTACCTTCTCATTCTGCTTCTCCATCATCTCGTTCGAGGCCTTCATCATCTCGACTGCGGACTCCGACTTGCCCTTAAGATCCTCTATTACCTGTCTTATCTCGTTTGTGAATCTTGCCGAGTCTTCCGCAAGCTTTCTGATTTCTTCGGCAACCACCGCAAAGCCCTTGCCCGCTTCTCCCGCTCTTGCAGCCTCTATTGCGGCGTTCAGTGCAAGCAGATTGGTCTGGTCGGAGATGGACTGTATCATCTCGGAAGCGGTGGATATGGTTTCGGTGGATTTGTTGGTGGCGTTTATCACCTCCGATACCCGCTCAGAAATTCTTATGTTTTCATCGGTTATTTCTATCAGCTCATCAAGAAGCTGACTGCCTTCATTTTTACGAGCGTCTATCATATCGGTGGACTCGGTTAGTCTGTTCAGAACCTCAAGCATATCTTTAAGCAGATTATCGGACACCTCGACGGAAGCCGCCGCATTTTGAGTATCCTCAGCCTGGCTGGTGGCTCCATCCGCTATATTGGACACAGCCTGAGACACGTCATTAGAGGATGATGACGCCGATTGTGCCGTAGCTGTAAGCTCCTCGGCGGTTGCAGCGGTACTTTGCGCATTGGTCAATATCTTTTCCACTATTGCAGTTAAATTCTGCACCATGGTATGTATCGATCTTGATACGCTGCCGATTTCATCCTGAGAATTCTTATATTTTGCGAGCTTATCCGCTTCCTCTTTTACATCCAGATCGTAATTGGACAGCTTCATCATACCGGATTCAATAACCGAAAGGGGCTTTGAGACCTTTCCTAATAAAATGATCATAACTATTGCGCCCATAATCAATATTACCAACACGTTAAATATTACATTTATCCATGTGGTTTGTACTGCATCCCTTAGGAAATAGCTGAGAGATGTAACCGACTCGTAGCACCACTTGTCGTCTACTCCCTTAAGATTAACCGCAATATATGCTATCTTGCCCTTTTCTCCGCTTCCCGCTATGGACTCTTCCGTTATCTTATATCCCGATTTAAGAGCCTCAGCCACATTGTTTTTTGCCTCAGGAACCTGCTCATACAGATTCTTCATAATCTGGCCGCTGTCCATTGCGTTGGCTATGAAGTATCCTTCTTCGGTAAGCAACCCCTTAAAGTCATCGGAGCCCAAAGATTTTTCTTCAAGCATCTTCTGAAGCCCGTCTATAAGCATATCCACAGCTACAACTCCCACGGGATTATTATTGTGCATAATGGGGAAAGCATAGGTCGTCTTCATCTTCCCGTCAGTATCAACATAAGGATCGATTATAACAACCTTCTTTTCCTTCATGGGACGGGTATACCAGTCCTCACCTTCATAGCTTGCGTCCTTAACATTTAAACTTCCGCCATCCTTTACCACGTACTTACTGAATACGCCTTTTTCATTATCCTTTCCGTCAAATTTATTCGGCTCGAAGGATACCGCCATGCCCGACACTTTATCGGACTCTTTCATGATTTCAACTATATTGTTGATTACAAGGTCTCTGCTCCTGTTTTCCATGGGTATGCCGTTTATAGTGTTCTGTATAACGGAACTCACATCGTAGCCCATCTGATATGTAGTGGAAAACATCTCTTCCAGCTCGGAAGCATACCTCAGAGTCTCTTCAACCTTGTATTTTTCTCCGCTTTCAATAACGTCATGATAATTCTTCTTAATATCATATACCGCCTTTACCCCCAGTATCACAAATAATATCAGCGATATAAGTAATCCTACCCTGACCCCGAGACTGTTAAACTTACTCATTTTCTTTGTTTTCACGCTTCAACCTCCTGTCATGCCCACATTCCTTTGTTATATATCCTAAAAATATCGTACTGCGGAATTTGCCAAGGCTAAGAGAAAGCCCGGTATTTGGCTAATTGCCCGCAAAAATCCAAAAAGCGAAAGAATCCTACGCAGCCTGTGCCGATACAGGCTGTTTTGACCGGGTCTTTCCTTATATGGCAAACTTGGATACCTCTCCCTGAAGATCGGTAGCTATCTCGGCAAGATTTTCACTTGCTTTGGAAATATCATGTATTGACTGTACCTGCGTATCCACGGATGCGGCGGATTCCTGAGTGGTTGCGGCATTTTCCTCCGCTATGGCTGAAAGATTCTCAACTACCTTTACCACATTTTGATTTTCTTCTTCTATTGTCTTCGAGGCTTTGTGAATTTCTTCAACTATTACCTTGCTGTTCTCAACCGCCTTTGAAATTTCCTCGAACTTGTCGCTGGTCTCCGTCACCTTTTCGCTCTGTTTATCAACCATGATTCTCTGATTTTCCATCATGGATACCGCCGATTCAGCCTTTGCCTTGAGATCATTTATGACCGCTCTGATCTCTGCGGTAAATCCCGCAGACTGCTCCGCAAGCTTCCTGATCTCTTCGGCTACAACCGAAAAGCCTTTTCCGGCTTCCCCCGCTCTTGCGGCTTCTATGGCGGCATTGAGGGCAAGCAAATTGGTCTGATCCGATATCGACTGAATCATATCGGAAGCGCTGGATATCTTCTCGGTCGATTTACTGGTTTGATGAATCACTTCCGCAACCTGTTCGGATACCACCCTATTGTCCTCGGTTATTGACACAAGCTCGCTCAAGGTCTCATTGCCTTCATTTTTGCATTTGTCTATTATATCCGTCGCCTCTGAAAGCTCTTCCAGAGTCTTGGTCATATCAATGAGCAGATTTCTGGTAGTCTCTACCGAGCCTGCCGCAGATTGAGTATCCTTAGCCTGACTGGTAGCTCCATCCGCTATATTGCTTACCGCATTTGCAACATCATTTGCGGAAGCCGACGTGGACTGTGCGGTAGCCGTCAGCTGCTGAGCGGTTGCGGCGGTATTCTGCGCATGTGACGATATATTTGAAATTATGCCAATGATATTTTGTTTAAGAGTCACGGTGGCTCTGTAAATATCTCCTATTTCATCATTTCTTTTAGAATAATCTTCCGTAGGCTCCTTGGTTAAATCATAATTTGATATATAAAGAAGATCCGTCTTAATATTATTAAAAGCCCTTGAAAGCCTGACTGCAAATGCAAAGTATACCGCAGCCATCCCCATTAAAATAAGTATCAGTGTAGCAATTACAAGGCTTACACGAAGCTTATTTAAATTGCTGAAAACCTCCTCTTCATTTATCGCTACCAACGACAGATAATCTCTGCCCGGAACATTATATATCGCACCGATTCTCTTCTTGCCGAACCAGTCATAGGTTCCGACACCGTTTATATTATCGTTTATACACTTCCGGAAAAATTCGGCTACGCCCTTATACTCCGAATCGGTCTTTGCCTTCTCGATCAGATTAAGTCCGCTTTCAACTATGCTGAAATTGGTGTGTCCCACTATATTGGTATCTTTATCATAAACCGCTATATTTCCGGTTTCTCCCCATTTGAAGTCGGCACACATTTCGGAAATAAAATTGGATTTTTTTACCCCTGCAAAAACACCCAAAAACTCTCCTGTATAAGCATTATAATACGGTGTGGATATTACCATGATTTTGTCACCGGTCAACTCATCATTTATTATCGAACTCGTATATGTTTTTCCCTGAACGGACTGCTTGAAATACTCTGCCTGGGATACGTCGAAGGTTTCACCGGTCTGAGTTAAATTGACGCCCTTTCCTCTTTTGTCAACCTTGAAAAACAATGTAAAGCCGCATTTCTTTGCTCTGTCCTCATAAAATTTGACTACATCCTCCGTATCAAATTCGTCATCCGACAGCATGGCGTTGGCAGCCAATTCTTCGACAATTTTTTCGGCATTGCTTATTTCCGCAGAAAGTCTTTCCGAAACCTGCTCGGCGGAAACGGACATATCCTCTTCAACCTGAGCCTTAAATGCTCTCATAGACAAGATCGAGCTTGACACCAAAATCACAAAACATATCAAGCCTATAAGTAAAAATCCCCCAAGAACTATCTGTCTCTTTATACTATTTGGTTTTACTTTTTTCATGACCGGTAATCCGCCTCCTGTTTAAAGTAATAAATAAGCTTTAAAATATAGCCACACAGCATAACGGCTGCTCTGTATAATACAAAACAGCCTGCTCAATAGTTCCGAGCCGAAATATTTCACTCACTTAAAAAAAATCACATCGCTTTAACCATGAATTTTTATCTCTTTTTATATTTCCTGGAACTTCATATATAAATTTATAAAATAATACTGAATTTAATATACAGTATAATATCGGATTTTATCGAATAAATTATAACCTCGTTTATAAATATAGTATTATATTTGATTTGAATTTAACTTCATTTTTATCTTATTTTCATACATTCTTTGATCGGCGATCTTAAATATGCTTTCATAGTCCGCATCTTTTACTTCTCTGCTGTCCGCCATGCCGAAAGCCACACTGATATAACAATCGTCCTGTATTTCGGAATTTTTTTCGGCTATGCATTCATTAAACCTTTCCAAATATCTTTCTATAACTTCCTGCTTTGAAGTCTTTACTATTACAACGAATTCATCTCCGCCCTGTCTTATATTCATGCAATCCTTGCCCGAAAAAGCCTTATTGATACAGTCGGAAAAATCCGTAAGAAGCTTATCTCCCCTGCTGTGGCCCCGGGTATCGTTTACGGTCTTGAGATTATTGAGATCCATCATGATTACAAAATAAGGGGTTCCGTTTTGTCTCAGCTCCATTATGTGCGCCATGCCCCTGTGTCTGTTATAGAGCTTGGTGAGCGGATCCTCATAGGCTATATTTTTAAGAAGCTGGATTTGAGTCTGGTATATTTCTATTTCACGAGAATTAAGAGAATAACTGGATATGGGAGCGGCTATTACGCTTATTATGGCTATTGATATGAATAAATCCCCCAAAGAATAAGTTCTATACAAAGCGGATATTGCGGGACTGTTTATATTAAGCAGTATGTTCTGTACAACTACAAGCATTACGCTCACTATATATCCGAAGGTAAGGACCTTTTCATAGTTCTTTTGGCGGCCGTAATCGCTCAGAAGCATAATAAATATTATAGCAAGAGTTGCAATGACAAATATTCTGAAGAAAAATATAAATTGGCTTACATGCATAATATCTATAAAATGAAATACAAAAATTATCACCACCAATAAGGTGTAGAGCTTTTTTGCAGCGGAAATAAACTTTATAAAAAAAGAATCCCTTTTGGTCGTCTCGATTATGCCTATATAAAAATAAGGCACCATATATAGAGAAGCATATTCCAAAAAAGATGAAAGCTCGATATTGCCCGTCATTCTCTGAAACAGCCCGCTTATGCAGGCGTTCCAAAGCCCGATAAAAAATGCGGTTGCAAATGTGTACAGCAACTGTTCATTTTTTATTTTAGCTACAAAAAATATAATTTCACAATAAAGAAATCCTGTAAGTCCTACCATAAACAGCAGCACGCTTACTACCGCCGTAATCATTTGAAGATTTATTATATCGCTCCATATGCTGTTGCTGGAGGTGAATTTAAGGAACTCCAGCCAGTCGGTTCCGGTATCTTCGCCGGCTTTAATATCTATAACAAGCGTAGGAGCAGTATTTTCCGGTTTTTTAAGCTCCACTATATGGTAGCCCGTTCCTACAAACTTGCCTTTTTTGTATAAATCGTTTCCGTAGCTGTATATATTTTCGCCATCTATAAATATATCCAGCACGGAGTTGTAGGACTTGATTATCAAAAATCTGTTTGTATAATCAAAGTCCTCCATGCTCCTGCTTATGACAACACGATCTCCTTTTTTAAGAGGAGGAAGGGCAAAGCTGTCGGCATCTATATCATGATAGACAATGCCGTTTAGGTATAAATCAAAATTTTCCTCTTTCCACGATTTACAACACCAGCTTCCCTTAAATAAAATAAAAAATATTGCCAACATAAATACCGCAACAAAAAGGAATATTATGTGTTGTAAATTTTTCTTTAAAAATTCCATTTTAATCTCCGAGGAAAATATACAGCCTCTTAAAATCTAAACTTTGAGACTTCAGCCTGAAGCTCCGTCGCTATGTTTGCAAGATTTTCACTCGCCTCAGAAATATCACCTATTGATCTGACCTGCGTATCTACGGAAGCGGACGCTTCTTCGGTGGTTGCTGCATTTTCCTCGGCTATTGCCGAAAGATTTTCAACCGCCTTTACCACATTTTGATTTTCTTCTTCAAGAGTCTTTGACGCAGTATAAATTTCTTCAACTATTATCTTGCTGTTTTCCACAGCCTTTGAAATTTC
>CAUVOD010000035.1:0-23253 GCA_963553525.1 uncultured Lachnospiraceae bacterium | reverse complement strand
CAAAATTCATTCCGTCTATTGTTTCATTACCGACGGTTTCAAATTTTTCTTTACGGAAATCCTTTCTTATAGTCACTGTATTAAGACAGTCATATCCGAGCTTTCTGTACAGCCTCATTGCACCAAGGTTTCTTGAAGCAACCTCCAAATACATGGAGTCGGAATATTCCTGTACCTCAGCCTCCAATAAGGCTATTACACTGCCCCCTAAGCCCCTTTTCTGAAAAGCCGGCAATATAAATAAATCCTCCAGCCAGTCAATTCGGGCTCCTCTGCTTCCCAAATGCGCAAATCCGATAAACTCTTCATTCGCCTTTATTAAATAAAATATGTGTCCTTTAGAAGTCCACTCTGCATAATCCGTAAGCGTTTCCGTTAAACTCTGAGCATAATTATTGTGTACTCTCCAAAATTCTCCGATCAGCTTAACGGCAATATCCTTTGTGTATTCATTTGCTGATACCAGCGATATTTCCGGCATGATTTCTCCTTTATTATATTTTTTAAATTCCGCATTTATACCGTAATAATACGCTTTTTTACGGCATATATGAAGCGACTTCCTTATCAAATACAAAATATCTCTATCCGCAGCCGGTTTAAAATCATTATTACGAACCCTGCTATGGATTATATGCTACAATGCTCATTATAATCGCTTATCAGGAGATTTATTTATGTATAAAAAAAATGATTTAATCAGTGCAATAAAAACGTCGGACGCTTTTTCTGAAAAGCTCATTAAAACCCGTATTTATCCGAGTAAAGCCGCAGTTATGCTTACTCTTCTGGAAAAAGACGGCGGTTTTGAGGTATTGTTCGAGGTACGATCCGAAAATATGGGCATACAGCCCTGTGATGTAGGCTTTCCGGGGGGACATGTGGATAAGGGCGAAAAGGCAAGTAAAGCCATTATAAGAGAGCTAAAAGAGGAGCTGCTGCTTAAGGATGCCGAAAATCAGGTGGAAATAATCAAGACGCTTCCCCTGGTAATGGGACCCAGAGGTATTATAGTCACCCCCTTCATAGGTATATTGAAAGATTATGACGGTAATTTTTCAAAAGCGGAAACCGACCATATCTTTACCGCTCCTCTGTCTTTTTTTCTTGAAAACGATCCGGAAAAATATACAACCATAATAAACCGAACCGCTCCGGACAATTTCCCGTTCGATTCCATAAATAACGGAGAAAATTTTAATAAGCAGATAATCGAAGATAATATGTATTTTTACAGATATAAGGACTATGTAATCTGGGGACTCACCGCCAAAATCACATACATGGTGTCTATTATGATAAAAGAGGCGATATTCTGACTTCATCCGCGCATGCTCCCGCATACGAAGCCGCCTTTGTCAGCAGGTCGGCGTCGGAGTAAATATCAGCCACCGCAAAGGCTATTTCACCGGACTGTCTTATTCCGAACAGCTCTCCCGGTCCTCTCTGCCTGAGATCCTCTTCGGCTATTTCAAAGCCGTTGTTGGATTTTTTCATCACATTGAGCCGCCTTGAGATTTTACCTTCGGCAGCCGCCTCGGACGTATCTATAAATATACAATAGGACTGCGCATCTCCCCTTCCCACCCTTCCTCTCAGCTGGTGGAGCTGCGCAAGACCGAAGCGCTGGGCGTCCTCTACTATCATTACGGTAGCATTGGGAACGTTTACGCCTACTTCAACGACGGTAGTGGCTATCAAAACATCGATTTTCTTTTGAGAAAAAGCTTCCATTATTCTGTCTTTTTCATCCGGCTTCATTTTTCCGTGAAGCACATCTACGACAATATTATCGGGAAAAACTTTTCTTATATCAAGTGCATAGTCCTTTACATTCTTCAAATCAGACATATCAGCTTTAGAATCCGCCATATAAAAATTTTTCGCCTCTACATCCTCTTTTTCTATCATCGGGCATATTATGTATGCCTGATGGCCCGCAGCCAGTTCCTTAAGAACAAGCTGCCACGCCTTTGTCCTGCAGCTGTCATTAACCACGGCATTTTTTACAGGTTTTCTGTTTGAAGGCATCCGGTCGAGAAGAGATACGCTTACGTCACCATATAAAATAATGGCGAGCGACCTGGGTATCGGAGTTGCGCTCATGGAAAGTACATGAGCGTCTCTGCCTTTATACGCAAGATTGTCTCTTTGTCTTACTCCGAATCTGTGCTGTTCGTCCGTAACCACAAGAGCAAGATTTTTATAAACGGCTTTTTCCTGAAAAAGAGCCTGAGTTCCTACGATCAGATTTTTTTCTCCCGAGGCTATAAGCTCATAAACCTTTCTTTTTTCACCGGCTTTAAGAGAACCCGTGAGCAGTACCGGCTTTATGGGCAGATCAAATTCTTCAGCCATGCTTATAAAGCTTTCATAATGCTGTTTAGCCAAAACCGAGGTAGGAGCCATAATTGCGCCCTGGAATCCGTTTTCCGCACACATGATAAGAGCCAAAAGAGCCACTATTGTTTTTCCTGAGCCTACATCTCCTTGAATAAGCCTGTTCATGACATAAGCTCCTCCAAGATCTTTTCTGATCTCCTCCCAAACCCTAAGCTGGGCAGAGGTCAGCTCATAAGGAAGCTTATTTAAAAGATCTTCGGAATGCGTTGATTTTTTCATCGGGTGAGTATTGGGGATTTTATTATCTTCCGTCTTAAGGCGCTTAAGTTTTAAAATGAAATCATAAAACTCTTCAAAGACTATGCGTCTTCTGCTTTCCATAAAAAGATCCTTGTCTTCCGGAAAGTGCATACCTTTTACAGCTTCTTTTATGCCTAAAAACCCCTCTTTTTCAAGTATATATCGAGGCAGTGTTTCTTTAAGCCCGTCAATATATCTGAAAGCCGAAGCGACAGCCTTGGAAACGGTAGTATTTCCAAGCCCTTCGGTTAAAGGATATACGGGCTTCATTGAAGATGACAGGGTCTTATACTCATCTGCCGAATACATCCTGGGCTGAACCATTGTCACGGTATCCGCAGCTTTATTGATTACACCTCGGAAAATATATTGACAACCGTTTTTTATAGATTTTTTCAGATAAGGGGCATTGAAATATGTGATTGTAAGAATGCCGCTTTCATCCGCAGCTTTAAACGAAAGTATGTTTTTCCCCTTTATATACCTAACACTCGCTTCGCTGCATACAAAAGCCTTTACTGCGGCTCTTTCACCGGATTTTGTGCATGTTATAGGAGATATCTTTTCAAATACGTCATAAGCTCTCGGATAATAACGAAGGAGGTCTTCAATAGTGAAGACCCCGCATTTCGCAAACAGCTTTGAAGTTTTTTCTCCTATACCTTTAATTTCCGTTATAGGAAGCTTTAAAGAAGAACTCATCTTATTCAACTGAAATTATGTAGTAATATACGGGCTGTCCGCCGTATTGAAGATCAATCTCGATACTTTCATATTTTTCATTTAACTTTTCCTGAAGGGAATCGGCAGTTTCCTCATCCACCTCATTTCCGTAATAAAGACTTATGAGAGCTGTGTCTTCATCGACAAGCTTTTCAAGCATGGACAGCACCACCTCTTCTCTGCCCTTATCTACCGCAAGAATACCCTCGTCGCCTATTCCCATATAATCTCCTTCATGTATTTCCACGTCGTTGATCACGGTGTCTCTTACGGCATAGGTAACCTCTCCGCTCTTAACGGCTTCCACGGCTTCATTCATGGACTCTTCATTTTCATCCGGAGAATACCCCTCCATATATCCGAGAAGAGCGGAAATTCCCTGCGGAACGGTCTTGGTAGGTATCACTCTGATGTCCTTTTCTTTAGACATTTTTACAGCCTGAGTCGCTGCAAGTATAATATTTTTATTATTCGGGAGAACAAATACGGTATCGGCATTTACCTTATCGACAGCGTCAAGTATATCCGCAGTCGAAGGATTCATAGTCTGACCTCCGGATATTACAAAGTCCGCACCCAGACTCTTAAATATTTCCGCCATTCCGTCGCCTGCACAAACGGCAATAAATCCGATATCTTTGTGCTCCATATTTTCAACCGCAGCTTCACCGCCTGCTGCATAGTTATTTGAAGATAAAGGAGTCATCTTGGGAGCTGTGCTCTGCTGCTTATTAAAATTGTTTCCGAGAGCCTTGGCTTCCTTACGCTCAGCCATGCCGGAAACCTCGGTTTCAAGCTCAACGGCATCGCCCGTTTCATAATTTATACTGAACAGTCTCTCCCTGTGCTCCATTCTCATGTTGTCGATCTTCATATTGGACAGTTCGCCGAAGGTCATTGCCCTTTGAAGCACAAGTCCCGGATCGTTTGAATGAATATGTACCTTGCACAGATCCTCATCGGCAACCATAACTACCGAGTCGCCCATAGAATCAAGATATGCTTTGAACTCCTTTTCCTGCTTCTTTGCAAAAGGACTCTTGAGTAAAATAATAAATTCCGTACAATAAACAAATTTTATATTGGCGGTATCTATTTCCGCAGCCTTTCCGGAAGCGTAAACTCCTTTTGCTCCTTCATTTGCGGAAGCCGGCTGCTCCAATGAAATATCAATATTCTCGTCCTTGTAGCCCTCAAGAGCGCCCTTTAAAAATTCTACAAGACCCTGTCCTCCGGAATCAACGACACCCGCCTGCTTAAGGACGAGCAGCATATCGGGTGTTTTTTGGAGAACTTCATCGGCATAGGTTATAACCTGCTCCATATACAGCTCAATATCCGTTACTCCTTCGTCGGAAAGCTCTCTTGCCTTTTCATACGCCCCTCTTGCAACCGTAAGTATCGTGCCTTCCTTAGGCTTCATTACAGCCTTATAAGCCGTTTCAACGGCTTTATCGAGACAAAGGGTAAGTGTATCTACATTAAGCTCCGCATAATCTCTTGCGCCTTTTGTAAAACCTCTGAGAAGCTGCGACAATATGACTCCGGAATTTCCCCTTGCTCCTCTTAGGGAACCGCTGGAGATCGCCTTGCAAAGAGCTTCCATATCATCGGAACCGACAGCAGATACCTCCTTTGCGGCAGACATTGCCGTCATGGTCATATTGGTTCCCGTATCTCCGTCAGGAACGGGAAATACATTAAGCTCGTTTATCCACTCTTTTTTGCTTTCAAGACGCTTGCAGCCCGAAAGAAACATTCTGTAAAGAACGCTAGAATCTATAATATTTTTCAATTTATTCACCCTTTTAAGCTAACCGAGCCTTAATCAGTCGATTACCCTTACTCCCTCTACAAATACGTTTATTTTCTCAACTCCAAGTCCTGTTGCCGCCTCAAGCTTGTATCTCACATTATCGATAAGATTATCCGTAACAGCCATAATGCTTACTCCGTACGAAACTATTACATGAAAATCAAGCGTAAGCTTTTGGGCAGGTGATATAAAAACCTTTATACCTTTCTTGGCGTTATCGTTATGTAAAAGATTTACAATGCCGTCTCTTACTCCGATATTTGCCATACCTACTATTCCGAAGCATTCGGACGCAACCGTTCCCGCATATTGCGCTATAACATCCGTACTGATCGCAATAGTACCCATATGAGTATTTATTGTAGATGTCTTCATAATCTTCCTTTCTCAACATACAAATCCGCCCGATCTTTTATCCACACCATTATAAGCATATGGTGAATAAAAGCAAATTTTATTACTGTGATTTAATATTACCCGAATTTTAAATGTTATCAAGTTCGAAGCTGAGTTCCTTTACAAAGTTCATATTCCTTGATACGGCACGCTTAGCCGTTTCGACTATGTCGTCCAGCTGTCCGGCGGCTCTTTCCAAATCATCGTTTACAACTATATATTCATAGTGCTTTATGCTCTTCGCCTCTTCCGCCGCTCGCATAATACGACCTGTAATCTGCTCTTTGGTCTCAGTTCCTCTGCTCATAAGCCTTCTTTCCAATTCCTTTATGCTTGGAGGCGTCACAAATACAAGAAGAGCCTCGGGAAATCTCTCTTTTACAATAAGTGCACCCTGTACCTCTATTATCAGAACGACATTTTTACCCTCGGAGAGCTTATCTTCAACAAACTTTCTCGGAGTTCCGTAATAATTGTCGGTATATTTTGCATATTCCAAAAACTGATTCTGCTCTATAAGCTCTTCAAATTCTACCTTTGTTCCGAAAAAATAATCCACCTTATCCTTTTCACCTTCTCTGGGCTTCCTGGTCGTCATTGAAACCGATAAGACGTAATTATCATTATCTTCCATGAGTTTTTTTACAAGCGTATCCTTTCCCGCTCCCGAAAATCCGGATACAACTATAAGCAGACCTTTGTTTTTTACCATATTTTTCTCCTCGCAGCACTTACATCCTTATATTTTTCTCCTCATTCAATGTTTTGAATTTGTTCCCGTATTTTTTCTATGTCGGTTTTTATTTCAACAGCATGCTCCGATACTTCCATATCGGGCGACTTTGACAATATGGTATTGGACTCCCTGTTCATCTCCTGGACTATAAAATCAAGCTTTCTTCCAACCCCCTCGGAATGAGCGTTCTCAGAATCAGCTGCCGATATAAAAGCATCTATATGGCTTTTTAAACGCACGATTTCTTCATCAACTGCGCTCTTATCCGCAAATATCGCCACCTCGGTAAGAAGCCTTGACTCGTCTATCTGCCTGTCTCCCGTAAGCTCTTCTATTCTTGCCCTCAATTTTTCTTCATAGCTTGAAATAAATTCCGGCACTTTTTTTTCTATAAATTCAAGATGTGATCTTATATTATCAAGCTTTAATTTCAGATCGTTTAAAAGAAATTCCCCTTCCCTTTGTCTTGCTTCATTAAGATTTTCAAGCGCCTTTTCAACGGCTCCCAAAAGCAAAGCCTCAAGCTCGGTTTCATCGGGCTTCGCCTCTTTAATGGAAAAAACCTCCGGCAGCTTTGCTATCAGCGAAACGGAAATATCCTCTCTTAAAGAATATTCGCACGCCACGGCTCTCAGACTTTCTATATATTTTCCCGCAAGCTTTGAATTGCACTCAACATCAATGTCTTTGCTTCCCACGTTGTCAACGCTTACGAATATATCAGCCTTTCCCCGATTAAGATATTTTTTTGAAAGCTCTCTTATTGCGGCGTCAAATATATTCATGTATCTGGGAATACGAATATTCAAATCCAAAAATCTGTTGTTAACCGTCTTTATCTCCACGGTGATTCTGTACAGCTCATCCTCCGCTTCACCTCTGCCGAAGCCCGTCATTGAATAAACCATAATTTTGCCTTTCTCTAAGTGCCTGCTGTCAATCTTCCGTCAAAGTAAGCTCCGATATATCCGTTAACGCCACCATAGAATAATTGGTATAGTAAACAACAAAGCCCGGCTTGGAGCCTGCCGGCTTCTTTATATTTTTTCTCTCCGTATAATCTATTTCGACCTTTGATGAATTTCCTGCGGACGAATAGTGTGCGGCAAGCGCAGCGGCTTCTTCATACGCCTTGTCCGAAACCTCTTTCCCCGCAGCCTTCAATATGACATGAGATCCCGCTACTCCCTTTGCATGAAACCACCAGTCATCCTTACCCTGAGAATGGAAGGTAAGCTGATCGTTCTGAAAATTATTTTTCCCGACATATACGTCAAAGCCGTCGCTTGTAACATAGTGAAGCGGCTTACTTGATAAAGGCTCGGTTCCGTTTTTAACGGACTTTCCGTCAGACTTGTTTTTTTTGCCGGATTTCCTTGAAACCTCGGTCTTAGCGTTATTTTTGGATTTTAGATATCCTGATTCCACAAGCTCGGCTCTTATTTCATTCAGCTCCTCCTCAGTTGAAGCCAAATCAAGAGCCATTCTTATACTTTCAAGCTGATCCAGGTCTTCTTTTACCTCTTTGGTAAGAACACTCAAGGTTTCATAGGTACGCTTCATTCGCGCATATCTTTCAAAAAATTTCTGCGCATTTTCATTTGCTCCGAGCTCCGGATCAAGCGTTATCTTTATCTCCTTTCCCGAATTATAATCAATTACCGCAGCTTCCTTTGAACCCTCTTTTATTTCATGAGCATAAGCCGTTATCAGCTCTCCTCTAAGCCTGTATATGTCTCTTTTTTCCGTATCCTTAAGCTGCATAAGCTGTTGATCATACTTACGGGATGTTCTGGCAAGTATAGTTCCTACAAGTTGTCTAAGATCGGCGGACTTATTGCGTATTCTTGACTGGACGCTCTTTTGCTTATAAAAGGTCTGCAAAAGAAGCGACATATCCTCAAAAATTTCCTCTCTGTATTTGCAAGCACCGACCGAATCGTCCTTTTGAACAATGTCTTTATAGGACGAAAGCGGAATTGCGGAAAACTCCACAGCCTTTTTCCCTTCATAATATACACAGGGAACAAATTCCTTATTTATGACCGCAGACATTATTTCTATAAAAGTCCGGCAAAGAGCCTTAAGCTGATCATAGGACAGGGCATCTATATGGGCTGAAGCAAAAACCTTCGCCCTGTGACAGATTTCAGCCGAAATGACGGGAGATATCCCGGTAAATCTTTGATATATGGCTTCGTGAATATTTTCAGAAGGAAAAGACCTTATAATATCCGTAAAAGTGACCACATCTCTTATCTCAAGAGGATTTCTTTTATTGCGGGTATCAGGCAGAAAATAAGTTCTTCCCGGAAGAACCTCTCTTACCGAAGAAACCGACGAGGATATGTGCTTTATGGAGTCAAGTATCATACTGTTTTCGTCGATCAATATTATATTGGAATGCTTGCCCATAAGCTCCACCACGAGAGTATATTCTTTCAAATCACCCATTTCATCGTAGTGACTTATTGCTATTCTTATGACTCTTTCAAGCGAGGGGCGGGTTATGCTTACAACTCTGCCGTTTTCAAGGTACTTTCTAAGCAGCATACAAAAAGCCGGAGCATTTAAAGGAGCCTGCCTCATTTCATCGGTAAATCTTATCATAGGAAGCTGTGCGGAAACCGATATAAGCAGCTTAAGCTGTCTGCCTTTTCCGAGATCCTCAGCAGTCTTAAAGCTTATAAGAAGTTCATCCTGTGAGATTTGAGCTATCTTATAAAGCCTTGCAGAGTCAAGATATTTTGATAATTCCTCACCAACAGCCGCTACGGCTATTCCGTCAAACGCCATTTATATTTTCCTTTTCAACTATCGTTATCGCAACATCCGCCAAGATCTCCGGTAAGCTCGGACTCATTCTCATTGCCCGCATAAATAAAAACTCTTAAGCTATCTTCTCTTAACTCTTCTTACGGGAACGGAGGCTTTGCCCTTACCTTGAAAGCTGCGTCCTCCTTTACCTCCGGACACGGATCCCGTATTTCTCCTGTTTCTCCTTTTTCTTCTTTTTAGTCTTTGTATATACTCCTCATCCTCATCAAGGGCATTTCTTGCAATATATTTATATTCCTCGTCATAATACTCATCGTCTGAGGAATATATATTGGTATTTTGCGCTTTCCGCCTTCTTGCTCTTACCTTATTATTTTTGTGCTTAACCTCTTTTTTTAATATATGCAGCTTGCCTGCAAGACTGTGAAGCGTTCTTCCTCCCGGAAGATTTTTTATATCATCCTCGGACACCATGCCTGTGCGGACAATAACCACTGCATATACATAAACTGCCGTTACCGTCGCAAAAATCACGGCTATAAGATTTACAAGATATTCAGAGGGGATAATAAATCCGAGTCCCAAATCAACCGCCTTATAAATCGAAAATGCCGCCGCTCCCATGACTGCCGAAGCAGCTAAGGGATACAAAAAATATTCTTTGAAGGATATTTTTGCAAGCTTATATCTGGAAATTGATATCTGATTTAAAATGCACAAAAGCACGGAATGTATGACAAAAGCTATGGCAAGCGCATATGTATAAAGCGATGTAAATCTCAGCAACACATATAAAATTATTCCCTGTATGCATACGGCAAAAAATGAATTGACGGCAGGTATCCAAACCCTTCCTACACCTTGAAGCACCGCATTGGTTATGGTGGATAAGGCATACCATGCAATAGTAACACACAGTATCGTCAAAAGAGCTGCCGCCTTGTCAAGAGTTGCTCTCTGAGGAAACAGCAGCATGGTAACGGGCTTTGAGAGAACCGCCATTCCGACCGAGGCGGGAATCGCCACTATCATGGAAACTCTTATAACCTGACCGCACAAATTTCTCGCCGCTTTCTTTTGTCTTCTTGCAAATTTTGATGCAATTTCCGGAAGCATGGCTGCAGATACGGCGGCGGCTATTGCAATGGGTATTTCCGACAGCACCACCGCCTTGCCCGAAAAAATTCCGAACTCCCTTGCAACGTCGCTTTCCGAAATGCTTTTAACATTGATCATGACATTTGTAAAAAGAGTCTGATCAAGCAGCTTGGTCATATTGTACACGAGAGTGCTCAAAATAAACGGCGTAACATAGGCTATAAGACTTTTCATTATCTTTCTGAACGGTATGTTCTTATGAACATCGAGATAAATTCTGTCTTTAAGATATTGCCTGTTGGCATGATAAATCAATATGAAAAATGTAAGAGCGCAGATAACACCCGCTCCCGTTCCCAGAGCCGAGCCCATGGCTCCGTATACGGCTCTTTTAGTATTTATCTCGGAAGCGCCCGCTATTTTTAGCGTCGATCTTATTATTGCGGATATCACTCCGTTATCCGAACTGAATTTCGTTCCTGAGGATGCTTCCTTTACCAGAGATCTGAATATGAGAGCTGCGGTTATACTGACGAACGCATTTACGATCTGCTCTATGACTTGAGACACGGACGTTTGGGTCATTGTTCTGTGAGCCTGAAAATATCCTCTCAAAACACCCAAAATACCGAAAAAGAATACTGTAGGCGCAAACATCCTTAGAACCGGTACGGCATTGGTGTCTGTCACGAAAAGCTGCGGAAATATCAAAAGCAGCAAACTTATGAAGCCTCCCACCGTACAGACATATACAAGAGCACATCTGAAATAACGCTGAGCATTTTCATATTCTCCGACAGCAAGCTTTGCGGCTATAAGACGCGATATGGCTGACGGTATGCTGTATGACGAAATCAAAAGAGCTATCGAATAGATATTATAAGCATAGCCGTAGTACCCGTTACCTTCATCACCTATGATTGCAGTTAACGGGCTTCTGTACAGCAGACCTATAATTCTGACCAAAATACCTGCACCGGCAAGTATCCCCGCCTGTACAAGCAGTCCATTTCTTTTATTCATATATTTAAAAGCTTAATTTTCTTAATTTATCCGGCAAGCCAATCATACATATCCTGATATTTGTGGGCGGATATATCCCATGAGTAATTTACCGTCATGGCACGATCAACCATCTTATTCCACTCTCTCTTTTTATCATAAAAAAGAGCCTGTGCATTTCTTATGGTAGCCAGCATTTCATGCGCATTGTAATTTATAAAGCCGAATCCCGTTCCCGTGGACTCGAAACGATTGTAAGGCTCGACCGTATCCATAAGTCCGCCTGTCTGCCTCACTATGGGTATAGTACCATATCTCATGGAAATAAGCTGTGACAATCCGCAAGGCTCAAAAAGAGACGGCATGAGAAAAGCGTCGCAGGAAGCATATATCTTGTGTGAAAGTTCCTCGGAATAATATATATTTGCGGATACCTTTTCACCGTATTTCCATGCAAAATGTCTGAACATATTTTCATATTGTTCGTTTCCGGTGCCCAGCACCACTATCTGAACGGCGTCCTGACACAACTCATCCATTATTCTTTCTATCAGGTCAAAGCCTTTTTGATCGGTAAGCCTTGATACGATTCCTATCATGAATATCCTGGAATCCTCTTTCAAAGACAACTCCCTTTGCAAGGCAAGCTTGTTTTTGACCTTTTCTTTTCTGAAGCTGACCTGATCAAAATTGAACGCGGCATATTTGTCGGTTGACGGGTCATATTCCGTATAATCTATTCCGTTTACTATACCTCTCAAATCTCCGCTTCTGGCTCTTAAAAGACCGTCCAGACCCTCTCCGTAAAAGCCTGTCTGTATCTCCCTCGCATAATTTTCACTTACCGTGGTGATAGCATCGGCAAATACAATGCCTCCCTTTAAAAGATCGGCGTCTCCGTACATTTCAAGCTTATCCGGCGTAAAGAAATACGGAGAAAGACCCGTTATATCCATAACCGCCTTTTTGTCCCAGCGTCCTTGAAATTTCAGGTTATGTATGGTCATTATGGTCTTTATTCCGCGGTAAAATTCATTTTCCATGAATCTTTCTTTTAAATAAACGGGAATAAGTCCCGTCTGCCAATCATGGCAATGTATGATATCCGGTCTGAAATCTACGGCGGGAAGTATTGACAATACCGCTTTTGAAAAAAACGCAAATCTTTCTATTTCATAAATTACATTATCGCCGTACGGAGCGTTACCGCTGAAATAATCCTCACAATCTATAAAATAGAAGCGTATGCCGTCATATTCCGCTTCAAATATTCCGACATACACTTCCTTCCAGTTATAATCAATATAAAAATGTGTAACAAATGTAAGAGTTTCCTTGATTTCCTGCTTCATGCAGGTGTACTTGGGGATAACCACTCTTACATCAAAATATTTGCTATCTATACCTTTTGGCAAAGAACCGACCACATCAGCCAAACCGCCGGTCTTAATATAGGGAACAGCTTCAGACGCAGCGAAAAGAATTTTTTTCATAGTTTGACTCTCCCCCTTATAAATTATCTATCCAAAAACTACCAGTATATAATAGCACAGGATATAAGGTTTATAATATCTGTTTTTCAATTAAATGAACAAAATCTTTGTTGGTTCTTGTCCTCGTAAACAGGCTTATAACCTGATCCACCGCATCATCTCCCTTCATGGAGTTAAAGCTCTTGCGCATACGGTTAACCGCATCAAGCTCTTCTTCCGTAAGAAGAAGGTCTTCTCTTCTCGTCGATGATTTCGGTATATTGATGGCGGGAAATACGCGTCTTTCCTGAAGTCTCCTGTCAAGTATCATTTCCATATTGCCGGTTCCCTTAAATTCCTCATATACCACATCGTCCATCTTGGAGCCCGTTTCTATAAGTGCGGTTGCAAGTATTGTAAGAGAACCGCCCTCTCTCATATTGCGGGCTGCTCCGAAGAAACGCTTGGGCATATGAAGCGCCGCCGGATCAAGTCCTCCGGAAAGAGTCCTTCCCGAAGGAGGAATAACCTGATTATATGCTCTGGCAAGCCTTGTGATGGAATCGAGGAAAATCATAACGTCCTGTCCATGCTCAACAAGCCTCCTTGCACGCTCTATAACCATCTCCGACACTCTCTTGTGATGCTCGGGGAGCTCGTCAAAGGTTGAATATATAACCTCGGCATTCGGTCCCTCAATATCCTCTTTGATGTCCGTAACCTCCTCCGGACGCTCGTCTATGAGCAGAACTATAAGGTGAATATCCGGATAATTGCGTTTTATGGACTTGGCAACCTCTTTTAAAAGAGTGGTTTTCCCCGCCTTGGGCGGAGATACTATCATTCCGCGCTGACCCTTTCCTATGGGGCTTATAAGATCCATGATACGCATGGAAACTCCGCAGCCGTGACATTCCAGAGTAAGCTTTTTATCAGGAAAAATCGGGGTCATTTGATCAAAGCTGACCCTCTTCATCGCTTTTTCCGGAGTATATCCGTTTATGGTATTTAAATGTACCAGAGCTGCAAATTTTTCATTTTGGCTCTTTCCTCTGGTTATACCGTTAAGCATATCTCCGGTCTTGAGCCCGAAACGTCTTATGAGACCGGGCGCTACATATACGTCATTTTCTCCGGGGAGGAAATTTTCACATCTGATAAAGCCGAAACCGTCCTGCATGACTTCAAGAATTCCGTCGGCTTCAAGATTTTCGCTCTGCGTCTGCTGAAAATTCTGCCTTTCCGATACGCCTCTTGCCCTTACATGCTCAAGCTGCTCCTTTTCAGCAGTCTTAACGTCCTTTTTGGGCTGTGCGGGCGCTGACGCCTTTACCGTACTTTCCTCTTCGACAAAGGCGGTTTTTAATCTCTCTTCAGGAGCCTTGTCAGATTTTGCATTTGCTCCCTCGCCAACACTTTCTGCAGAGACGTTGGAAACGCCGTCGGCAGAGCCGTTGGTAACACCTTCAGCAACGCCATCGGCAGAGTCTCTGGAAACGCCATCGGCAGAGCCTCCGGAAACGCCGTCGGCAGAGCCTCCGGAAACGCCGTCGGCAGAGCCTCCGGCTGTAAGCAGCGCTTCTATCAAAACCGCTTTTTTCATTGTTGAAGAGCCCTTTACACCTCTGTGCTTTGCCAAATCCTTAAGCGTAGCCAGATTGAGCGACTCAAGCTTTTCTCTCATACTTCCCATTTTATATATCTCCTATATTCTAAAAATTAAGCTTGGATTTAACTTAAGGACGAGGCCTCACGAATAAATCGAATGAAGCAATTGCTTCATGGAAAGAATACAGTATTTCGGAACGAAAATCAATATTTCATCACAGGGAATCGCCTTTCAGTATTTGTCCCGTCAGTTTCCATGAAACTGCCTGTTCCCGCTCACTGACAAAGTTTTTATAGATACCATCCTGCCTGATCAATTCTTCATGTTTACCTTGCTGCACGATTCTCCCCTTGTCTACCACAAAGATCTGATCCGCATTGCGAACGGTCTTTAAGCGATGAGCTATCATCAATACCGTTTTCTCTTTGGTAAGTGATTCCACCGCATCCATCAATTCTTTCTCGTTTTCCGGATCAACATTTGCCGTTGCCTCATCCAGAATAATAATGGGAGAATCCTTAATGATTGCGCGGGCAATGGAAATTCTTTGTTTTTCACCGCCGGACAAACTTGCGCCGCCCTCTCCGATCACCGTATCGTAACCATCAGGCAGCGCCCGGATAAAATCGTCACAGCATGCTTTTTGGGCAACTTCAATCACCTTTTCCATCGGAGCGTCAGGTTGGCTAAACCGAATGTTATTAGCTATTGTGTCGTGAAACAGATATACGTTTTGGAACACAAAGCTAAAATTCTTCATCAGAGCATCCACTCCATACTTTTTCACGTCAACGTCCCCCAGCTTCACCTGACCTGATCCCACATCCCAAAACCGCGCAATCAAGTGACAGATGGTTGTCTTCCCTCCGCCTGAAGGTCCGACAAACGCAGCTAAAGAATGTTCAGGTATGGTAAGACTGACATTGTCCACAATCTTTCGCCGGTCATAAGAAAAGTCAACATTCTCCATGACAATGTCAAGAGATTTCGGTTGAACTTCCTGTCCCGTAACGTCCATTTCCTCCACTTCCATAATCTCGTTTGCCTTATCCACGCCAAGATCAACTGTGCGGAGCAAAGCAGAAAACTTGCCCGCCGATTCCAGGGACGCAAATACGATGAAGGAAGCGATCATCATGACAACACATTCCGGAACGTTCATGCTTCCGTCAATGCATAGCTTCAAAGAGAGCATGCTCATTGCCACTCCCGTCATTTTCACAAGCCAGTCCTGTATTCCAAGGAAGGGAACAAATTTCAGCTCCATGTCTATGCACACCCTTGAAGCATCATCAATCGCCTCTTCCAGCTTGCGGTTGCTTTCCACGGTCAGATTATAGTTTTTCGCTTCCGTAATCCCCTGCACAAATTCCAAAACCTGCTCTACCACGCCGGTATCCGCTTTAACTTTTTCAGGTGCCATGATGTTGGAGTACTTTTGCGTAATGCGATTTACCAAAAAAAATAACAAAATTCCTATTGTCGCAACCGCTCCAATCCTCCAGTCAAAGAGGTACAGGATAATTGCGATCAGACCGGCTTCCAGGGTTCCCTGCGTTGTCATCATTACCACTCTTGTTGCAATGTCCGCCAAGCCTTCCATAGTATTTGTCGTCACGCTTGTGATATACCCCAAGGAATTCTTGTTAAAATATCCCATTGGCAAATATCTTAAATGGCTTGCGATCTCAATTCGCTTATCGGCGCAGGTATCATACCCTGCCTCCGTCTGCAGCATGGAGCTTTTACCGCCAACTACAATCTGAAGTACAATTCCCGATAGCAAAATGCCAAAGGCAGTCCAAATATTCGCAACCGACAGATTCTCCTCCGCCATTCCGCGTACAATGATGTAAATGGCAGGAATTCGCAGTGCCTGACAAAAAGCCTTAATAACTCCCAAAAAAATGGATAAATAAAACTTTTTTCTGTTTTTTTCTCCACAGAACAGAAAAAACTTCTTAAACGTGCTAAACAATTGCCTCTCTTCCTTCCGCCTCATCTCTCTCGGATACGTGGGCTTCCCACATCCTCTTATAAAGCCCGTTCTGTCCAAGAAGTTCTTTGTGCGTTCCTTTCGAATCCACGCTTCCGTCTTTGATTACAAAAATTTGATCGACATCCTTGATCGTAGATAATCGGTGTGCAATAACGATCAAGGTTTTCCCCTGCACCATCTGCGCAATGGAGCGTTGAATCAGCGCTTCATTTTCCGGATCGGTATAGGCTGTGGCCTCATCCAAAATCACAATCGGAGCATTCTTCAACATCGCCCTGGCTATGGATATCCTTTGCCGCTCACCACCGGAAAGATGCCCGCCGGCATTTCCCGCAATGGTGTCATATCCATTTTCAAGCGCCATAATAAAATCATGACAGCCGCAGCGCTTTGCCGCTTCTTCCACCTCCGCATAAGTCGCTCCCTTTTTCCCCATGCGAATGTTTTCCCTTACGGAGACGTTAAACAGATAATTATCCTGTGACACGTAGGCAATCATCTGGCTAAAATCCGCAGCTGCAATGTTTCGAACGTCAACTCCGCCAATCTGAATGCTTCCTCCCTTTACGTCCCAAAGAGATGCGATCAATCTCGCAATGGTCGATTTTCCGGAACCGGAAGGTCCTACCAATGCATTTACCGTCCCCGCCGGCACGGATAGCGACACGCCATGCAGTATTTCCTTATCCTCTCCATACCCAAAGTGAACGTCGTTAAGCACAATCGAAGAATCCTTCGGCTTCTCAGTCGTCCGTTCCGGTCTTACCATCTCTTTCATGTCTAACAGTTCACCCACTTCATCAAAAATGACGTGTGCCTTCGCCCAGTCATCATGATATGCCATCACCGTAATCAACGGCGTGATCAAACCTGATGCCAAGATGATCACCATGACAAAGTCTGCGGTCGTGACCGCACCATGCAAATACGCCAACCCTCCGATTGGCAATACTGCAAGCAGCGTGGATGGGGTAATTGTCATTGCCGCCGTAAAAAATATAATGGAAGCACGCATCCAATCAACATAGCATTGTGATCCTTCCTTTGCGGCGGTCTGAAATCTCTCATAAGAGCCGTCCGATTTTCCAAATGCCTTGATCACCTCGATGCCATTTATGTATTCCACCGCCGTATCATTCAAGATTCGCGTTTTCTCTATGCAATTCGCCCATTTTGTTGCCTGATCCTTCATCATTCCCATCATGCATGCCATTCCCAGAGGGAAGGTGATCAGTGAAGCCAGAGCCAGCTTCAGGTTAATCGTGCAAAGAAAGACAAACATAAGGATTGGTGCGACAATATTTGCCGTAGCCTCAGGTATGATATGTGCCAACGTTGTTTCCATGGAATCCACGCGTTCCACAATAATGTTTTTTAGCGCTCCCGAAGGAATGTTCTGCACGTCCCCCAGCGGCACTCTCGTTAGCTTCGTGCATATAGCCTTCCGTATGTTTCCCAGCACCGAGAAGGTTGCCACGTGCGATCTGGCAGTTGATGCCGAGTGAAAAAGCACGCGCAAAGTCCACGCTGCCGCAATTACCGCAAAATCCCATCGGTAAGCGGAGAATTCCCTTTCATGCGCAAATAATTTCTGTACAATGCGTCCGACAAAATAATAAGGAATCATGCTGCAGATCACTCCGCATGTGGCAAGAATCACGCTTGCGACGTACAAGCTCCGCTTAGTGTTGGCAAACTCCATGATCCAACCGATCAGCGATTTCTTTTTTGTTTCAGCTCCTTTCATATTTTCCCTTCCTTCTTTGTTTAATACGATTGTTTTCGGTACTCCGACGGCGTTATTCCCATCTCTATGAGAAAAGCCCGTTTAGTCATTAACGTTCCATTCAATTTTTTACTTTTCATTTTCCAAAACGTCCCGACAAAAAATCTCTCTTGGGTTTATGGCACTGTCACGTCCACAAATTGACAGAGCGTAATGCTGATCCCACGTAAAAGCACTGAAACCGATTTTAGTTAGCCTTGTCTAACTTGGAAAATGTAACATTTTCCTCTTTAATTGTAAAGAATAAGTATCTTTATCATGAATATTTATAACTCATATTCAAATTATATTTACATACTTTAGAAAATCTCTTCATATAATCACGCTGATTCTCTTAAATTATATGATAAATATATAAGTATATAAACAATTTTATTTATGCGAACAATGAGATGGAGTCCGGGCTTGCTAGAGCAAGATCCGGCTTACTCGATTATTTAGATCTTGGCGAATACTCGGCTAACTAGGAAAGCTCGCAATGCGTGTTTTCCGTAGTTTTATATAAACCGATCTTTTCTTTTTTACATAATACTCCATATAAAAAGCACCTTAGATCTTTCTAAAGTGCTTAATAAAAAATGATTTTTTACTTTACTGTCTTTATATTACTATCTTTGTATTTAATCCAAAAAATTTCTCCAGTATCCACTCGCCAATTTTACTACAGCAAACCTGAATACGATGAAAATAATCCCCATAATCAATCCCACAGTACTGCATATCACTCCCGCATCAGCAATATTATTTTTCTTTTTCCTACGTCCTATAAAAGAGAGAAGCAAAGCAAGCAACGCAAAAACAATACTGTATCTTGTAAAAAAACTAAATACAATTGATGTAATACCTAACGACAATCCAAATATAGTAAAAACATTAGTTCCTTCGACATTTAGCAACGATTTCTCATTAGCAATCCGTTCATCACGTTCCCTTATTTGCCGATAATATTCTTGAAATTTACCATCTTCCATAAACATATACCTTCAGCTCAACGTATACTGTTGCAACATCCGCAGTCACAGTATAATAATCACTTATTATTTATTGCATCAACAATTGCTGCCGTCTGTGCTTCCGCAACATATGACAGTAATGCCAATATCAAATCACCGATAAATGTTCCCAAAAGGTTCTTTTCCCGTCTTGTATCGAGAACGGGCATATCTATCACCACTACATCAGCTCCCCTCTCTTTTGTGATAATACGCCATTGATCACTTAAATCACGATAGCTGCGACCGAGTCTGTCTATGGACTTTATACAAAGTATCGAGTCCGCATTCAGCTTTTTTAAAAGCATTTTATACTGCGGTCTTTCAAAATCCTTTCCGGACAGCTTGTCTAAATAAATGTTGTCAGTAGGTACTCCCATATCCTTCAAAGCCGCAATCTGCCTGTCCTCTTTCTGATCTACGCTTGAAACCCTTGCATATCCGTAGATTTTCTTCCGATTCTTCATATCCGTAATCACCTCCGCTGTTTTTATTACGAATATAGCCTGAAAATAAAAAATCGTTGTAACCCTTCAACATGGCGGATTACAACGATTTTTGCTTTCTTCTTTAATTTGTATAAATAATTTTAATTTTTATCAATCACCACAACATTTTTATTCCGGGAATATCAATATAACCTTATTCACGCCGGTATAATACTCGCTCATTTCAAAAAGAACTTTTACATTCTTATAAGAAACACCCTCTTTTCTTTCCTGCTCCGTTTTCGGTGAAGAAATGCCCAGAGCCTCATACGGGTCTATCCATTCCCTTCGCTTATCATATTCAAGTTCAATAAAAACAGGGTCAATATATATGCTTTTCCCGCCGTCTATACTTGCTTTGACAACGGTTGAATCAAATAACGGAGCAGGAGAATCGGACAAATTTTTTGCCTGTAAAGTTATTTTTGTAAATTCATAGCTGCTTTCACTTTTTAAGGTATAAGGATCACTTGTTTCTCCCGGCTGCAAAATGATATTTCTAAGCTGTTCAGCTGAGGTATTTTCCAAGACCAGATTTTTATACAGACAATCCTCCAAGGTGTCGCTTCCCAAAATAAACGAGCGCCCCACATCGGCATGGAAAGTAAGTCCGTTCGGATTTTCGGGATGAGTTATCAGCAGCGGCTCCAGCTCGTCATAAATTTCCTGATAGGATTTTATTTTAAGCGTTTTATCTTTAGACTCTGCAATATCCAAATAGATCCACTTATCATCGTCATCTCTTCCTTTCAGTCTGATACCGTCAACATCCATCCTCAGTTCCAATGCTCCGGTATCGACAAGAATCGGATATCGTTCAGATACAAAATTGATAAAATCCATCATTTTGTCATAAGAAATTTTCAGTTCTTCAAGAGAATTTACATGAGCGGCATATACAAAATACAGAGAATCCGAGTAGTAAAGCTTATCTGAACCTATATCATAAGCTTCTTCAAATTTATCCATTACATATTTGCAAAAAACCTCATCAAAATTTGTCCATAGATAAGACGATCCTGTTTTTACATCACGGGCTATGGTTACAAGAATCTCGAGATCGGGATAGGCATTCAGATTCACAACAAAATAGCGGCTGTTATTCGTATCTTTTTTAATAGTATAGGAATTTTTTCCGTAAGTATCATCAAGCCAACGGACGACGCGTTTTTCATCCTTTTCAGAAGAACGGGTACATCCGTTCAACAAAAATACAGCACAGACAGCTGCAAAAAACAACATGAATTTCAGAACTTTCATAGCTTCCCCGACTTTTGATTTATGCGGGCAATGAGCCAAAAAACTTGGCGAATACCCGTGTAACGATAGTTTACAAATCACTTTTGTTTATATCGAAGCTCAACATTTTATCAATAAACCTCTCCACCGTTTCAAAAACAACTACATCGGGCTTATATTCATCAAGGATTTTTGCCGTATAATTATTGTTGAATATGGCGCAGGTCTCTTCATAACCCGCCGACATATATCTTCCCAGAGTCCCGGAAAAGCTGTCTCCGAGAATAAGAAGCTTCTCTTCACCTGCATCTGCGGATATATCCCTGAAGTTAAATTCTGTAACAGCTTCATTGGTCGTTGATTTAATATTTCTATCAGTGAAGCCTTCATATACGGCTATTTTACCCTCATTGAGAACGGACTGCATGGACAGCTGAACCGCCAGATCCATGGAAGGCGCATCTACAAGATTTTCGGTAATAGATGAAATATCCGGAAGCTCAAAGCCAAGTTCCCTGCCCATTATTTGAGCCGCTATATACGCTCCCGTATGGTTCCAATGGGTATCATATTTGTAATATATTCTCCCATTTCCCGGGCTTTCGGCATACTCCTTGAGCTCCTCCGTTATATTTACAACCCTTATGTCCGTATTTCGAACAAGATAGTCCGCAACCTGCGCCATTCTGTTGTTTTGGGCGGCTTCTCCGTAGCTTGCCGGCATATATTTATCGTACACCCTCTCCTTATTGGGAATAAGCAAAAGGGCGAATTTAATTCCTCTGCTTTCAAGAGCCTCTTTTGCAGCCTGCATATTTTCGGCTATAATTTCAAGCTCGGCGTCAGTGTACAGATTACTTCCCTGATAGTCGGCAACGGGGTTCTCCCCGAAATTTTGAGCACCCTTATAAAAAAGCCAGCCGTCCCTTCCCACAATGACATTGGGAGAATTGCTCGTTTTAAAGACCTTATAATTTATATAGGAATTTACTAAAACAAGACTGTTTTTAAACGGCAGATTATCCTCAAAAAAAGCCTCAAATTCGGACGGATATGAGCTTATATCAAAGACGCTGAATGCGGGCATTTCCTTTAAAGCCCTGTTTTCGTTGTTTTCGGAATGTATATATTTTCCGAAAAGCAAAAATAAAATCACGGGGCACATGATTAACCCGATAAGAGCCGCATTATAGATAAAAGCCGTACTTTTTTTCATATTCATAGAGCCTCAAAATCTGAAATAAATAAACGGATTGTAGGTATTATTGGCAAGCAGCACAATGCAGTATATAAGCATAGCTGCGGCAAAAACAGCCTCGGCGGCGCTTCCCTTCCATTTACCTCCGACAGCTTCAAAGCCTTTTTTTGAAAAAATGAGCTGAAGAGGTCCGCAGCCTATAATCGCTATGATTAAAACAAATATTGTCAAAGCCGATATGCCGAGAGTGGACAGTATAACGGGAAAAGTCATTACGCCGTTTCCTTGAGTCGGTACAAACAGGCACTTTATCATGCCCAGTCCGAAGCTCAGGCTCCTTGCATTAAACAGTATCCATCCTATCATGACGACAATAACAGCATATATATGCTTGAAAAGCCTCGTTTTTTCAAGCATTTTTCCGAAGCCGAGTCTCTCAATGACCAGAAAAAATCCGTGATATAAGCCCCAGCCCACAAAGCTCCAGCTCGCTCCGTGCCAAAGTCCCGTAGCCATAAATACAATGAGCAGATTGATATATGTTCTTACATTTCCATTCCGATTTCCTCCTATGGGAATATAAAGATATTCCTTGAACCATGAGCTTAAAGAAATATGCCATCTTCTCCAAAACTCCTTAACTGACGAGGAAATATATGGATAAATAAAGTTCTCATTAAAATTAAAGCCGAACATTTTTCCAAGACCTATTGCCATATCCGAATATCCCGAAAAATCATAATAAATCTGCAGACTGAAAAAAACAGCTCCTATCCAAGCCGATAGAGTGGTAAGCTTATCGGCTTCAAGAGCAAATACAAGATCCGAGGTCTGTGCCAGCACGTTGGAAACAACAACCTTTTTGCCGAGGCCGTATATAAAGCGTCTGAAGCCCTCAGCCGTATCGGTAAAACTTACGGTTCTTGAAAGTATCTGTTTATCTATATCCCTGTACTTTACTATGGGACCTGCAATCAGTTGGGGAAAAAATGATATATAAAGAGCGAGATCGAAGATATTTTTCTGTACATTGATTTTTTTTCTGTACAGATCGATTACATAGCTCATAGCCTGGAAGGTAAAAAAGCTTATTCCTATGGGCAAAGCTATATTAACTCTGGGAAGGGATACAAAAGGCAGAAGCTTATCTATTGTATTCAAAAAGAAATTTGCGTATTTAAAATATCCCAGAATCGAAAGATTTAACACTACACATAAAAAAAGTATAAGCTTTTTTCCGCTTTCATACTTAACAAGCAGCAAACCGCCAAGCCAGTT
>CAUVOD010000034.1:0-24345 GCA_963553525.1 uncultured Lachnospiraceae bacterium | reverse complement strand
TTTACACCTGTAGCTTTAGATAAAAAAGGTATTGTTCTGCTCGACCTCGGATTTACCTCAAGTACAAAGACCTCATTATCAGCTCCTACAATGAATTGTATGTTGTATAAGCCTATAAAATTAAAGCCTTTTCCTATCTTTATTCCATAGTCCACTATCTTGTCTATTACTTCTTTGCTTAGTGTCTGTGTGGGATATACTGAAATTGAATCTCCCGAATGTACTCCGGCTCTTTCAATATGCTCCATTATTCCGGGTATAAATACGTTTTCTCCGTCACAAACGGCATCTATTTCCACCTCTTTTCCTATCAGATATCTATCTATCAGTATAGGAGAGTCGTGGCTTATCTCCTTAATGGCGCCTTGCATATATCGTCTCAGGTCTTTTTCATTATGCACTATTTCCATCGCCCTGCCGCCAAGCACATAAGAGGGTCTGACCAAAACAGGATATCCTATTTCTTCCGCTATCTTAACCGCCGCATCTATAGTAAATGCGGTATCTCCTTTCGGCTGTTTTATAGAAAGCTCCTTCAGCATCTTCTCGAACTTGTCCCTGTCCTCCGCCCTATCAATGCTTTCAAGAGCCGTTCCTATTATTTTAACCCCTCTGTTAACCAGATCCTCAGCTAAGTTTATTGCGGTCTGACCGCCGAACTGCACTATTACTCCAAGCGGTTTTTCCAAATCAATTATGTGCATCACATCTTCTATTGTTAAAGGCTCAAAATACAGCTTGTCCGATACGGAAAAGTCGGTGGATACCGTTTCCGGATTATTATTTATTACTATAGCCTCATATCCTAAAGCTTTAAGGGTCTTTACACAATGCACCGTAGAATAGTCGAACTCCACTCCCTGACCTATCCTTATAGGTCCGGAGCCTAATACAATGATCTTTTTCTTATCGGATACGACGCTTTCATTTTCATACAGGTAGCCTGAATAATAATATGGCGTTAAGCTGTTGAAAATTCCGGAACAGGTATCTACCATCTTATAAACCGGAGTTATATTATTTTCTTTTCTTATATCATACAGCTCTTTTGGCGTCATATTCCAATTTCTTGCAATATAGGAATCGGAAAAACCCGCTTTTTTAAGCTTTTTTAATGTATCCAAATCTCCTGTATTTTCAAGCATCAGTTTTTCAAGCTTAAAAATATTTACAAGCTTTTCCAGGAAAAATATATCAATCTTGCTTATTTCATAGATTTTTTCAAGACTGTAGCCGCATCTTATAAGCTCCATTATGGCAAAAATTCTCTCATCGTCCCTGTTTTTAACCTTTGCCACAAGCCCCTCAATATCCCTCGGCAAATCCTTCAGCTCAATATGGTCGGTCTTCATTTCAATAGATCTGATGGATTTTAACAGCCCCTCCTCAAAGCTTCTGCCTATAGCCATAACCTCGCCCGTTGCCTTCATCTGTGTTCCGAGCCTTCTGTCCGCTCCCGCGAATTTATCAAAAGCGAATCTTGGAAGCTTTGTTACGATATAGTCCACACAGGGCTCCATACAGGCATAATTTGTCTTGGTTATAGGATTTATTATTTCATCAAGTCTGAGCCCTACGGCTGTCTTAGCAGCAATCTTTGCTATGGGATAGCCCGTCGCCTTGCTTGCAAGAGCCGACGACCTTGATACTCTCGGATTGACCTCTATTACATAATAATTAAATGATTTAGGGTCAAGCGCCAGCTGCACATTACAACCGCCGTTTATCTTAAGTGCTTTCACTATCTTTTTTGCGGTATTTGCAAGCATTGTATTTTCATATTCTGTAAGCGTTTGAGTAGGAGCTACGACTATCGAATCTCCTGTATGTATGCCCACGGGATCTACATTTTCCATACTGCATACAATGATGGCGGTATCATTATTATCCCTCATCACCTCAAATTCTATCTCTTTATAGCCGGCTATGCTCTTCTCAATCAAACACTGATTTACAGGTGAAATTTTCAATCCGTTTTTTGTAATTGCGGAAAGCTCCATATCATCTCTTGCAAAACCTCCGCCCGTTCCCCCCAAAGTAAATGCGGGTCTTACAACCACGGGATACTCGATTTTATGGGCAAAATCGATAGCCTCTTCGACTGTATGCACTATTATGGAATCCGGTACGGGCTCGTTTAAATCTTTCATCAAATCCTTAAACTTTTCTCTATCCTCCGCCTTTTCTATGGCTTCAAGCCCCGTACCCAATACCTCGACATTATTTGCCTGCAATATTCCGGCATTTGCAAGCTCTATTACCAGATTAAGTCCTGTCTGTCCTCCGCAGTTTCCAAGAATTGCGTCAGGCTTTTCTTTATGTATAATTCTTGCGGCAAATTCCAAGGTAAGAGGCTCTATAAACACCTTGTCCGCTATTTCGGTATCGGTCATAATAGTTGCGGGATTTGAATTAATTAAAATTACCTCATAGCCCTCCTCTTTAAGCGAGCTGCACGCCTGCGACCCTGAATAGTCGAATTCCGCCGCCTGACCTATTATTATAGGCCCTGAACCTATTACAAGTATCTTTTTAATATCAGTTCTCTTAGGCATTTTTTGCCTCCTTGGAATTTTCAATCATCTTATAAAACGCTGCAAAATGCTTATTTTTATTAACATACGAATCTAAAGCGGGCTTAAACTGTACCGCCATAATATTTTTTACAATACTGTCAAAACCGTCAATAGTATCATCATTTATATCTCTATAAAGAACTCTTATATCACTCGGCATATTATTTTTGTCTATTGTGTAGCTGTTGTTTTTGCCTACAATTTCTATTATGTCCTCTATTACATTTTTTACAGGATAATTGTTTCCCATATGCCCGTACTTTAATTTTTTTATCTCACAGCCGCAAGCCTTAGCCAACACCAAATGCCCCAATCCTATACCGAAAATAGGCACATTCCCCATAAGAAGCTTGCATAATTCTATAGTCTTTTCTATAAATTCAGGTCTTCCAGGTCCGTCGCTTAAAATAATCCCGTCCGGATTAAGCGACACGATATATTCAAAACTCACATCATAAGGCAGAATGGTAATATCCAGATTTTTAGAATTAAGCTCCTTTACAATATCATTTATCGAGCCCAAATCTATCACTATTATTTTTTCATTATCATTTTGTATATGAAAAGGCTTCTGCACGGAAACCTTTGATACAATGCTTTTATCTTCCCTATAATTTTTTATCTGTTCCACCAAAACATCAATGTTTGAAATATTGTCGGTTAAACATGCATTCATAGTTCCGCTTTTTATTATCTTTTTTGTAATGTGTCTGGTATCAATATCCTTTATTCCCGGAATATTTTTAAGTCTTAGAAATTCATCAAGGCACAGCCTGCTTGTAAAGTTGCTCGGATTATCACAGACATCGGATACAATCACCCCGAAAATATGCGGGTTTAAGCCCTCAGCCCCGTCCCTGTTTATTCCGGCATTTCCTATTAAAGGATAGGTGAAATTGATTATCTGACCGCTGTTTGCACTGTCGCAAAGTATTCTCTGATAGCCGTTCATATCGGTATTAAAAATAAGCCTGCCTATGCTGAAACGACTGCCTCCGAAGGCTTCTCCTTCAAAAAAGCTGCCGTCCTCCAAAACCAAATATCTCTTAGACATGATCCCTCCTGTAAACAAACTCTCCTAAAGACATTGTCCACTCCGTAAGTATTGATACCTTTGTCTTGTCAAAAGGGGTATTTTTCCCTTTTGTAATAAAACTGTTTTTATCTATAATATTATCCTCTTCCCTGATCAAAACCAAATCCGCATCATAGCCCTCTTTTATACAGCCCTTATTTTTGAATCCGAATCTGTCGGCAGGCTTAGATGAAATATATTTTACAAAATCTTCCAGGCTTATCTTACCTGTTTTTACAAAATTTGTATAAAATAAGGCAACGGCATTTTCTATGGTGGATATACCGAAAGGAGCATTTATAATTCCTTCCGCCTTTTCTTTCTCGGTGTGCGGTGCGTGGTCATTTGCGATAAAATCAACAGTTCCGTCTAAAAGCCCCTCTATTAAAGCCTCTCTGTCATCCTTGGTTCTAAGCGGAGGATTCATCTTATAATTGGCATTATTCACATCTATATCGTCTTCCGTTAATAAAAGATGGTGAATGGTTACCTCTCCTGAAACGTCGGCTCCCATTTTTTTATACTCTCTTAAAAGCTCCACGCTCCTTCTTGAACTCATATGACAAATATGATATTTTACACCTGTTTTTTTTGCCAGCTTTAAATCTCTTTCTATCTGCATATATTCCGTTTCACTCGGTATCCCGACCAGATTGTTTTTCTTTGCAAATTCCCCGTCATGTACGCAGGAACCCGGCTTTCTGTATCTCATATCCTCAGTATGCGCAGAGATTATTCCGCCTATCTTTTTTATCCCTTCAAAGGCTTTTTGCATTATGGAGTCGTCTTGAACTCCAACTCCGTCGTCGCTGAAATATCTTAGATTAAAGCTGTTTTTTACGGCTTCATAATCTACCGGTTCGGCTCCTTTTTCTCCCTTTGTAATACAGACATACGGAACCACATTAATTATCGCCTCGGAATTTATCAGCCTCAAATAGTCTTTTATCGTATCTACATTATCGGGAAAGGGCTTAACGTTAGGCATAGCCATTATTGTGGTGTATCCGCCCTTTGCAGCAGCCAAGCTGCCCGTTTTAATCGTTTCCTTTTCTTCAAAGCCGGGCTGCCTTAAATGCACATGCACATCTATTCCTCCCGGTATAAGCAGATTAAAGGCGGCGTCTATTATTTTGGCTTCAGCATTTTTTTGCTCAAGCTTTTCGCCTATTTTCAGTATCTTTCCCTTGTCGATCAAAATATCTCTTATTACACAGTCATTTCCCTTATCTACCAATTTAGCATTCTTAATTAAAATCATCTTACTCACCGAACCTTTCATTGAAAACCCTTTTTATCATAGCCTTTCTGACAAGTACGCCGTTTTCCATCTGCTTAAAAATTCTGGACTTTTCATGCTCTACAACCTCGTCTGCAATTTCAACTCCCCTGTTTACGGGAGCCGGATGCATTATAATGGCATTTTTCTTCATATTTTTAACTCTCTCCAAGGTAAGTCCGTATTGTCTTAAGTATTCGTCTTTACTTAAATTCATCTTTTCCTGATGTCTTTCATGTTGTATTCTCAGCATCATCACAACATCGGCTGATTTTATTCCCTCATCAAATTCTATATATTCATTCATATCATCCATATAAGATAAGGGACCCGAAAATTTTACATTACAGCCGAGTCTTTCCATAGCCTCTTTATTACTGTGAGCCACTCTTGAATGTCTGATATCTCCCGCTATCATAACATTTAAACCCTCAAATCCTCCGAACTCTTCTTTTATAGTATAAAGATCGAGCAGGCATTGGCTCGGATGGTTGCTTGAGCCGTCCCCCGCATTTATTATCGGGATATTTATATTGCCCAGTTCATCAAAATAGTTATCCTTGGTATGTCTGATCACGAGTGCGTCATAGCCTATCGCCTCAAAGGTTTTAACTGTATCATACAGGCTCTCTCCCTTTATTATAGAGCTTCCCTGTGCTATAAAATCGACAACTTTTAAGCCCAGACCGTGTTCCGCACTTACAAATGAGAAATGCGTCCTTGTACTCGGCTCAAAAAAAAGATTGGCAATTAATCTGTCATTAGATAATTGCCAATCTTTAAAATCACCGGAAAATTTTTTAGCATCCTGCAATATTCGGTTTATAGTATCGACGCTTAGGTCACTTACTTTAAGAATACTGTTTTTATTCATCCTTACCCTCCTGAATTTATATCCTAATACTTTTAACACAAGGCAGAATTAAATGCAATAATGTTTTAACAAAAACACAAGATATTATGAATTCGGATATATATTTCTTTAAAGTCTTCTCCAATAATATTTTTACTACGGTTAAACTGCACTTGTCCTGCCGTGATATAATACCCGACGGACGGAAATATTAATTTTAATTATATGGAGGAACTACGTATGGTGTTTTTTATAATACCTTTAGTTTTTTACTTTGTTGCGGCGCTGTTTTTTCTATTGACAATCTATATATACCTCAGACTTGCAATTGCTGTAGTGATAGGAAAGGATGTTCCTAAATGGATATATGCGATCGGAAAAACCCTTAGGGGAAGATTCAGTAACACTCAATTTGATGATGTTACCGATTCAACAGCGCTGATAGAGGCCACCTTGTTCATTCTGACTTTTGTTTTAGGAAATATTGTTGTTTTGAATGCAGTATACTACAAAACACATAACTTTTCCGCATCACTTTACACATGTTTGAAGGCTCAGTTTGTTATTGCCGTTGCAGTTGTAATACTCAGCCGCATTATTAAATTGATTTCGGCATTGCTGAGGAGAGCAAATAATAAACCTGCCTATTTTTATTCTTCATCGGATGCCGTGATTGCCGCAATGTCTTTTACATGTTTTATCTTTACTCTCTGCATATTCATGACCGGTTTTCCTACAGAGCCTATTGAAGTCCAATTAGACAAAACCAACGTGATTATAGGTGAAACAAAGGCAGCCGAGCTCCTGTCCGCCGGTTTCGTCTTCTCTGAAAAGACATCCGACAGCGAGATTGTAAATGAACGCAATGACCATTTTTATTACGGCGAGCTTTTAGAAATCGTTCGTGACGGTAAGTCCTACGGTTTTATGAGCGTTACCCCTACATGGAAAGATTCCGACAAACTGAAGAACTGTGTTATAACGTATTATGAGATTCCGGCGGACAATAAACAATTATCCGAGGTTACTTTTAACCATAAAGATTTATCCCGTCTCACAATCCGTGACTTTAGAACAAAGAATCTGACGGATATTTTTTCATTAAACCCTGTAGATTACGAAGAAGTAAAAAAGGATACTTTTTTTATTCTTAAAATGCAGACGGCAGGATATGAACTGTGGAAAAGTTATCGCATTGAGGCCAATTTTAATTCGGACGGTTCGGCATATCGTTACGGTGCAAGAGCCCAACACACAATATGGGAGTAAACTTTATCAAGCCTACTCCCATAACCTGTTATGTACTTTTTCAAGATCCCGGAAATAATAAATCTTAAACCTTGAACTTACTTATCATTTCAATCATTTCCTGTGCCATATTTGATAAGCTTGCACTTGCGGAAGCAACCTCCTGAGCCGAGTAAAGCTGCGAATTCAATGACTCGGACGCCTCCTGTGTGGCTGCGGCATTTTCTTCCGAAAGAGCGGACAGATTTTCAATAATTCCTACAAGCGACTCCTTGGTTCTTTCCAGTTCGTTTACGGAATTGTTTAATCTGTTCATCTCGTTCATGTTTTTATCCAATTCGCCTGATATAACATGGAATATTTTTTGCGTTTCATTTACCTTATCATTTTGTTCCGCTACAGTTCCTCCCACAAGATCCATTATGTCGACGGTTTCAGTTACCTTTTCCGTCAGCCCCTGAACGATTTCCTGAATTTCTTCGGTGAACTTATTTGACTGCTCCGCAAGCTTGCGAATTTCTTCGGCGACGACCGCAAAGCCTTTGCCCGCTTCTCCCGCACGGGCGGCTTCAATCGCCGCATTCAACGCCAACAGATTGGTCTGATCGGAAATGGATTTAATCATATTGCTGGCTGAAGAAATTTCCAAAGCCCTGTCGTTAGTGTTCAAAATAACTCCATGCACATTTTCGGTGGCGTCCTTGAGCTTTTCAGTTGCTGTAATTAACTGCTTGATGGTGAGTATACCCTGCTCTTTAGCGGAGGATACTTCATTTATGGTTGAATTCAAGGTACCTATAATGGTTTCATTCGCATTTAAGGCTCCGTCCATAACCTGCATGGCTTCCGCACCCCTCTGCATATCTTCAGCCTGCATGACCGCTCCGTTCGAGATCTCTCCTACCGTTCCGGTCAGATTTTTGGCTGTACTCGCCGAATGTTCGCTGGATGCGGTCAATTCTTCAGAAGAAGCGGAAACCTGATTGGCTATATCGGTAATCTGCGTCATTATTTCCTGAATGGTTTTTTTGACCGATATCAAAGATCTGGATATTACGCCGATTTCATCTTTATTCTTGGAGTAGATGACGGACGGAGATCTGTCCGAAAGTGTAAAATCATACTCAACCATTCCCTGAATACACTCGCTTAATCTGATAATGGGTTTTGATATGGAGTTGGCAACGAAATAAATAATTATCATTAAAACTAAAATTGAAACTACTCCGATGGCAGACATAAAAACAGCCAGCTCGGAAGCTGCCCTTGTAATCTCATTTGCAGGTGCCTCCAAAACTACAGCCCAATCGGTGCCTTTAACGGGACTGACGGCATAAAAACGTTCAACTCCGTTATCCTTATTAGATAAAAATTCAGACTGACCTGAAGAAAGCTTGTCTGCCACTGCTGAAAAAGCGCCGTTTTCAACGGTTGCCATGCTGTCATTTAAAGTATACTTATCACTTATAATAAAATTGCCGGTTTTATTCAACAACTGAGCCTTGCCGGTTTCTTCCACTTTAATTCCCTTGATCAAGTCTTCAAACTCTTTCATTGAAAGATCTGCACCAAGAACACCTTCAGGTTTGTTGTTATATTTTATTTCATAACTGATGGCAACTACAATACCGTTGTCAATAGCGCTGATATAAGGATCGGATACATAGGCTGAACTTTTTCCTATAGCCCCCTTATACCAGCTTCGGCTTGTCGGATCAAAATCCGCATCAGGCACCCAGCCTGAGCCGTCCAAAAATGTTTTGTCCTTAAAGCCCGCATAGAAATCCAAAGCTCCGTCAACATTTTGTGTAAGATAGGTCAAGTCTCTTAAAAGAGCCTGTCCCTTCTTCTGATCCTTTGAAATGTTGTTTGCGTAAACCTCAACGTAACTCATTTTTTGGAAAATAATGGTTTCAATATCGGATGCATATTTCTGAGATTTAGCCAGCATGGTTTCCCTGCTTTCGCTTACCAACAGGGATCTTGAATAAATGTAAGAAACAATGGTCAGCACTATAACGACCAAAAGTATCGGTACACCGATTGAAAACAGCATTTTGTTTTTGAGTTTCATTTTATCCTCCCTTTTTTATAAAATTTATTTAAAGTTTTAATTAAAAATTACAATCACTTTATTTTTTACTGCTCAAACAAAATTTATTATTTAATTCTATTTCCTCATAATGACCGCCGACTAATTAGGGATGAATTCTTCAAAGTAATCTTGCATGCAGCGATACATTTCCATATCTTCATCCGAGGCGTCACGTAAAACCAAACACTGAGAGCATTTCTCAGTATTAACGAAAACAAAGTTATACTCGCCAAAATAAGCCTGAAAGCCTTTGTCTGTAAGCGTCCAAAGCTCTCCGGTTCTAAAACGGGAAAAATCTTTTTTTATGCGATATGTTTTCCCTACTTCCATTTTCATAATATAACTCTTATTTGACAGTTAATTAAATTTAATTTTATTAAAATTGATTTTGATCAATTGTGTCACGTTTTATTAAGCTTTGCAAGTCGATCCGCTGATATATCCGTCACAAACCTTATTTCATCTCTTACAAACACAATATGATTTACATCTTTACAAACGATTCTTTAACCGCAATTTTTTTAAAATACCGTCTATCAATTCATCGCTTTGATCTCCGTATTGCCTCTTGATTATTAAACTCTCTTTGCCGGGTTTTAAAGCTTCTTCATCCTGTATAAACTTTTCCAAAACGGCTTCTATATTTTCCGCCGCATAACAAAATTTTTCGGTTTTATAACATAGGCAGTCAAGCTCCCAATAAAGCTTGGACTTTTCAATACGATATATTTCAATGATCTTAAAGCATTTTATTTTGCGGGAAAAGCGTGTCTTGATATCCGCTGTATGATACAGATCATTGCCAATCAGATACAACTCCTGTTTCCCATACGCTCTATCCGCCCTGGCGCTTGTTACCTTTGCAATTAAGTGACCGGCAAACATCAAAATAAATAAAGCGGGTATTGAAGACAGCAGCAATGCAATAATATTGAACTTAACCAGGCACAAAACGGCTGATATGGCTGCCGACATTATTATAACAGCCCCGAAAACGGGTATTGCTTCTCTTAACATACATATAATAAGATCAATAAAAATCTTTTTAGCCGGATCATAGCCTCTGATCTGATATTCTTTCATATTCGTCCGCTTCTCTAAAAATCCCCGTCAATTATTTTTTGCATAAATGTTCATCCAATGCCGATATATTTCCCTCTATAATGTCGCTGATAAGCTGAGGAACGGACTCAAAATTTCCTATATCTTTTAGTTTTATCATTTTTAAATCTCCCACACCCGAATTATTATATATAAAGCTCCGGTTTATCAAGTAACAATCCGTACTTCAACTTGGGCAATTTGATTATTTCTCCATACAATTTGTTCAGCTCCTTGCACGGTCTTATGCTCAGGTTCTCAACATTTTCAAGACTCAAAACAGGAGTATAATCTTTGCTTTTAAGCCTTGCCGTAAAAAACCCGAAAAACCTTAATTGCTTCATATCACGTAGGAAATCTAAGGTTTTTACATTGATATATTTAGGAGCGAGTCCGTTTCCCTCTATTGAAAGACTCTCCAAATTTTTAAGCTCTGAAAGCAAACTGTAGTCATCAATTTTTTGAAAGTTTTCTACCGATAAAGCAACAAGGTTTTTAAGCTGTGTAACAGGCTCTATACTCTGCACGCTTGCGCCCGAGCCTATATGCAGATATTTAAGCTTTTTAAGATCTGTGATTTTAGAAATATCGGAATATACGCCCCATTTTATATTTAACTTTATCAGATTTTGCTGTGAACAAACCGCTTCAAACAACTCCTGCGGCATTCTTGTTGAAAATGACAGTTCCGTAAAGGCTGTCGTATTGCTTGATAAAAAATCACACCATTCCCGTAAAACCCTCTTTTTCTCCTTTGCAGTTTTATACTGAGGTGTAAAGGCATCCCCTAATTGAGTGCAGTTTATTGTGCATACGCTTTCTCCGGTATATTCCGAAACTTCTACAACAACTTTAGGCTGCGGATCATCTTTATGATAATAATTGAACCCGTATTTTATTTGCTTTTCACTTAAAACCGACATTCATTGATCTCCTCTAATCCGTCGTTATCATCGCTGCGATCTATAAAATCCGGCTTTTATTTTTAAAAGCCTCCCCGGCTACCGCCATTTCATCAAGAAACCGCGGGGTTTTGTCATGAATTTTCCGACAATTTAAGATTAAACGGCAGAATAATGGCAGATTTGTATATCCATGCCGGCACACTCCCTCCTCTTTTGACCGCAGCTGCAAGAGATACATATAAAAATATTGTGAACATCAGGGTCAATAGCATTACAATGAAAAAAATCAAACCGCATATATAAAATCCCGTCTTAATCACCTGCTTTCACTGCCGATTTCGATTTTTCCGTTTTTATACATAAATACTTTTATTATTGTAACACCTCCATTATATCGGTAATTGATATATCCTTAGATAATATCAGCGAATATTCATAATTTTCATCACAGAGAATGACTTCACTTTCAGCCGGAAAATAGCTTCTAAGCCACCCGATATATTCCGCATAGTCATACATCCTGTTGCTTGAATTAAAATATTCTATTGCAAAAGTACATCTGTCCCTATCCATCCTGCATTCAAATTGATAGCGGTCGGAATAATACTCCCAACAAATATCATAGGAAATATTTGAATTGCCGCTGACTTCCACAGTAACACCATGAAACTTTTTCTTAATATCCTCATTAAATTTTGCTATATCAAAATCATGCTTCTCTTCGTCGTTCCTGTGAATAAAATAGGTTACGGACATTCTTTTCCTCCAAAGTAAATTCATATACTGTATTATTTATGATAAGCGATTCTTTATTAAATGAAGCTTAATGATTTATAATAACATATGATTGCGCAAAATTTAGTGCCGTTTTTCAATAATTTCCTTAAATATTTTTATTTCGGTAATTAAATACTACAATGATACTTATATATACAAGCGAAAATTAAGATTTACACTGAAGAATTTTCATCAAAATCAGGCAGGTTGAAAAAGCAACTCTGATGTTGGAGATTTTTTAATCGCAAAGGTATATAATTGTAAATCACAAAAAATGCGGTAAAATGGCGGATAAGGATCTTGAAAACAAACACTATGTATGACAACAGCTTTAATAGCGAAAAAAAATCGAACTCAACGAAAAAAATCATTATATCAGCATTGATTGTAACGCTGCTATTTTCCGTTACGGCTCTCTGCTTGTTTTTCTTCTTTCATAGTGACAACAGCTCGGAAATAGAAAAAAACGGGAAAAGATACGGAAATAGCGAATTTTATCAATATAAGGGAAAAATCTATGTCTTGATTGTCGGCGAGGGCATGGCTGCCTTGGATAAAGCCGACACATCTACCTTCAAAGCTTTAGATTCTGATGATTACGGCGGGAACGTCGGTTTAGACAAAAATAACGTATATTTCGGAAATGTAATAATTCCGGATTTAAACCCCGACAGCTTATATTCGGTCGGGAATAATTATTATAGCGACGGCACAAATAATTATTTTTGTTCCACATCCTCAGAATTGGAGGGAAATACATATACCTACCCTTATAAAAAGCTGGATAACGGTAATAAATTAAAAATAATCGAAGATCTTAATTATATTGCAACTGATGGAGAGAAGATATATTACAAGGGCGAGCATTTGACCGGAGCCGATCCTGAAACCTTTGGACGTATAGGAGAAACCGCATCCCCTTCTCCGTATTTTACAGACGGTTCCAATGTATATTATAAATCAACACTTTTATCGATCAAAAATAACGGTCATTTAAAAGCAGTCCGCGACAGCTATCAAAATATCTCTTATCTTTATGATGAATTAAACGGTACCGTCTTTGCGGAGGATTATTTTTTTGACGCATTACACGCTCCCTACCAAATTATAGGCGCTGACGGAGCGCACAGCTATAATTTATTTTTTATAAGTAAAGACGGTACTTATTTTTTCAATCCCGAAAAAGGAGAACAGGAAAGAATAGGGGATAATATTTTCAAAGGGAATATTGAAGAAATATCTCCAAATATTTTTTCCGATGATGAAAATATATATTATCTGGATGCCTATGAAACAAGAGCCGAATATCAACCTCCCATAACCTTGAACAAAACTATTCCTAAAGGAAGGTTGATATCCTTAAATTCCGGAATATATTACCTTGATAAAAAAGCGGGTTGGGAAAAGGTAACGGATCTTGGGGGTGCAAACTTGGGAATGGTTTGGAAAAAGGGTGCAAACTATTATTATTTCGACAATGCGGGAATTTCTCAATTAATATTCTGCCCTATATATGAAATTTCCGATAAAGAAACCCTTGATTATATAACAGCCTCCTCAAAATCAGATCAAATATATTTTGAAGATGAAATAAAAAAACTTATTAACGGGCAAAAATTAACAGCCGTCACCGGAGAAGAAAAAATGTCCGCTGTCATAAAATATATAGAAAATCCTAATGAAATCAGCCCTGTAAAAGCGGCTGTCCTTATCGCAGGGCTTATACTTGGAATTTACATAACGTTTTTTAAAAAGAAACGACAGCACTAGTATAATGTACGGAAAAGTATATTTTCCGTTCAAAAACGGTTCTTTCTTTTAAGCTACCCTATCAACGTTCGCTCATATATTTTTCAATCTCACCGGAGGTCAGCTTTCGTACTTCAGTGCCCGAATATTCTTTATATTTGCCTACGCTGAAAACGGGAAGCATACGCCCGCTTTTTTTATCCTTATTCTTTTTCAAAAACAACTTTAAATCTTCACTCTTTTCAAATATCTTATAGGATAATCTCCCCTTGCCGCTTTCAATCTCGTATATACCGCAGGCGGTCTTTGTCGTATAATCGGCTGTTCTCAGATACAGCCTGGCAATTTCCTCAGACCGAAACGGAAAATTCCACCTTTGCAATCCTCTCTTAGGATCGTGCTCAATGCAAATGCAGCGGCCGCAGGTTCCGCAGATATATTGAGTGTGATTTTTCAGGCAATCCAAAGGCTTTAATAAGGGCGTTATTCTGCTTTCATCAACATAACATTCCATGCACATGATAAATTAATCTCCTCCCGATCAGACATTACTTTATCTCTTTAAAAGCTACCCCAAATAAATATATTCAATGACTACATCACAAAGCCCGTTATCCTTGTCATATCCAAAATACACAGGGTATATCCCGTCTCCGAATCCTGATTGTATCGCTTCTTACCCTGTATTTCTTCCATACCGAAACACTGCGCATAATTTACAGGAGATATAAGTAAATCTTTGATTTCTTTATATTTTTTTGACCAATCCTTTGATACTTGTATTCTTTCCATAATCCACCTTAAATATATTTAATGAGGTTTTTAATTTAAAAGATTTATATTTGCAAAGTGCAGTCACCTCAAAAAAATCTCTTCTCGGGTCATGCCCAATTTCCGTTTACAAAGACATCCACCTTTGTTCCGTCGCTCTTTTCACCTACGATATGGAGATCCTCCGCTCCGATCATAAAGTCATTGTGAGTCATTGAATCATTGACGCCGTGCGCCTTCAATTCTTCTTCATTCATCGTAACCCCGTCCTTGATGTTTGTAGGGTACGCCCTGCCGAGCGCTAAATGACAGGAAGCGTTTTCATCAAACAAGGTATTGTAAAACAATATATTACTGTTTGAAATAGGCGAATCGTGAGGTACCAATGCGACCTCTCCCAGTCTTTTCGAGCCCTCATCAAGCTCCAACAGCTCCTTAAGTATATCTTTTCCTACCTTTGCGTCATAGTCAACGACTTCACCGTCCTTGAATGTAAGTCTGAATTCGTCAATCAGACGGCCGTTGTACACCAGAGGCTTGACGCTGTAAACCGTACCGTTTACACCGTCTCTTTTAGGCAGGGTGAAAACCTCCTCCGTAGGAATATTTGCTACGAAAAATGTTCCTTTCATGCTGTATGCACCGCCGCCTGCCCAGATATGACCTTCCGGAAGTTCAATGTGCAGATCGGTGCCGTTGGATGACGTGTAATGCAAATATTTGAAATTCATCTCATTCATATATTTCACACGCTCAGACAGAAAGCCCAAATGCTTCTTCCATGCCTCAACCGGATCTTCCGTTTCCATTCTCGTCGCATCAAAAATCGCGCTCCACAAATCATCCATAGGCTTTTTTGAATCCGGAAACACCTTTTTTGCCCACTTATCCGTAGGAACGGAAACCACAAGCCAGCAACTCTCATCATTCATCAGCGTCCTTCGCCAGCGCAAAAGCGCTTTCGCCTGCGACTTAAGCGAAGCTTGGATTTTATCACTATCCAATCCCTTAAGCAGCTCCGGATCGTCTGCAGAAACGGAAATGTAGCAAGTATCACGATCCAAATAATAATCAAGACAGGCTTTTATAAACTCCGGAACCGTTTCAAACTCCTCTTTAGGAGCATATTGATATTTCAAACGGGCAGTAATACCGTCCGACCACCTGACAAAGACATCTCTCGCACCCGCTTTATATGCGTGCTCAACCAGTAATCTCGTAAATTCCATTGTTTCAACAGGTGCGTTGATCATGACACACTGATTTTTCTGAACGTTTACTCCCACTTCTATGCAAAGTCTTGCATACTCGCTTAATTTATTCATTTCTTTCATCTATTACACTTATATCCAATCTACGGTGATTATGATTGGATTTTTCCTTTCTCCCGGGGTACGGGGTATTCTATTTTTACTGCTGCTTCAATGTAAAAGCTGTCAAGTGAACCGCCTTAAGAAACTGTCGATCTGTTTATTATATCCCTTTTCCTTCCATTATCCCACAAAAAAGAAGCCTAAACACCACTGCCCGTCTCTTTAATACACTTCCACGCATCCTTTAACCTCTCCACATCCCATGCCGCATTTGCAGGACTTGTAGACGGCAGACATATTGCGGACCGCTTTACCCTCGGCTGCGTATATTTACAATAATACTTAAAGGCTGTTTTCCCGTTAACATAAATTACTTTTATATCGGCATTCTTTAATATTATATCTATATCGTTGGCAATAACGTTTTTGATGCTTGAATCCGAAGACCCCGCAATATCACAGGCGGAAATCACGTCCCACACCGCAATATGATTTTTAAGTAAAAACTCTCTCTTTTCTTCAATCGTATCCGGAAGCTTCTCGTTATATATTGAAGATGTCACCTTCCAAAAACGATTTTGCGGATGACCGTAAAAGAAGCCCGCCTCTCGGGATTTCACGGAAGGAAAGCTTCCAAGAATTAAAATCTTTGAATTTTTATCATATAACGGCGGAATAGGATGATAGAGCATAACAAAATTCCTTTTTGTTCAAAAATGCCACTTTTCAATATTATACTAAATTTATAAAAACTGAAAATCCGCACTGGAAACCTTAAACATCAGCATTTTTCGGTATCACTATTATATTTCGGCTAACTATATTACATATAATATCGATAAAATTTTCGCCTAAACTATATTAAGCCGCAAAAAAAGACGACAGCTTTTTCTGATATGCACCCCTTTCATCGGATATCAGATAAAAGGGGATTCCTATAATTTCCATCCCTATCGTCTTTTATATCTTTGATTTTGAAGCATTCTGCATACTGACCGTTTTGATATATAGTTACAATCTGTCTGACTTTATAATAGAATACCAAACCTCATCACATATTCCGTTATTATTCTTACCCGCCTGACGCAAGACTCCTTCCCGTATCATGCCGGCTTTAGCCATTACCCTTCCTGATCCGGGATTATTAGTATCATGACAGGCGGCTACTCTGTTTAATCCAACCTCATCAAAAAGAAAATCAATTACCGCCTTTAACGCTTCGGGCATTATACCTTTTCCCCATAATCCCCTGTTCATACAATATCCTACATCTGCAGACTCGGAAGCCTCGTTAAACCTGACAACCGAAATATTTCCTATCAACTCTCCGTTTTCCTTATATTCAACAGCCCACATATAATAATCATCATTTTCATACTTCGGTATCCATTCCGTTAAAAGAGCTTTCGTGACCTCTATATCGGAATGTGCGGTCCAAGTCAGATGTTTCACCACCTCCGGATCGGACGCCCAATTATTGTACATATCTTCCGCGTCTTCAATGACAAACCTTCTCAATATAAGTCTGTCGGTTTCCAGCTTTTTTGTACCCCTATGCTTCATAACTGATCCTTTACAATAAAACTCCAAATACGCTGCTTTTTTACAAGATACTGCTATACGGCTCAATTTCAAAATTATACGAGCTTTTACCGCTGCCGCAGTTTAAACCTTTTAAATAATTCTTTTATAGTAGTCTGACATATATCATCCGCTATTAAGCGACAAAATTCCCTGTATAAACAAATGGATTCCCCATAAGCACAACGAAACAAACAGCAGCCAGACAACTCCGATTACTACTCTTGCCCATAAATATCTTTCCGCATGCTCGACCACAAAAGCTACAACGGACAACATGGAAAGAATATATCCCCCTAATCTTACGATCTGCAATATAAAAATCAGAACATTAAGCCTATATCCAGGATAATAATATCCCGCAGGGTATTTTCTCAAAATGAAATATGAAGCTGCAATCGAAAGCATGCAAACCAAGTTTATAAGATATAAATATTTAAACACATGACGCCTGTGAAAAAAAGTCATAAGCATCAGGAGAATCATTATGCCTATCGGTACATAAAGTCCGAATACAATATGATTATCGGTCATGAAAAACTCCCATAAATTCAACCGGCAATTGTATCAAAGGTTACGTATATTTTCTAATCCTTTTATCACTCCCTTGCCGGGCTTGTATAAAGTTCAAAGGATGTCATAAAATTATCTTCATCAAAGCGGATATAGCTGTAATAATTATTCCAGAACATACGGTCGGATGGCGCATTCCACTGAATTCCGTATACCAGGCTTGTAACATCTATCGGCTTTGTTACCCTGGGTAAAAGCCATAAATGTTTACCGAAAGTGTCCGCAAGCTCCTGCTGATTCAACTCCTTCATAAGATCAATGCCTTCAAAGTCGGCTTGTATACCGGCCTCCTTGTAGGTTCGGCTGCCTTCTTCCATACCAAATCCGATGACTGAGGCCTCTTCCAAAACCTTGTCCTCCTTCTCTCCCGCATAGAAAATTATATTTCCGATTACATGACCGTCCTTAACCAGTATATAATCGGGATAACCTCCCAAAGCTTCCTTATGCTGATAACCTTTTTCAATCATGATACTGCGATCCCAGCCGTAGTTCTTATAATCTCCGCTTGAAAGGCACTCTTCGTACTTTGCATATAGAGCCTCCGGCTTCCTGACATAGATCTCATAGCCGTCCTTGTGAAGATCCTCGGCAGTGGTCTTGTCCATGGTGATCAGAGTCTGATTTATCCTTATGCTCGGAGCTTTCGGCGGAAGACCGATAACGATATAAACCATCATTAAGTATATCGCCATCAAGAAGGCTCCCAGAATTGCCATCATGGAATGCCCCGTCCGCTTTCTTGCATTAAAAATGGAAACAACGACAGGGATGATAACCATTCTGGATGTGTGCGAAAATCCGCTGCCGCCGCGGCGAACAAGACTGTATACCAGAAGAATTCCTATTACAAGCATACAACCGTAGACAATGATCTCCCCAAAGCTCAGCTTATCCGTTCTGGTCTGATTATTGACCGCATCGTCTATGGGTCTTGTTCCGTCCGCTCTTTTTTTGTTCAGCAAAAGAGTGATGAATACATAGATGAATATATATATGATAGCCATGCCCACAAACATACCGATAAAAATCACTCTTCCGCTCATATTTCCATATATCCTTTCTCCCGATGACTAACAATTTTTTATTTTCTTACACTCTTGACAAGGCTAAGGCTTCACCTGTTCACACCATCTCTTATGGGGGATTAAACTACTTTCGCATTAATATTTATATTACTTTATACTGTTCTTTTTGAGCCACTCCTCAGGTTTCTCACTTACGGTAATCTTTCCGTCCTCAAGTATTACAACTCTCTTAGCTGCCATTATTGTTGAATTCCTATGAGCAATAGTTATAATCGTTTTTTGCTTGGATATATTTTCAAGTGCAATCCTGAACTCGGATTCGCTTTCACTGTCAAGATTTGAAACCGCTTCATCCATAATTATAATATCTGCTCCGGTAACCAGAGCTCTTGCAATGGCAAGACGCTGTTTTTGCCCTCCTGATAAGGTAGTACCTCGTTCTCCTATAAAAGAGTTATATCCGTCTTTCATTTCGGAAATAAATCCGTCGGCAACCGCTACCTTTGCAGCTTCCTTTATCTCATCAATACTTGCATCAGGCTTTCCGAGGCGTAAATTATCAAGTATAGTACCATGAAATATATATACATCCTGCGGTACATAGGCTATATTTTTTCTCACATCCTCAGGCTTCATATTCCGCATATTCTTGCCGAAAAGATATACCGCTCCTTTATCAGGATCAAAAAACCTCATAAGCAGATACATAAGCGTACTTTTTCCTGCACCTGATTTTCCTGTAATTACTATATTTTCTCCTTTTTTAATATCAAGATTTACACCTTCAAGAACTGTATTTGAAAGCGTTTCCGCTTTATCGCTTTTATTGAAGACTTTGTCATACGAAAAATGTACGTCACGTACGGATAATACCATAGACTCATCATCCCCAAAGTTCTCCGTGACATCAGAAGCGCCATTTTTAAGCGGCGACTCTTTTGTAAGTAACGCATAAACTCTATTCGAGGCAGCAGCGGCAGCATCTATTTTGCCTGCACTTTGAGATACCATAACCACAGGAAAAAATACATTTAATGACATAACTATAAATGCACCTGTAAATACAGGAGACAGACTGCCTTTAAGCACCATATTGTTTGCCAGCAAAACTATATATACGAGCACGGCAGACATGATGAAACCTATTATTCCCGCCTGCAACCCCTTTACATTTCCGTCCTTTACTTCAATTTTATTTAACTTATCCGTATCCTGTTTGATTTTATTAATAAACTTCTTTTCAGCGCCGAAAATTACAATTTCATCAAGTCCCTGTATACTGTCTACAACCCCTGCATTAGTCTGACCCAAGCCCTCTCTTAAGCTGCGTCCAAGGCTTTCATTTACACTGCTGAACCAATAAGGCACTGTCAGTATAATACACGAAGCCATAAAGCTTACTATGGCTGCACCGAACGAGAAATACGCATAAATGCCGGTGAATAATATCATACATATACCGGCAATAATATAATCGCCGAATATATGAGCCAGGAATACCTCAAGAGTCTCAACATCTTCCATAATAATCGAGCTTACATCACCGGTTCTGTAATCGACGCTGTTATATGGAGCTGACGCTGAAAGTGCGTCATACACATCACCTCTTAAGTCTTCCAAAACCATATATGCAACTTCATGGCATACATACATATGCAGATAGGAAAATAATCCTTTTGCTATTATAAAAGCCAATAACACTAAAAAATATCCCGATATTTCCTCAGCTTTTGCTCCTGTAAATGCAAGTCCGGTCAAATATGCACCGAGCAACAAGGAAAAAAGGGTAAATATCTGCTCAGAAACACCGTATATTATAGAAACTGCAAATTTACCCGTATGCCTGAATACATATCCCGACAGATTTCTTATGTTTCTATATTTATCTAATCTCTTTGATATTAAACTCATTTCATAGACTCCACATTCTGTGCTGATACAAGGCGATAATAATATTCTCTCCTTGACATTAATTCATGATGCGTACCTTCCTCAACTATATTCCCCGAATTAAGTACAAGTATCCTGTCCGCATTCTTAACAGTTGAAAGGCGGTGTGCAACAATAAGCGCAGTTTTTCCTTCAAGCAATTTTTCAAGGCTTTTCTGGATATCTCTTTCATTCTTTGTGTCAAGACTTGAAGTTGCTTCATCCAAAATAATTAAGGGAGCGTCTTTTAGGATTGCTCTTGCTATAGCTATACGCTGCCTTTGTCCTCCTGAAAAATTAAGTCCTCTTTCCCCTATGTTTGTCTTATAACCATCTTTAAGCGAATGTATAAAATCATATATATGGGCAGCTTTTACAGCCTCTTCAATTTCAGTTGAAGAAGCATCCGGTTTAGCCAGCCTTAAATTCTCCTCTATAGTTCCGTTAAATAAATAAGTATCTTGAGATACCACCGATATTTTTTCCCTGAATAATTTAAGCGGGATATTCCTGGTGTCGATTCCATTGTAATAAATTGCTCCTTCATCGACATCATAAAATCTCACTAAAAGCTTTATCAAACTGGTTTTTCCGCTCCCCGATTCTCCGACAAGAGCGATCTTTTCACCGGCTGATATATTTATAGTTAAATCGTTAAATAATTTTCTTTTTTCTTTACTGTCTCCATCTTTAGAAGGGTAACTGAAGCTTATGTTGTTAAAACTTATCTGAGGAGGAATTTTATTTGCAGAGCGTTCAGATAAAGCGGACTTATCTTCACAGTCTTTTACATTTTCTTCTTCATCTAAAAGCTTCAATATATCATCCGTTGAAGTCATACCCATAAATCCTTGATGAAAATATATACCCAGCTCCGTTACGGGTCTGTAAACTTCCGTTATAAGAAATAATAATATTGAAAGCTGTGATACGGATATACTTCCTTTAGCTGTATAGTATGCAGCCATTGCAAGCGTAAATGCGGATCCGAAAGAAATTGCGAAGCCTGCTATCCCTACGTCTGCAAGATTTATTCTAAGGCTTTTCATTGTCGCCCTAAAAAGCACATTCATTTTTTTCTTAAGGTAGGCTCCCACTCTTTCAGCAGCATTAAAGGATTTTAAGGTTATCATTCCCTGTGCACAGTCAACAAATTCGGCATTAAGGTCTGTATATGACTGCCAATGATCCTCTGTGAATCTGGAAATCCAATCTACAAAAAATACGGGGACGAAAAGAGCAACAAGAGCCGTTACCAACACCATTATTCCAAGTATGGCCTTTATGGTAAAAATATAGATTATCATTGCACCGGAACCGATTATGCAAACAAGAATTTGCGGAAGATATAGGGATACATAACCTTCAAGATAATCTACACCAGCTACTATGGTAGACTCCAGGATACCTGTTCTGCTCTGTGTAAGATATCCCGGTCCAAGCCTTAAAAGCTTTTTAAACGCTCTTTCTCTTAGCTTATTCTTTACCCTGCCTATAATCCACTTTCCATACACTTGGTTAAGCCATAAAAGCAGTATTCTAAATAAAAGAAGTGCTACCAGAATCAAGGCTTCCGTCATTATTGCGGAAGTTGTCCCACCTGAATATACTCCCCCCACTATTCTTCCGAGAATCAATGCCTGTAAAATTGAAACCGCACTGATTAAAATACCGATAATCCCTTTGGAAAAAATATATCTTTTTACTCCATATATTAATTCCAGTATTCGTTTATGAATTAGCAATGTAATATCTCCCCGCCTTTAGAAAATTCTTTAATATGTCCGTTCTCAATCTTATATATTCTGTTACACAATAGCTTAACCATATCCGTATCATGACTTATTATAATATAAGACAGTTTATATTCTTCCTTAATCTCCATCAGCAATTTCATTACCTTGGCTTGAACTAATACATCCAACATGGAAGTGGCTTCATCAAAAATGATTATTTCTGAATTCCTCAAAAGTGCACATATTATTGAAATCCTCTGTAACTCTCCTCCACTGAATTGATTTGGATAATTATAAAGCTTTGATTCGTCTACTCCAAGCTTTGAAAACCAGAATCTGAACTCCTTTTCAAGCTCCGTCTTATCCGGTACAGCAAAACCCTGTGTTTTCAGATAATTGATTTTAATTTCACGAAGCGTCTTTCCTATACTCCACATTGTGTCAAATGAGCTTTCAGGGTGCTGTAAAACCATAGATACCTTATCAAAAGGACAATTTATACTTCCTGAAGATATCTTTTTAATTCCGCAAATCACATAAGAAAGCGTTGATTTACCGCAGCCCGAACTTCCTAACAGTCCTATGGTTTCTCCCTTATTCATATAGAAATTCACATCATTTAAAACTTTAGCACCGTTTTTTCCGGTTTTGCAATCGGAATATTCTATATCCGCATTTTTAATGCTTATTATTTCATTCAAAATCAAGTACCTCCATACCATTTTTAGGCATAGCCTTATATAATGCCTGTACATATCTGTGAGGTTTATTTATTAATACTTCTTCCGCAACTCCTGTATCTACAAGCTTACCGTTATACAGGACTGCACAATGGGATGATTTTTCAAGTACAATATCCAGATCATGAGAAATTAATATTATATTTACTCCGAATTCAACACTGATATTCTTAATCAGTTTCATAAGCAATGCACACCTCTCGGCATCAAGCCCTTTTGTCGGCTCGTCAAGTATAAGAACTCTGCTTTGCATTGCAATCCCAAGCGAAAGCATGACTCTTACCTTCATGCCGCCCGAAAGACTGTAAGGATAGGCGTTTAATATTTTTACATCAAGGTCTAAAATTTTAAATATTTCTTTTACCGCACTTTCAGCATCTTTGAGAGTTATGTTTCTGTTCCTGACTATCGGCAAAAGCAGTTGTTTTTTTATTGTAAGAAGAGGGTTAAGAGCAGATGAACACTGCGGAATCCACAACAGACTACTGCCTCTGAGTCCGTTTCTTTCTTTTGATGACAGGCAGTTTAAATTATATATGTTATCCCCGGCATTATAATTTATCTCTCCTTGAAAGCTCATATAATCAGGCAGAAGACCTGCAATACTTTTTGCAAGTAAAGTTTTACCGCTTCCGGTCTCGCCTATAATAGAAAATATTCCGCCTGTCGGAATTTTAAAGTTTATATTATCAAGTAATATTTTATCTCCGCACCTTACAGTATAATTTTTGAACTCAAACAAAAAATTATCCATATTATATCTCCCTGTGCAGAGTCAATTTGCCTTCAAGTGCAGCCGAATACATGGAAAATATCAGCACGCAGGTAAATTGAAAAATCCCCGGAATCATTATGAGCCACGGAGCCTGTGACATAAATCGTAAAGAGTCCTTAAGTATAGCTCCCAGCTCGGGAGTAGATATGTTCATGCCAAGCCCTATAAAGGAATACGATGAAATTCCTATCATGCTGTGTCCGACAAGAAGCGGAAGCAACGGTAAAAGCACAAAAAACGC